>URBH01000057.1 GCA_900546075.1 uncultured Eubacteriales bacterium | reverse complement strand
TGAATTGGAGCAAAAATCCTGGCTGAGTCTTCTTGCCGAATTGTGCGGTGTTGCCTTAAGAAATAGTATTAAGGACGTTCACCGCTCCGGCTTCCGGCCGACCGTAAACGCAATGCGCACCGCCTCCGTCTGGGAGGTAGTCACTGTCAGCACCGCCGTGCCGGTCTCCCCGGTGGTTTTGACGTAGGTACCCGTCATGCCGCCCTCGGCTGCTGTCACCTCCGGTCCCACCAGCTGCGCCGCGCCCTCTAACCGGAACGTCACCGGAAGCTGGGCATAGGGCGAGGGGCTCCCGTACTCGTCCAGAATCCGGACACGCACCGCCGCCATGTCGTAGGTGTCCCCTTCCGTCAATTCCGTGTGGCTGGGCGTGACCTCCAGATGCAGCCTTGCGCTGGGACACAGGGTGACAGAGGAAGTCACCTTCCCGCCCTTCAATGCGTCCAGCCGCCACACGGTGGACTCCCCTCCCCAGTTGCCCACGTACTTTCCGTAGAGCTTCTGAGCATCGGCAAAGGTCAGGCCGTATTTTGTCATGGCGACACCCATCCGGGCGAGATCCGCCGGAGGCAGGTGGGCAAAGCCGTGTCTGCGCACCGCCAGCAGGCAGGCACGCAGAAGGTCGGCCTTCTTTTCGTCAAAGCCCTCCTGGGTCTCCAGAAGCTCGCCGATGATGTCGTCCAGAATCATAGGCGGATGGGGCAATCCGGGGTAGTCCCCGGTGCGAAGGGTCGTGACATAATTCCCGTTCTTGTACAGCCGGACGGAGTCGGCATTGGTCAGCACCGCCGAGTCCCCGATCTGTCCGCCGGGATAGTCGCCGATGTCCATGGGCGTACAGGCCGTCAGCACCGTTGCCCCCTCTCCCTGACTGGCGTACAGCGCCGCCGCAGGCTTGGGATTGCGGAAGGCGTCCATGACGCCATGGTAGCATACCCGGTCGCCGGAGCCGAAATCCTTGTGGGTGGGGTAGTCGAACATGCACCAGCCGAAGCAGCCCACATGACCGCCGTCGGCCGCGGCGTCGCTCTGCACCCTTGCATGGCGCAGCGCCTGCGCCTGCCGGTGGCTCCAGGTGTCATAGGACTTGGTAGGGTACATGTGACCGGTATGCTCGGAGATCAGCAGCGCCTTTTTCCGGCTTTGCATAACGGTACGTCTGGGCTTGCAGCCGGGATTGTCTCCGGTGTGGGAGAAGTCGTTGTAGGCGTAGACGTCCTCCAGCAGGCGGCTCTTTTCCAGGAACCTCACGCCGGAGGTCGCCCGGCTGGGGTCAAGCTCATGGGCGGCGGCGTTGGTGCGGCGGTACAGCTCGTCGTCGTCCTGGCTTTCGTTGATGCGCACGCCCCAGAGGATGATGCTGGGATGGTTGCGGTATTGCAGCACCATCTCCCGGGTGTTTTCCACCGCCTGATCCTTCCAGTCCTCCCCGCCGATGTGCTGCCAGCCCGGGATCTCCGTGAACACCAGCAGCCCCAGGCGGTCGCATTCGTCGATGAAATACTGGCTCTGGGGATAGTGGGAGGTGCGCACCGCCACGCAGGCAAGCTCCTGCTTCAGAATCCGCGCGTCCTCCCGCTGAAGCCGCTCCGGAACTGCGTAGCCCACATACGGCCAGCACTGGTGCCGGTTCAGCCCCCGCAGGAAGGTCTTCTTCCCGTTCAGGTAGAAGCCGTCGGCCTTGAATTCGGCGGTGCGGAAGCCCACCTTCACTTCCCGGGTATCCATCACCCGGCCGATTTTCAGCAGGGACACCCGGCAGGTATAGAGAACGGGGCGCTCCGTGTCCCAGCTCTTGACGCCGGGGCAGCGGACGGTGATCACGCCCCCGGCGGTGAATGCCTTCTTCAGCAGCACCCGCTCGCCCTTTTGCAGCTCCACCAGAAGAATGCACCCTTCGGCGTCCTGCAAAGTGGGCTTGATTTTCAGGGTGGTGAGATCCGGGGTCGTTACGTACAGGTCTTCAATATAGCTCCTTTCCCGGACGTCCAGCCAGACCTCCCGGTAAAGCCCGCCGTAGGTCAGATAGTCGATGACAAATCCGAAGGGCGGCACCGCGCCGTTCTCCGTGGTGTCCAGCTTCACCGCCAGCCAGTTTTCTCCGCCCAAAACCGCCGCGTCGGTGATGTCCACCCGGAACGCGGTGTAACCGCACCGGTGGGTCGCCAGTTCTTTGCCGTTCAGGAACACCGTTGCAATATGCGCCGCGCCGTCAAACTGCACGAACAGGCGCTTCCCCGCCAGCGCAGGCTCCAGCGTCAGCTTTTTCCGGTAGCCGCAGACCATCTGATAGGACTGGCTGTCGGCGTAGTGCTGCGGAATTTCCTTCACGGTATGGGGCAGGCGGACGCGCTCCCCTTCCCCTTCTCCGACGGCAAATCCGTCGTACCAGTCGGAGACAAACTCCCATCGATCACATAAACTCTGCATGGCAAAAGCCCCCTCTTTTTCTTTCGATTTTGCGGGTGGAAACGGTCTGGATATCTCTCGTATCATTATAGCATAAACTTTCCGGAAGAAAAGCCCCGCGGCAAAAAAATCCTCAGACGCAGAACGTCTGAGGATTATTATCAGCTGATGCGCACCGCCGCGACGACCAGACGGCCGTTGTTCAGGGTATACTCGCAGGTGGACAGGCAGATGATCTTGTCGCCGTATTTGGGCGTAATGCCGGTGTCGTAGAAGGACAGATTCTTGCAGTTGGTGACGAAATCGTTGAATTCCGTCTCGTTCTGGGCGTCCACGAACTGGTGGTAGGAGAAGCCCTTGCCCGCGTTGGCGCTGGTCTTGAACACCGAGAAAATCTTGTAGATATGACGTTCCTTCAGGGTGTCAAAGAAGATCAGGCTGTTGTAGTCCCAGGCGCTTTTCTCCGTGTAGGACATCAGGCTGTGGAACATACTGCCGTCGGCCATGTTGTGGCCGTAGATGGTAATGTTGTCGCTGGGCTTGTCCAGATCGCACTCCTCACGGGCGTAGATGCTGCCGCGGACGCTGTCCTGCTTGTCGAAGTCCCGCTTCAGGTAGAAGTCCTTGTTGTTCGTGGACGTCTGCATCACGGGATAATCCACCTTGGTGCCTTCGATCTTGATCCAGCCGGCCATGTCGGGATTCATTTCATGCAGCTCGGCATAATCCAGAAGGATTCCTCCCTCCACGGTGGGGTCGCTGATGACCTCGAAGCCGGGCTTCGAGGGTTCCGTTGTGACCGAGGGCTTTGTCGCCTGGGTGGGGACGCTGGTCTGCGCCTGGTTTTTGATGTTCGCAAGGTCTTCATAACGATCCGCCTGTTTCTTGCCTTCCAGCACATACCTGGCAACCAGGAACGCGCTGACGCAGAAGGCGATGATCAGAATCATGATCACAATAATGTAAAGCGCTTTTTTCATGCTCAATACCTCCTTTTTCCATTATAGTTCAGCCCCGCCCCCCTGTCAAGATTCCGGGGCGGCGGGGTTTGTAAGGATATTCTAAAGAATCCATTAAGATTTAATTAAGGGGTCGGCGCGCGGGGCAGCCCCAGCCGGGGAATCCGCCTATTTTCTCACAGAATTCCTTCAAAAAGCGGGGAGTTATTCCCGAAATTTCAAGTTTTTGCAACTTCCGGAAAATTTAACCATTAGCCCCTCATGTACTCCATGCCCAGCATATCCCGCATTTTGTAGTAATTGGGAAGATTCCGCCAGCCCGCGCCTACGGTGGCATTGGCCGTGGCCACGATTTTGGTGTCCGGCAATGCCTGGGACAGCTGGTATGCGCCGCCCCGATCCACCATCCAAAGATTCTTCAGCCAGGTCATCTGCATCAGCGGCTCCACGCTGGGGTAGGTCAGGCCGATGTTCAGGTCTTCCAGAGAAGTGCAGCCCACCAGCGGGGTGAAGTCCTTCACGGCGCTCCAGTCCAGCTCCAGGAAAATCAGCTCCTTACAGCTGCTGATGGGGGAAATGTCCTGCAGCTGCCCGTTGTGGGCGAGGATCAGAATTTGCAGATGGGGCATTCCCTTCACAAAATCGATGTTGGTCAGACCCATATGCCCCACATCCACGCAGAGCATATCCTCGCAGTAGCGCAGGTTGTAGGCATCCTCGTCCAGAAAATAGTAAACATGCTCCCGGACAGGCATAAAGGTGGTGTCATCCGTCCGCGCGGTGAGCTTTTTGCCCAGCTGCACCGTCCAGACGAGCTTGTAGCTGTCCCGTACCCGCTCCCGGAGGGCGGCCAGCTCCTCGTTGTCCAGGCCGCATTTGCCCAGGAACACCTGCTTGGCGTCGGACAGATAGGACATCTTCTTTTCCAGATCCTCCAGGTTCAGGGTAACAGCCGGTGCCGTACTTTGGGTTTCCTTCGTACTTTGGGTTCCGGTCGCAGTGCCGGTTGTAGTCTGCGTTTTGGTTGCGGTCTGGGCACCGGCCGCAGTCTGCGTCCCTGCCGCAGTACCGGCGGCGGTCTGGGCAGCGCTGCTTTCCAGAACGGCGGAAAGATCGACCTCCTTCGTGTCGTCCGGGAAGGAAACGCCCGCGATCTCCACCTCCCAGCTGATGTCTGCCTTGGGATAGATGCTGCGCAGCTGGGCAACCGTCTCCGGGTCGGCCTCGGGGTTCTTAAGATGCAGCGTTTTCAGCTCCGGCAAAAGCTGAAGCAGCTCCAGCTCCCCGTCGGTCACACCGGTAACATCCAGCTCCTGCACCGTGTCGGGGTAGGTCTTCGTTCCGAAGCGCAGGGCAAAGGAAAGCCCCTTCTCCTGGCAGAAATCCCGCAGCTGCGTCATCTGCTCCGGCGTCCGGCATCCCACCGCCGTCACCGCCGTCAGCTCCGGTAAATATGTAAGCAGATTGATTTCCTCTTCCGTGATGCCGGAAATGCTCACCACGGCGGTATCCTGAGGGTACTCTCTGCCATCGATGGTCACCGCGTACTCCACCGTCACCTCCGGGCGGCGGGCGGTCAGCGCGGCCAGCTGGGGATAGTCCGTGCATTCCTGGGCCTCCACGGTTTTCAGCCGGGTGAAATAGTCCAGCGTCGCCACGTCCTCATCCGTGAGGGAGGTTACGTACAGCACGTCGGTATCCTGATCATAGGTCTTCCCCTGAAAGGGAATCCGCCAGAGGATTTCGCTGTTCGGCGCTTTTTTCCGCAGCTTGTCATAATCCGCCGTCGTGACGTCGGCAAAGCGGAGATCCAGCACGTCGGCATTCCGGGAATAAAACGTTCCCGCCACCCACACATGGGTCAGCAGAAACCACACGGCAATCCCCACCGCAAGCAGCGCAGCCGCAAGCACGGTGAGAAGCACCGGATTCAGTTTTCTTTCTTTTTGGTACATGTTTCCATCCTCCCTAGCACCCTACTATTATGGTCTTTGTCCGCGGATAAGTCAAGTGATTTTTCTCCCTAAAATCCGGCAAAAATCGCCCTGGGCGGAAAATGCTCTCCGGAAATCCCGGTGCCCCCGCGAATAGGAAAGCTCGAATTGATCGGCGAGAGCTGACAGCGAGAGATTTTTCACCAGATGAAGGCTTCAAAAGCGGAGGCATCCTTCGTGTATTTCCCGCTCTCGAAACCGCACAGCTAGGGAAGCAGATTCGCTGCTCAGCCGAAGACGATTTATCCAGAGGCTTAGTATCAGGCATAAGAAAAGCCTGAAACAGGAAATTCCCCGTTCCAGGCTTCTGTTTTTACGCTTTACAGCACATGCACGCCGTCCGGCTCGAAGGTCAGGGCGCAGGTCTCGCCTACCTGATAGATCCGATGGTTCTTGGGGTTGTAGTCCGTCAGCTTTACCAGGGTATCGCCCACCATCACGTGGTAGTTCTGATACGCGCCCATGAAGCAGCTGAGAACCACGCGGCATTTCAGGTTCCCCTCCGGAACAAGCCCGGCGGACTCCGGCCGCAGAACGATGGTGTAATCCTCCCCTACCGCCATGTTCTCGGTGGCTGCTACCCGAACCTGGGTGTCCGCCAGCTGCAGCACGCCGCTGCCGCCCTCCAGCGTCACGCACTTGCCCCTCAGGAAGTTGGCTTCGCCGATAAAGTCGGCAACGAACTCGCTGTTGGGGTGATAGTAGATTTCCTGGGGGCTGCCGATCTGGGCGACCACGCCCTTGTTCATGATGATGATGGAATCCGACAGCGCCATGGCCTCGCTCTGGTCGTGGGTGACGTAGATGGCGGTGATGCCCGTGGCCTGCTGGATGCGGCGAATTTCGGTACGCATACTCACCCGGAGCTTTGCGTCCAGATTGGACAGCGGCTCGTCAAACAGCAGCACGCCCGGCTCCAATACCAGCGCCCGTGCCAGGGCGACACGCTGCTGCTGGCCGCCGGAAAGCTGGTTGGTCATCCGCGCCTCCATGCCGGACAGCTCCACCAGCTCCAGGATGCGGGTGACCCGCTCCTTGATTTCGTCCTTGGGAACCTTGCGCAGCTTCAGGCCGTAGGCCACGTTGTCAAACACGTTGTAGTGGGGCAGCAGAGCGTAGCTCTGGAACACCATTGCCGTGTCCCGCTTGTTGGGGGGCAGAGCGTTGATGGCCTCGTTGCCCAGGTAAATTTCGCCCTCGTCGGGGCTTTCAAAGCCGGCAATCATCCGCAGGGTCGTCGTCTTGCCGCAGCCGGAGGGACCCAGCAGGGTTACGAAGGAACCGGGCCGGATCTCCAGGCAGGTGTCCTTCACCGCGTAAAAGTCCTTGCCGGTCTTGGGGTCTTTATAGATCTTGGAAATATGATCCAGGCGAACGCCTTTTTTCTCTTTTTCCATAACTCAAGCCTCCTTGATTTTTTTGCTGGTGCCGAAGAACTTCATGGCCAGATTCATCAGCAGCACCGAGCCGTAGGTGATCAGGATCAGGATCGTGGCAAAGGCACAGGCAATGCTGTAGGAGCCTTTTTCGGCAAATTCGTTGATCTGTACGGTGATGAGCAGGAACTGGGGCGTGACCAGCAGAATAATGGCGGAAATTGCCGTGATGCTGCGGACAAACGCGGTGACAAGGCCGCTGAGGAAGGAATCCTTGATCAGCGGCAGCGTCACGGTCATGAAGACCCGGAAGCTGTTGGCGCCCATGTCATAGGCGGATTCCTCGATGGATTTGTCAATCTGGCGCAGGGCGGAAATGCCGCTGCGGGTGCCGGTGGGCAGGCTGCGCACCACGAAGACAATGATAAGGATTGCCGCGCTTCCGTAAAGGCCGCTGAGCAGTCCCGTGTGGAACAGGCCGCCGGAGAAGCCCCGGATGTAGCCGACGCCCAGAACCGTGCCGGGAACCGCCATGGCCAGCATGGAGACCGCCTCGATAAAGCCCTTGGCCTTGAATTTCTTCTTGACCACCAGATAGGAGATGATCATGGACAGCAGCGCCGTGATGGGCGCGGAGATCAGCGACAGGACAAAGGAGTCCTTAAAGGCCTTCAGGCCCTTATACTTGGTGAAGACCTGGGTAAACCATTTGAAGGTCAGGGGGCTGAACTTGTAGCCCCAGGTGGGGAACAGCGCGCCAATGGGGACGCACAGGTACATCATGACCACGAAGATCGCCGCCAGAGAGCAGAGCACCGTCAGCGGAACCGTCACCGACTTGTCGGAGATCAGCATTCTCGCCCGGGACGCCTTGCCCGTCAGGGTCGCGGCGGTTTTTGCCTCCAGATAGTATTTCTGGACGGCGAACATCAGCAGCGTAATGCTCAGCAGCACCACGGCCATCGCCGCGGCGCCCTCTTTGTCATACGCGCCGGTGATCTGCAAGTAAATGGTCGTGGCCAGGGTATCGTAGGAACCGCCGATGATCATGGGGTTGGCAAAGTCGGCGATGGACTCAATAAAAGTCACCAGAAACGCATTGCCCAAGCCCGGAAGCATCAGCGGGAACGTGACCGTCGCGAACACCTTCCACCGGGAAGCGCCCATATCCCGGGCGGCTTCTTCCAAAGAGGGGTCGATGTTTTTCAGCAGCCCCTTGAGCATCATGTAGCACACCGGGAAAAAGGTCAGCGTCTGGACGATGGCGATGCCCCAGAAGCCGTATACGTTATTATCGTAAATTTTCAGCAGGAACCGGGTGATCAGTCCCGCCTTGCCGAACAGCATGATCATGGACAGCGACAGCACAAAGGGCGGCGAAACGACGGGCAGCATGGACACCACCTTGAACAGTCCGCCGGAGAATTTGCCCAGCTTCACGTAGACCTCCACATAGGCAAACAGCAGTCCCAGCAGCGTGGAAAGAATGCCCACCAGAAAGCCGACCTTCAGGGTATTGGCAATGGATGTACGGAAATTCGCCATGGCCAGAACCCGCTTGAAAATACCCAGGGTCAGGCCGTTTTTGCTGTAAAAACTATCCACCAGCAGGATCGCCAGAGGGTAGAGAATGAACAAGGTCAGAAAAGCGATCAGAACCACAATGGTCGTGACCATGATTGGATCCGCCAGCAGCTTTCTGCGATCCAAAGACGCGCTTTGTCTTTTTGTCTTAACTTCTGTCATAAGCAGTTCTCCTTTCAGGGAAATGGGAACGGAGCGCGGGAGAGAAATCCGGGAGCCGGCAAAATACCGCTGCTTTGGCACTTTGGCAGCTTTTTATACTGAACTCCAATTAAAATCTTTAGAAAAGATTTTAATTGCCCGAAGGGCAAGGAGTTCATATGAGACTTGTTTTGTGATTTCTTTCCTTATAAATCACAAAACTGGCAGCGCCAATAGGCGATGCCTTCCTGATTGAAATCAAAGATTTTAATCAGGAAATAGTATCAGATACGATTAAGGAGGATGGCGGATCGCGCCATCCTCCTTGGGAATTCGGAATTTTGTGCTTACTCAGTCTTGAAACGGTCGTCGCCGCCGCCCAGAGCAGTCATGACCTCTTCAACATAGGTCTTGATGTTGTTCTTGGCGTCCTCGAAGTCGTAATCCATCACGTTCTCGGGATCCAGACCGAACTCGGAAGCCTGCTCAGGCTGCTTGGCGTTGTCGATCACCAGGAACTGATAGGAGCCGTGGCTGGCAGCCAGCTCAACGCACTCGGGGGACAGAGCGTACTCGACCCACAGCTTGGCAGCGTTGGGGTGCTTCGCGCCCTTGAAGATGGCGGTAGCGCCGATCTCGAAGGAGGTGCCGCTGGAGGGGATGATCAGCTGGACGTTCTCATAGCCGTTGTCCACGATCTGGGTGATGCCGTCATGCAGGAAGCCGATGCCGATGACGCACTCACCGGTGCCGACGTTCTTGGAGGGGCCGGAGCCGGACTTGGTGTAAACCTGAATGTTCTTGTCCAGGTCGACCAGGTACTGGATGCCTTCGTCGTGGCCGTACTTCTGGATCATGGTGTTGATGACCAGCTTGGCGGTACCGGCGGTGTTGTAGTTGGACAGCCAGATCAGGCCCTTGTATTCGGGCTTCAGCAGATCCTGCCAGTCGGCGGGAGCTTCCAGGTTCATACGAGCCAGCTCATCCTTGTTGACCATGAAGCCCAGAATGCCCTTGTAAATGCCGTACCAGTAGCCGTCGGGATCCCGGTACTGGCTGCCCAGCAGGTGGGAAGCGTTCTCGGCCTCGTAGGCTTCCAGCAGGCCCTCGGCAGCGACGACGTTGTAGGGGTCGGTGGTGCCGCCGAACCAGACGTCAGCGGAAGGATTGCCGTTCTCTTCCTCGATCTTGGCCTGAACCTCACCGGTGGACAGGCGCTGATACTGCACCTTGATGCCGTACAGCTCCTCGAAATGCTCGCAGGCGGCTGCCAGGTACTCTTCCTCGCAGGAGCCGTAGACAACCAGTTCGCCCTCAGCCTTGGCGGCGTCGATCAGGGACTGCTCGGGAGCGGTGGTCTCCGCAGCCGCAGTGGTATTGTCGGCCGCGGGGGCGGGAGCCGCCTCGGTAGCAGGGGCAGACGTCTTGCCGCCGCAGGCTGCCAGAGAAGCAACCATCAAAACGGCCATCAAAACTGCAAGAATCTTTTTCATCGTTATGTTTCCTCCATTTGTTGATTTTGCCTGAGAAAGTCTGCATTTTTATGGCAGGCTTCGTTCAAGATGCTGACATTATACACCGCTGATTTCGTCTTGTCAATAGGCGCAGCAACTTATTTTCTGCTTCCTTCTTCCGCAGTCAGTGAAAATCCGAGGAAAAGCATCCGATCGTTTTCCTTGCCGGGCAATTCCAAAATCCTAGCCCGTCCGCTCCGCTATACCTACAATAATATATAATTGAAGATGCGCCCACCCCGCCGAATCGGCGCTTAGCTGATGCCTGCATGCGCCTCTCTCCATTCCTGAATGGCAGCAGAAAACCGCCCCAGCCGACTGGCTGGGGCGGTTTTGATAAAGGCGGAATTACTTCTGAGCGCCGGCGATCTGGGCGGCGACCTCAGCGGCGAAGTCGTCGGCCTTCTTCTCGATGCCTTCACCCTTGACGTAGTGAACGGCGTCAACGAAGGTGACCTTGCCGCCCAGCTTCTTGGCGGCGTCGGCAATGTAACCGGCCACATCGCCCTTATAGAGGTCGGAGCGGACGAATTCCTGCTGCAGCAGGCAGCTCTCCTTGTAGAAAGCGGCCATCTTGCCGGCGGCGATCTTCTCCTTCACGGCGGCGGGCTTGGAAGCCATCTTGGGGTCGTTGTCCATCAGGGCGACCTGCACGGCCAGCTCCTTGTCCACGTCGGCCTGAGGCACCTGGGACTTGTCCCAGTACTTGGGGCTCATAGCGGCGATCTGCATGGCAACGTTCTTGCCGATCTCGGTGGCGTCAATGCCGCCCTCCACGGCCAGGTTCACCAGAACGCCGTGGGTGCCGCCTGCGTGAACGTAGGCAACGGAGGTGTTGTCGGCAAAACGGGCGAAGCGGCGGATCTGCATGTTCTCGCCGATGGACATGACCTTCTCCTGCATGATCTCGGTGACGGTCAGGTTGGAGTTGGGGTACTTGCAGGCCTTGAGAGCGTCCACGTCGGCGGGGTTCTCGGTGGCAACAATGACAGCCAGGTTCTTTACCAGATCCATGAAGGCGTCGGTCTTGGCGGCAAAGTCGGTCTCGGAGTTGACCTCGATGACCACGCCGATGCCGTTTACGACGGTGGCGTAGGCAACGCCCTCGGCGGCAATGCGGTCGGCCTTCTTGGCGGCCTTGGCCAGACCCTTCTCACGCAGCCAATCCACGGCGGCGTCCATATCACCGTCGGTGGCCTGGAGAGCCTTCTTGCAGTCCATCATGCCGACGTTGGTCATTTCACGAAGCTTCTTAACGTCCAGTGCGGTAAAAGCCATTTTCGTATCCTCCTAAGTGCTTATTTATTCAGCGGCGGTCTCGGCGGGCGCTTCGGCAGGAGCCTCGGCGGCATCCTCACCCTGACGGCCCTCGATGGCGGCGCTCGCCATGGCGGAGGCGATCAGACGGATGGCGCGGATGGCGTCATCGTTGCCGGGAATGACGTAATCGATCTCATCGGGATCGCAGTTGGTGTCCACGATGGCCACGATGGGGATGTTCAGCTTGCGGGCCTCAGCAATGGCGTTGCGCTCCTTGCGGGGGTCAACAATAAACAGAGCGGCGGGCAGCTTCTTCATTTCCTTCACGCCGCCCAGGTACTTCTCCAGCTTCTCGATCTCGGCCTGGTGCTTGATGACTTCCTTCTTGGGCAGCATGGCGAAGGTGCCATCCTCTTCCATCTTGCGCAGCTGTGCCAGACGGTCGATACGGGTGCGCATGGTGCGGAAGTTGGTCAGCATACCGCCCAGCCAGCGGGCGTTGACGTAGTAACCGCCGCAGCGGGCGGCCTCTTCCTTGATGGCGTCCTGCGCCTGCTTCTTGGTGCCGACGAACAGCACGTTGCCGCCGTTGGCGGACAGGTCACGGACGAAGGCGTAAGCCTCTTCCAGCTTCTTTACGGTCTTCTGCAGGTCGATGATGTAGATCCCGTTGCGCTC
>URBH01000056.1 GCA_900546075.1 uncultured Eubacteriales bacterium | reverse complement strand
GATGCGCCTGGCTTTGCGCCAGACGCATCTATACCGGTAACTCTTTATGGCGGAGTGAGAGGGATTTGAACCCTCGCGCGCTTTTTAGACGCCTACTCCCTTAGCAGGGGAGCCCCTTCGGCCTCTTGGGTATCACTCCGAATAGAAAGAAAAATATTCACTTGATTGCCAAAGTATTCTAGCATACGCCACAATGTTTGTCAAGCACAAATCTCGCCCCGCTGCCAAAGCCCTTGACATTTTTCTCTCCGGATGGTATATTTTATCCGTATTCGGAGAGATGTCCGAGCGGTTTAAGGAGCCAGTCTTGAAAACTGGTGATGGGGCAACCCACCGTGGGTTCGAATCCCACTCTCTCCGCCACAATACAGCTCATTGCGTGTGCAGTGGGCTGTATTTTTTTGACTTGGTGCTTGCAGGAGGGCGAGAACGTGGACAAAATGTATGCGGACAGGGAAACGATTCTGGCCTTGCGCGTTCCGGGAAATTTGTTCCGTGCAGCTATCTGCAAAGGTTGCTTGAATTCTGTTGACAAGCGGATTTTGCCGGTTTATAATGTTTCCTGAAAGGAAGTGTTGAATGATGGCGGTTCGGCTCAATGATGACAAGGAACTGGTAAAGGCCATCCGGGAAGGGTTGAAGCGCACGGGCGGCTACTGCCCTTGCCGGTTGGAGCGGACGGAGGACAATAAGTGCATCTGCAAGGAATTCCGGGAGCAGATTGCCGACCCGAATTTCAAGGGCTATTGCCACTGTATGCTTTACTACAAGGATTGACAAAAAATTGTTGACAAATTTTGCCTGCTGTGATAAGATATCCAGGCGCTGAGGAAACGGCAGGCAGATATGGGCGAGTGGTGGAATTGGTAGACTCGCTAGATTCAGGTTCTAGTGTTCACTGCGGACGTGCGGGTTCAAGTCCCGCCTCGCCCACCAAAGAAGAAGGACATCCGTGCGGGTGTCCTTCTTTCTGTCTATGAGTTTAATTGTTTTGCCGGATCATACAGAAAAAATGATGTGAGGATTTCATGGAAAAAACGAAGCGTTCTTTTCTCCCCTGGGGGATGGTGCCGACCATTCTGACGCTGGCATGGCCGACCATGCTGGAGGAGCTGATGCAGACGGCGGTGCAGTATATTGACACTGCCATGGTCGGCGCGATCGGTACCCAGGCGACCGCGGCGGTGGGCGCTACCAGCACGGTCAACTGGCTGATCAGCAGCACCATTTCCGCCATTGGCGTGGGCTTTTTGTCCTTTGTATCCCAGGCCTGCGGGGCGGGGGATACGAAACGGGCGGGGAAGGCCTCGTCTCAGGCGGTGCTGGCGGTGTTGGTCTGCGGCACGTTTTTTACGGCGCTGATGCTGGCGCTGAGCGGCAAGGTGCCGGTGTGGATGCAGGTCGACCCCGCCATTCAGGATTTGGCTGCCCGGTACTTCTTTATTCTGTATACGCCCATGCTGGCGCGGACGGCCATTACGATTTTCGGCACGCTGCTTCGTTCGGCAGGGGATACCAAGACCCCTATGCGGGTTGGGTTTCTGGTGAACGGCGTCAATGTGATCCTTAATTTTCTGCTGATCTACCCCACGCGGGCGGTTTGGGGCGTGACCGTTTTCGGCGCCGGATGGGGCGTCATCGGCGCGGCCGTGGCCAGCGCCATTTCCTTCGTAATCGGCGGCGTGTGCATTACCGTGGTGCTTTGGCGGCATCCGCTGCTGTCTCCCAGGGGGCAGAAGCTGCGGCCGGATTGGGACGTGCTGAAGCCTTGTCTGCGGGTGGCGCTTCCCAATGCCTTGCAGCGCTTCGGGACATCCTTGGGCTATGTGGCCTTTGCGTCGATGATCAACTCTCTGGGGGAGATCACCACCGCTGCCCACACGATCGCCAACACGGTGGAATCCGCCTTTTACATTCCCGGCTACGGAATGCAGACAGCGGCGGCAACGCTGGCGGGCAACGCTCTGGGGGCGGGGGACAACCGGCGGGTCAAGGAGCTGGCGCGGATGATTCTGTTCATTGAGGTCAGTCTGATGATCGTTTCCGGGTCGCTGCTTTTCCTGTTCGCGCCCAACATGATGCGCCTGTTCTCTAAGGATGCGCAGGTGATTGCTCTGGGCGTTACGGTTCTGCGGATGGTGGCGGTGTCCGAGCCGTTTTACGGCGTGTCCATCATTGTGGAGGGCATGATGCAGGGTATGGGAAACACGCTGATGCCCTTTGTTTGCAACATCGCGGGCATGTGGGGCGTGCGCATTGTGGGTACGTTTATCTGCACCCAGCTGCTGGGAATGGGGCTGGTGTCCGCCTGGACGTGCATGATTGCCCATAACCTGCTGCTGTTTGTCCTCTTTGCCGGGTATTACATTAGCGGGAAGTGGAATCCCATGAACAGAAAAAACGCCGCACAAACCGGTAAATGCGGCTGATTTCGGCTGCGGGAGATGTTATTTCTCCATATTTTCCGAATGTTTTGTAAAATAAGGCTTGATTTTCGGATGAATCCGTGCTAGAATAAATCGGTCTGAAATCAAGGTGAGTCCTCTGCCGGCTTGTGCGCGGCATGAACGCCTAATATTTAAGGAGGACAATAAGATGGATTTGGTTAAGGCTCTGAACAGCCAGTACATGAAGGAGGAGCTGCCCGAAGTGAATGTCGGCGACACCGTTCGTGTGCATGTGCGCATCAAGGAAGGCGCTCGTGAGCGTATCCAGGTGTTTGAAGGCACCGTTATCGCCCGTAAGCACGGCGGCATCGGTGAGACCGTCACCGTTCGCCGTATCTCCTACGGCGTGGGCTGCGAGAAGGTTTTCCCCCTGCATTCTCCCAACGTTGCCATGATCGAGACCGTCCGCAAGGGCAAGGTTCGTCGGGCAAAGCTGTACTACCTGCGCGACCGCGCCGGCAAGGCTGCAAAGGTCAAGGAGAAGGTCTAAGCTGCAATTCAATAAAAAAAGAGGGCTTTGCCCTCTTTTTTTATTACGCCGTGTGGGTTTTCCGCTGATACTGGTTTTTAATAATACTATTTTATCGAGAAATCGTATGATTGGGCGGTATGTGGGAAATATTTACATTTTATTATAGAAAACAGACGCTTGCTGTGATATACTAGGGAGAGAATATCCCAACGGCACAGGCCGTTTTTTATGGGAGGGACGCTATAATGGCGGAGAAGAGGAAGAAAAAGGAAGAGGAAAAGCCGGGCTGGCAGAAAAGTGTGCTGCTGTACGCCCATGATATGCTGTATCTGCTTTTGATCGTGATGCTGCTGTTTCTGCTGGTGTTCCGCATTATCGTGGTCTCCGGCGGGAGTATGCGGATGACACTGCTGGACGGAGATTATCTGCTCCTGCTGAACAATACGTTTTATCATAACCCTCAGCGGGGGGACATTGTCGTCATCAGCAAGGAATCCTTTGATGACGGCAAGCCCATCGTCAAGCGGGTCATCGCAACGGAAGGGCAGACCGTGGACATCGATTTTGAGACGGGGGATGTCTCCGTGGACGGCGAGGTGCTCCGGGAGGACTATATCAATGCGCTGACCACCGTAGACGGCGGCGTTCATTTCCCGCTGACGGTGGCTGAGGGCTGCATTTTCGTTCTGGGGGACAATCGGGGCATTTCCAAGGACAGCCGTTACCCCGACGTGGGGCAGATCGACAAGCGGGAAGTGCTGGGCAAGGCGATTTTCCTGATGTATCCCGGCACGGACGAGGGGACGTATCCCAGAGAATTTGAGAGAGTCGGAGCGGTATAATGACAGATAACATGAACATTCAGTGGTATCCCGGCCACATGACCAAGACCCGGCGGCAGATCGAAGCGGACTTGAAGCTGGTGGACGCGGTGTGCGAGATCGTGGATGCCCGGATTCCCGTTTCCAGCCGAAATCCGGATATTGACGCCATCTGCGGGGGAAAGCCCCGGATGATCGTTCTGAACCGTATGGATTTGGCAGACCCCGCCGCCACGAAAAGGTGGGCGGAGTATTTTAAGAAAAAAGGTATGGCGGTCATCGCCACGGACTGCAAAACGAAAAAGGGAATTTCCGCCTTTACCCCCGCCGCACGTCTGGCCTGCGCCGAAAAGCTGGAACGGGACGCCAAGCGGGGGATGAGCCGTCCCCTCCGGGTGATGGTGGTGGGGATTCCCAATGTGGGCAAGTCTACGCTCATCAACCAGATTTCCGGCCGCAAGAGCGCGAAGGCGGAGAACCGTCCCGGCGTGACCCGGGGCAAGCAGTGGGTGACGGTGGACAGCGGGCTTCAGCTGCTGGACACTCCCGGCATTCTGTGGCCGAAATTTGAAGACCCGGAGGTGGGCATGATGCTGGCCTACACCGGCGCGGTCAAGGAAGGCGTCATCGACCTTGAGGAGCTGGCGTACCGCCTGATGGAGCTGCTGCACAAATTTTATCCTCAGACCCTGCTGGAGCGATACAAGGTGGAAGCGCCCGCGGGGACGCCCGGCTGGCAGCTGCTGGAAATGGCCGCAAGGAAGCGGGGCTATCTGGTTTCCGGCGGGGAAGTGAACACCGAACGGATGGCAAAAGTCCTGCTGGATGAATTCAGAAGCGGAAAATTGGGTAATTTTACTCTGGAAATGCCGGAGGATATGGTATGAGCGACGGAAAAATGTGGGAAATTGAAGATGGAATCTTATCAGGCGGCGTGAGGACGATCTGCGGCGTTGACGAAGCGGGCCGCGGGCCGCTGGCCGGCCCTGTGTACGCGGCGGCGGTGATCCTGCCGCCCCATCTGGATATCCCCGGCCTGACGGACAGCAAAAAGCTGACGGACAAAAAACGCCGGGAGCTGTTCCCAATCATTCAGGAACAGGCAGTTGCCTACGGGATCGGTTTTGCCACGGAGAAGGAGATTGACGAGATCAACATTTTGCAGGCCACGTTTCTTGCCATGGAGCGGGCGCTGGGGCAGCTTGCCGTAAAGCCCAACCTCGTTCTGATCGACGGAAACCGGGAAAAGGATTTCGGAATCCCGGTGAAGACCGTGGTCAAGGGGGACAGCCTCAGTGCCAATATTGCCGCGGCGTCGGTGCTTGCCAAGGTCTCCCGGGACGACTTTATGCTGGAAATGGCGAAGCAGTACCCCGAGTACGGCTTTGACATCCACAAGGGCTATCCTACCCGGGCGCATTACGACGCCCTCCGCGCCTATGGCGCCTGCCCCATTCACCGGATGAGCTTCCTCAAAAAGTTCTATGGGGAAAAGTAAGCTGACAGGCGCCTGGGGCGAAGCGCTGGCGGCGGAATATCTGCGGAAAAAGCGGTATGCCGTCGTGGCCAGCGGATACCGCTGCCGGTTCGGGGAAGTTGACCTGATTGTCAAAAACAAGGCGTTTTTGGTATTTGTGGAGGTAAAACTCCGGAAATCGGCGGATTTTGCCCGGGCAATGGAGTATGTTGACCGGAAAAAGCAGGACAGAATCCGCACAACCGCCGCGCTGTATTTATCCGAAAACCCCACGGATTTGCAGCCCCGGTTTGACGTTATCGAAATCTACGCACCGGATGGAACCCAGACGCTTCACCCGGAAATTCACCATTTGGAGGATGCCTTTCAATGAATTTTCCTGTGATTGATCTGCACTGTGACACGGTTCTGGCACTTTTGGGCGACGACATGAACCAGGCGGGCAGCCTGCGGAAGAACCGTTTCCATATCGATCTGGAGCGGGCGTCCCGGCTGGGGGGTTATGCCCAGTGCTTTGCCTGTTTCACCACACCCTTTATGGAAAAACGTCATCATGTGTCGCCCGTCGTCGCTTTTGAGCGGGAGATCGCCACGCTTCAACGGGAAATGGATAAGAATAAGGATTTGATTTCCATTGCCTATTCCCCGAAGGAAATTGAAGAAAACCGGAAGAACGGAAAGATGTCCGCCATCCTGACGCTGGAAGGAACTGCCGGAATCGGATACGACCCGGAGCTGCTGAGCAGCCTTTGGCTCATCGGCTTCCGGATTTCCAGCCTCGGCTGGAACGAAAAGAATCCCCTCACCGGCTCTCATGAGACGGGCGGCGGGTTAACTGACCAAGGGCGGGCGTATGTCAGAGAGGCTCAGAGACTGGGAATGCTGATCGACGTCAGCCATATCAGCGACGAGGGCTTCTGGGATATTATGGATATCACCCAAGCGCCAATCGTCGCCACCCATTCCAACAGCCGCGCCGTCTGGAACAACAGCCGCAACCTGACGGACGACATGTTCCGTGCCATCGTCCAGACCGGCGGCGTGGCCGGGTACAACGTCTGCGCGGAGTTTACCGGGGAGAAGCCCACCTTGGACACCATGTGCGACCACATTCTTCATTTTATGGAGCTTGACCCCAGCGGAAAGCACATTGCCCTGGGCGGCGATCTGGACGGGATTTCCGAAATGCCCGCCGGGTTTGAGGGCGTGCAGAGCTGGCCTGCCCTTGCCCAGCGTCTGCTGGAGCGCGGGCTGGAGGAAGAAACGGTGGGCAACATTTTCTGGAACAATGCCATTGGAGTGATGGAATGTGCTGTATGTGACCACGCGAAATAACCGGGATGCCTACACCGCCCAGCGTGTCCTGCGGGAAAACCGGGGGCCGGACGGCGGACTGTATGTGCCGTTCCGGGAGCCTGTTTTCTCCCGGGAGGAAATCGACGCTCTGAAAGAAAAATCCTTTCATCAGTGCGTTGCCGAGGTGCTGAACCGGCTGTTCAACACGAAGCTGACCAGGTGGGATGTGGAATTCTGCGTCGGGCGCTATCCCGTCCGGTTGGTGAACCTGCCCCAGCGGATTATTGCCGGAGAATGCTGGCACAATCCCGAATGGACATTTGACCATCTGGTACACATTCTCGCAGGGCAGCTGCGGGGCGGCTGCCCGGGAGCGGATGGCGGCTGGGTGAAAACTGCCGTTGGGATCGCCGTGCTGTTCGGCATTTTCGGTGAGTTTGCCCGGGCGGGAATTACGGAGCATGAAAAGCGCGTGGATATTTCCGTGGTGTGCGGCAATTTTGACCTGCCCATGAGCGCGTGGTACGCCCGGGCGTGGGGACTGCCCATCGGGAATATCATCTGCTGCTGCAATGAAAACGGAAATCTGTGGAATCTGATTCACCACGGCCAGTTCCGCACGGACACTGTCAGCGTCCCCACTGGCACCCCGGAGGCGGATGTGACCCTGCCCGGGGGGCTGGAACGGCTGATTTATGCCTGCGGCGGACTGCCGGAGGTGGACGGTTATCTGGATGCCTGCCGCCGGGGTGGGATGTACTGCCCAAAAGACAGCACGTTTTCCCGGCTGAGGGAGGGGCTGGACGTCAGCGTCGTCAGCAGCCGCCGGATGATCTCTACCATTTCCGGTATCCGCGGCTCTGCCGGGTATCTGTTGTCGCCCTACGCCGCCCTTGCCTACGCGGGACTGCTGGATTTCCGGGGCAGGACAGGGGAGAGCTGCCATGCTTTGGTGCTGGCGGAGAAAAGCCCCATCTGCGATGCCGGAACCGTTGCAAATGCCCTGGGCGTTTCCGAGGACGCGCTGGAACAGTATATGGAGTAGAAAGAACCTTTTGTCCCCCTGAAGGAGGATGCCAATGATCCGATATATAAAGATAGCCTGCCTGACCGTGATCGTTGCCATTGCGCTGGTATCGGCGGCGTTTTTCTCGTACAAATGTATCCGGCAAGCGACTATGGACGCCGCTCCGGAGGAAACCACGGCGGCGACCGAAGCCACAACCCCGGAAACCGAAGCCACGACGGTTCCAACGGAGGAAACCGTTCCGGAGGAGACGGCGGCGGAAACGACTGTGCCGGAGGAAACCGTTCCCGTGGAAACGGAAGCGCCGAAGATTACGATCGACGCGGTTCCACACTACCATCAGTCGGAATATCCCGACATCCGGTACGGCAACGGCACCGTTGCCACCAGCGGGAGCAGCGTCGCCACACTGGCCATGGTTGCGACCTATATGACCGACCATGTCTACACCCCCGCCGATATCGCCGATTACGCGGTGCAGTACGGCGGAAGCCATTACGGGCGGCTGGAAAAGGTATCCGATCTGATGCAGATTCCCTGGAAACGGGCGCTGAATGTGAACGAAGCGCTGAAAGCCGTCCGGGAAGGGAAGGTGGCCATCGCGCTGATGGGGTCGAGGTCGGTGTTTCCGGGAGGAAACCACTTTATTGTCCTGACCGGTGTGACCGAAGACGGGAAAATTCGGGTGCTTGACCCGGATGACAGGGATTACAGCGCCTGGGGCGTGGGTGAGCTGCTGGAAAACGGCTTCCCCGACGGCAAGCTGATCGCAGGCTACGAGGGCGCGTGGATCTACGACAAGACGCAGATGCCGGAGGAACCGTTTATCTATGAACCGGAGCCGGCTCCTGAGGAGTCCCGCTATCCCGGCCTGGAACTGACGGACGCGGAAGTGAAACTGATGGCCGATCTGATTTTCATGGAAGCCCAGAGTGAACCCTTTGAGGGGCAGCAGGCGGTGGCAGAGGTGATTCTCAACCGCCTGAAATCCGGGAATTTCCAGTCCTCCATCAACAGCATCATATACGCGAAGGATCAGTTTGCGGCGGTGAAGAATCTGTATCTTGCGCAGCCCACGGACACCCAGTACAAGGCCGTGGAGCGGGCGCTGAACGGGCCGTACGTGCTGCCTGAGGATGTGGTTTTTTACGCGAAATTTGCCGTGAACAAGAAGATTTGGGGGACGATCGGTTCTCACATCTTCTGCTACAGCTACTAAGGAGGTGTTCCATGGCTCTTTATGCCATCGGCGACCTGCATCTGTGCCTGGGCGCGCCGAAGCCCATGGACATTTTCGGCGGCGCTTGGGTTGGTTACATGGACAAGCTCAAAGAAGGTTTATCCGTCATCCGGCCGGAGGATACCACGGTTTTGCTGGGGGATTTGAGCTGGGCGCTGGATTTGTCCGGCGCGAAAGCGGATTTTGCCTGGATCAACGCCATCCCCGGACGGAAGATCATTCTCAAGGGGAACCACGACTACTGGTGGAGCACGGCGGCGAAATTTCGGAAGTTCTGTGAGGAAAACGGCTTTGAAAATCTGAATCTTCTGAACAACAACTGCTATGAATATGAGGGCGTCGCCATCTGCGGCACCCGGGGGTGGTTTTACGAGGAAGAACGCTCCGGCGAACATGACGAAAAGGTGTTCAAACGGGAGTTGCTGCGGCTGGAAGCCTCGCTGAAGGCGGCGGGGGACATGCGGAAGATGGTGTTTCTTCACTATCCGCCCCGATACCGGGGATATGAATGCCCGGAAATTTTGCGGCTTCTGGCGCAATACGGCGTCAGCCGCTGTTTTTACGGCCATCTGCACGGAGGAAGTCACGCCCTTGCCATGGAAGGGCTGTGGGACGGGGTGGATTTTCGGCTGGTCGCGGCGGATTATACCGGTTTCCGGCCCTACAAGGTCATTCCGTAGCGCAATTATTCAAAACTTTTTTCATAAAAGTGTGGACATTTCCGTCTTTTTCTGATAGAATATATCGGCTGTACAATTATAAATAAATGGTCTCGGTCACGGGAACCAATTAGGAGGATTACTTACAATGAACGTTAAGAGCATCGAAAGAAAAGGCAACGAGGCTACCGTCGTTGTCGAAATCGACAAGGAACTGATGGAGTCCGGCGTCAACAAGGCTTACATGAAGGCTCGCAAGAGCATTCAGCTCCCCGGTTTCCGTAAGGGCAAGGCTCCCAGAAAGATGATCGAGGCCATGTATGGCGCCCACGTTTTCTACGAAGACGGTCTGGATGAGATTTTCCCTGAGATTTATGATTTCGCCATTGCCAAGCAGGATTTCAAGGCCATCGGCCGTCCCAACCTGACCGACATGCAGATCGGCGACGACAATATCGTTACCCTGACCCTGACCACCGAGGTCTACCCCGAGGTCACGCTGGGGCAGTACAAGGGTCTGGAAGTGGAGAAGGAGGAGGTTAACGTCACCGACGAGCAGGTGCAGGCCGAGCTGGATCGGATGGCGCAGAACGTCGCCTCCACCGAGACCGTGGAGCGTCCCGCCAAGATGGGCGACACCGCCAACATCGACTTCGAGGGCTTCGACAATGGCGTACCCTTCGAGGGCGGCAAGGGCGACAACTTTGACCTGAAGCTGGGCTCCGGTCAGTTCGTTCCCGGCTTTGAGGAGCAGATCGTCGGCATGAGCGCCGGTGAGGAGAAGGACATCGACATCACCTTCCCCGAGGACTATCACAAGGAGCTGGCCGGTAAGGC
Organism: uncultured Eubacteriales bacterium; assembly: GCA_900546075.1. Lineage (GTDB taxonomy): Bacteria > Bacillota > Clostridia > Oscillospirales > Oscillospiraceae > Faecousia. Next base: position 1,774 of record URBH01000056.1, on the reverse strand, counting down.
CGTCGTGTTCCACGTCAAGCTGAACAAGGTCACTGAGACCATCGTTCCCGAGCAGGACGACGAGTTTGCCAAGGACGTCTCCGAGTTCGATACGCTGGACGAACTGAAGGCCGACATCCGTGCCAAGGCTCTGGAAAACGCCCAGAAGCAGGCTGACAGCGCCTTTGAGCAGGCCGCTGTGGACAAGGCTGCCGAGAATACCACTGTGGATATGCCCAAGGCGCTGGTGGAGAACGAGCTGGACATCCAGATGGAGCGTTTCGGCTATCAGCTGCAGATGAGCGGCTACTCCATGGAGCAGTACGCCAAGATGATGGGCGGCGACGTCAGCACCATGCGCAACGCTTTCCGTCCCGCCGCTGAGAAGCAGGCGAAGATCTCCGTCACTCTGGAGAAGATCGCCGAGGTCGAGGGCATCACCGCTTCCGACGAGGATATCGAGGCGGAATTCAAGTCTCTGGCCGAGCAGTATGAGCTGGAAGTGGACAAGGTCAAGGAAATGGTTCCCATGGACGAGCTGACCGGCAGCATCAAGACCCGCAAGGCGATCAAGGTCATCGTGGACAGCGCCGTTCCCGTAGCCCCCAAGGCCGAGGAGAAGACCGAGGCGTAAATCTGTTCATCTGGAAGGAATAACCTTTCCCCGCGATGGTTAGAATGTTTCAAACCCCTGAAAGGAGACATTACCATGAGTTTAGTTCCCTATGTTGTTGAGCAGACCAGCCGCGGCGAGCGCAGCTATGACATTTTCTCCCGTCTGCTGAACGACCGCATCGTGTTCCTGTCCGAAGAAGTGAACGACACCACCGCAAGTCTGGTGGTTGCCCAGCTGCTTTATCTGGAAGCACAGGACCCGGACAAGGACATTCAGTTCTATATCAACAGCCCCGGCGGCAGCGTCACCGCAGGTATGGCCATCTACGACACCATGCAGTACATTAAGTGCGATGTCGCGACCATCTGCGTCGGCCTGGCGGCCTCCATGGGCGCGTTCCTTCTCAGCGCCGGCACCAAGGGCAAGCGTATGGCGCTGCCCAATTCCGAGATCATGATCCACCAGCCCTCCGCGGGTACCCAGGGTCAGATCACGGACATGGCCATCCACCTGAAGCGTCTGGAAACCGTCAAGGCGCGGATGAACCGCATTCTCTCCGAGAATACCGGACGCTCCATCGAGGAGGTCACCGCCGCCTGCGAACGCGACAATTTCATGACCGCAGAGGAAGCCAAGGCCTTCGGCCTGATCGACCGGGTGCTTGACCACCATTAAAATTATCTAGAAACGAGGTACCGGTGTCATGGCAAAGAACACTGAGCAGCCGCCGATTCGATGCAGCTTCTGCGGGAAGCGGGAGAATCAGGTGTCACGGCTGATTGCCGGTCCTGGGGTGTATATCTGCAGCGACTGTGTGGCTGCCTGCAGCGATCTTCTGCGGCAGGAAATAGATACGGGCAGCGGCCTGAACGCCCCCGACAAGCTGCCCACACCCGTAGAGATCAAGTCCTTCATGGACAATTACATCGTGGGGCAGGACGAGGCGAAGGTTGCCCTGTCCGTCGCGGTGTACAACCACTATAAGCGCATTTATTTCGGCGCGGATTCCGATGTGGAGCTTCAGAAGAGCAACATTCTGCTCATCGGGCCAACGGGCAGCGGCAAGACCCTCTTTGCCCAGACGCTGGCGAAAATTCTGAACGTTCCCTTTGCCATCGCGGACGCCACCACCCTGACCGAGGCCGGCTATGTGGGCGACGATGTGGAAAATATTCTGCT
>URBH01000055.1 GCA_900546075.1 uncultured Eubacteriales bacterium | reverse complement strand
ACCCTCTCCGTCCTCGCTTCGCTCGTCCACCTCTCCCAAAGGGAGAGGCAAGGGGGGCTGTTCATCTCTGCGGGGTTTTCACGGGTTTTCGTGAATTTGACCGTATCCGCAGAGGGAAACTGTTTGGAAACGGTCAAACTTCCGAAAATTCACAGCACTGGATTTTTATTCAAATCAGCCGTTGACAAATCCCATTCGCGGCGCTATAATCCTGTATACTTACTCACGAAACACGAATAAAATTCATTTGGAGGCTGTATATATGAATAATCATGAAGGCATCAAGAAAATCGTCCTTGCATATTCCGGCGGTCTGGATACATCCATCATCATCCCCTGGCTGAAGGAAAACTACAATAACCCCGAGATCATTGCCGTGGCCGGCAACGTCGGTCAGGCCGACGAACTGGAGGGACTGGAGGCCAAGGCCATCGCCACCGGCGCCAGCAAGCTGATCGTCGCCGACCTGGTGGACGAGATGGTGGACGAGGTCATCATCCCCGCCCTGAAAATGGACGCCAAGTATGAGACTTACCTGCTGGGCACCGCCTTTGCCCGTCCCGTCATCGGCAAGAAGCTGGCTCAGATTGCGCTGGCCGAGGGCGCGGACGCCATCTGCCACGGCGCGACCGGCAAGGGCAACGATCAGGTTCGGTTTGAGCTGGCCATCAAGCGGTTCGCTCCGGACATGAAGATCATCGCCCCCTGGCGGGAGTGGAACATCAAGTCCCGGGACGAGGAGATCGACTTTGCCGAAGCCCATCACGTGCCCCTGAAGATCAGCCGGGAAACCAACTACTCCAAGGATAAGAACCTGTGGCACCTGAGCCACGAGGGGCTTGACCTGGAAGACCCCGCCAACGAGCCGAACTACGAAAAGCCCGGCTTCCTGGAAATGGGCGTCTCCCCCCTGCAGGCTCCCGACGTTCCCACCTATGTGACCATTGACTTTGAAGCGGGCGCGCCCGTGGCCGTGGACGGCGAGAAGATGAAGGCGTCCAAGATCATCGAAAAGCTCAACGCCCTGGGCGGCGCCAACGGCATCGGCATCATCGACATCGTGGAGAACCGGCTGGTGGGCATGAAGGATCGGGGCGTATACGAGACTCCCGGCGGCACCATCCTGTACTTCGCCCACGAGCAGCTGGAAATGCTCACCGTGGACAAGGACACCCTCCACGTCAAACAGAAGCTGGCCGTGGACTACGCCGACCTCATTTACAACGGCAAGTGGTACTCCCCCCTCCAGGAGGCGCTGACCGCCTTTGCCAACGAGAGCAATAAGTACGTCACCGGCTCCGTGAAGCTGAAGCTGTACAAGGGCAACATCATCCCCGCCGGCACCACCTCTCCCTACTCCCTGTACTCCGAGAATCTGGTGACCTTCGGCGAAAGCGACTACGACCAGAACCAGGCCGCCGGCTTCATCAACCTGTGGGGTCTGCCCACCAAGGTACAGGCGCTGCGGGAGCAGGGAAAGCTGTAAAAAAATATCCGAGGACAGATTTATGAGCAAACTATGGGCCGGACGGACGTCCGGCGAGGTCAGCAGCATCGCGGATGATTTCAATTCCTCCATCCGCTTTGACTGCAAACTTTATAAGCAGGACATCACCGGCTCCATGGCTCACGCCGCCATGCTGGGGGCGCAGGGTATTATCTCCCAGGCCGAGGCCGGGCAGCTCATTGACGGGCTGCAAGGGATTCTGAACGACCTGGAATCCGGGGCGCTGGAATTTGACTTTGGCTGCGAGGACATCCACATGTTCGTCGAGCAGGTGCTGACCCAGCGGTTGGGGGACGTGGGAAAGAAGCTCCACACCGCCCGCAGCCGGAACGATCAGGTGGCGCTGGATTTGAGAATGTACCTCAAAGACCAGATCGACGAAATTACCGCTCTTGTAAAGGATGTGCTTTCGGCGATTGTCACCCAGGCGGAAAATAATAAGAGCGTCATCATGCCCGGCTACACCCATTTGCAGCGGGCGCAGCCCATCCTGTTTTCCCACCACCTGATGGCCTATGCCATGATGCTCCTGCGGGATCTCGGCCGTCTGGGCGACTGCCGGAAGCGGATGAATGTCTGTCCCATCGGCTCCTGCGCCCTGGCGGGAACGACTTACCCCACCGACCGGCGCTTTGAGGCGCGGAAGCTGGGCTTTGACGATATCGCCCGCAACTCCATCGACGGCGTGTCCGACCGGGACTTCTGCGTGGAGCTGATGAGCGCCGTTTCCATACTCATGATGCACCTGAGCCGGTTTTCCGAGGAGATCATCCTCTGGGCGAGCTGGGAATTCAAGTTCATCGAGCTGTCCGACGCCTACACCACCGGCTCGTCCATCATGCCCCAGAAGAAGAACCCCGACATGGCGGAGCTTGTCCGGGGCAAGACCGGCCGGGTCTACGGCGACCTGATGGGGCTGCTCACCACCCTGAAAGGGCTTCCTCTGGCCTACAACAAGGACATGCAGGAGGACAAGGAAGCGGTTTTCGACGCCGTGGACACGGTGAAAATGTGCCTGAAGGTCTTTGCCCCCATGCTTTCCACCATGACCGTGAAGCCGGAGACCATGAAAAAGGCCGCTCAGGGCGGCTTCATCAACGCCACCGACCTTGCGGACTACCTGGTGAAAAAGGGAATGCCCTTCCGCAGTGCCTACAAGATTTCCGGTCAGATCGTGGCGCGGTGCATCGCCGACGGCTGCGTGCTGGAGACATTGCCCCTGGAAACCTACCGCTCCTACAGCGAGCTGTTTGAGGGTGACCTCTACCGCGATATCGACCTGACGGTGTGCGTGGAAAAGCGCATCTCCGAGGGCGGCACCTCCGCCTCCTCCGTGGATGCCCAGATCGCCTATGTAAAGGAGCAGCTTGTATGACCAGAGTCTTATTGATGGCAGCGCCGGAACCGCCGGCCTGCGGATCTTTGGGCGGCTGCTGCCGGCGCTGAACATCCCCATGGAGGATCTGGCATTCGCCGTGGAGACCATCCGGGCAGCGGCGAAGGAATTGGGAGAAAACGTATGAATCTGAAAGGCAGAAGCCTTCTGACGCTGCTGGACTTCACCCCGGCGGAGATCACCTATCTGCTGAAGCTGGCGGCGGAGCTGAAGGCGAAGAAAAAAGCGGGCATCCCCCACTGCATCCACGAGGGGAAGAACATCGTGCTGCTGTTCGAAAAGGACTCCACCCGCACCCGCTGCGCCTTTGAGGTGGCAGGACACGATCTGGGTATGGGGGTGACCTATCTCGGCCCCACCGGCTCCCAGATGGGCAAAAAGGAATCCATCGCCGACACCGCCCGGGTGCTGGGTCGGATGTACGACGGCATCGAATACCGGGGCTATGCGCAAACCATTGTGGAGCAGCTGGCGGAATTTTCCGGCGTGCCGGTCTGGAACGGCCTGACCAACGAATTTCACCCCACCCAGATACTGGCGGACTTTCTCACCATCCGGGAGCATTTCGGCGGACTAAAGGGCAGGAAGCTGGTATACATGGGCGATGCCCGGTACAACATGGGCGATTCTTTGATGGTGGGCTGTGCCAAGATGGGGATGCACTTCGTGGCCTGCGCCCCAGAGAAGTATTTCCCCGATGCCGCGCTGATTGAAAAATGTCAGGCCGTTGCCGCCGAGACCGGCGCGGTGCTGGAATTCATCACCGACCCCGGCAAAGCCGTCCCCGGCGCGGACGTGATCTACACCGACGTGTGGGTCTCCATGGGGGAGCCGGACAGCGTCTGGCAGGAACGGATCGAAGACCTGACCCCCTACCGGGTGACAAAGGCGCTGATGGAAACGGCCGGAAGCCAATGCCGGTTTCTCCACTGCCTCCCCGCCTTCCACGACCTGAACACCACCATCGGCCGCCGGATCTACGACAAATTCGGCATCGACTGCATGGAGGTGACCGACGAGGTCTTTGAAGGCGCGCAGTCCATCGTCTTCGACGAGGCGGAAAACCGGATGCACGCCATCAAGGCCGTCATGGCGGCGACGCTATAACCATTCTCCCGGCGGCTTTCGTGGCCGCCGTGCAGTTGAAAAAGCAAAAGGGCAGGGAACGTTTTGCGTTTCCTGCCCTTTTGCTGCCCGGAATATTCTTTTTTCTTGAAAAGAAAAGCTTTGTGGCATATAATGGAGACAACGCTTTGAAAGGACTGTGGTTCCATGAAAGTCACCCTGCAAAATCTGACGAAAAAGTTCCCCAGCCGCAGCAAAAAGCAGCCCGCCGACGTTGTCGCCGTAAACGATTTCACCTTTGAGATTCCCGACGGCGTGCTGCTGGGGCTGCTGGGTCCCTCGGGCTGCGGCAAGTCCACCACGCTGAACCTGCTCTCCGGATTGCAGAAGCCCACCTCCGGCCGTATCTTCTTCGGGGACGACGACGTTACCGACCTGCCCGCGGAAAACCGGGGCGTGGGGCTGGTGTTCCAGAATTATGCCCTGTACCCCCACCTGACGGTGCGGCAGAATATCACCTTTCCTCTGGAAAACCGGACGGGAAAGGACAAGCTCACCCGTCAGCAGATGGCCGACATGGCGCTGGAGGCGGCGAAGCTGGTGCAGATCGAGGAGCTGATGGACCGCAAGCCCAGGGAGCTGTCCGGCGGTCAGCAACAGCGTGTGGCCATCGCCCGGGCGCTGGTGAAAATGCCGAAGATTTTGCTGCTGGACGAGCCTCTTTCCAATCTGGACGCCCGCCTGCGGCTCCAGACCCGGGAGGAAATCCGCCGTATCCAGAAGGCCACCGGCATCACCACCGTGTTTGTTACCCATGACCAGGAGGAGGCCATGTCCATTTCCGACCTGATTGTCGTCATGAAGGACGGCGTGGTGCAGCAGATCGGCAAGCCCCAGGCGGTTTACGATTCCCCCGTGAACCTGTTTGTGGCGAAATTTCTGGGGACGCCGCCCATCAATGTCTTTGACGGCGAGGTGAAGGGCGGGCAGCTGTACATCGGCGAGGAGGCCGTGCTGGCCGTCCCCGGCGTGGCCGACCAGAGCGTCACCGCCGCCATCCGTCCCGAGGGCTTTACCCTGTCGAAGACCGGCGCGCTGAGCTGCGACCTGTCCCGGGTAGAGGTCATGGGGCGGGATGTCAGCGTGGTCTCCACCCACCCCAAGTCCCGGAACGTGACCATCCGCTCCATCATCAGCGCGGAAAACGCCGTCAATACGGCGTCTCAAAAGGTGCGCTTTGACTTAAAGCCCAATAAGGTATTCCTGTTCCACAAGGAAACCGGCGCGCGGATTGATTTCGGCTGATTCGGAGGGAATATGGAAAAGAACAATTGGAAGGGCTGGCTGTATCTGCTTCCCGCCGCCGTATTTCTGGGGCTGTTTCTGGTGTATCCCCTCATCGACGTGCTGACCTATTCCTTTGAGGAAGGGTATAATTTCGCGTCCCAGACCTATTTCGGCACCGGGCTTTACAATTACCGCTACGTCCTGCGGGATCCCTATTTTTTGCAGGCACTGAAAAATACGCTCCTGCTGGTGCTGATTACCGTACCCCTTTCCACTTCTCTGGCCATGCTGATCTCCGTGGGACTCAGCTCCATTCAGAAGCTGCGGGAGCTTTACCAGACCGTTTACTTTCTGCCCTACGTGACCAATACGCTGGCGGTGGGGCTGGTGTTCATGATCTTTTTCAAGCGGACGCCCTACTCCGACGGCCTTGTCAACCTGGTCTTAAGCTGGTTCGGCGCGGGGCCGGTGGACTTCATCGACGGGCCTTACTGGGCGAAGATGTTCGTGCTGTGCTTTTACACCGTCTGGGTCGTTCTGCCCTTCAAAATCCTGATCCTCACCGGGGCGCTGGCCTCCGTTGACCAGACCTATTACAACGCCGCCAAAGTGGACGGCACTCCCCGGTGGCGCATTTTTACCAAAATCACCCTGCCCATGATTTCCCCCACCGTGTTCTATCTGGTCATCACAGGCTTCATCGGCGCGTTCAAGGCCTACTCCGACGCCGTCGCCCTGTTCGGTACCAATCTGAACGCCGCCGGGATGAACACCATTGTCGGCTACATCTACGACATGCTCTACGGCGACTCCGGCGGCTACCCCTCCTACGCCTCTGCGGCAGCCATTGTGCTCTTCGCCATCGTGCTGACCATCACCTGCATCAACCTGCTGGTGAGCAAGAAGCACGTCCACTACTAAAAGGAGGCGGCGAATTTGGATTACGAAAAGATCGAGAAAAACGCCCGTCTCCGGGATCGGGTCAGAAAAACCGTCACCTATTTCTTTCTGACCGTATGGGGCATTCTGGTGCTGTTTCCCTTCTACTGGATGGTGCTTTCCTCCGTCAAAAGCTACGGCGCTTACAATTCCGAGTGGATTCCCAAGCTGTACACCCTGTCTCCCACCCTGCAAAACTACGTGGATGCCTTCACTCAGGTGCCGCTGGGGGGGTACTTTCTCAACACCATCGTCTTCACCGTCATCACCACCGGCCTGATGCTCATTGTCACGGTGCTGGCGGCCTATGGCTTTGCCCGGCTGAGCTTCAAGGGCAAGGATCTGGTGTTCGCCCTGTTTCTGTCCCTGATGATGATTCCCACGGAGCTGGTGGTCATCACCAACTTCGTCACCATCACCGACCTGAACCTGCGCAACACCTTCACCGGTCTGATTCTGCCCTCCGTAACGTCGGTATTTTACATCTATTTATTGAAGGAAACCTTTTCCCAGGTTCCCGACGAGCTTTACTACGCCGCCAAGGTGGACGGCACCTCCGACCTCAAGTATCTGTTCAAGGTGATGATCCCCATCTGCCGCCCCACCGTCGTCACCATTACCATTCTGAAGGTCATCGAGTGCTGGAACGCCTATGTCTGGCCGCGGCTGATTACCGACGACCAGTCCTATTTTCTGGTGTCCAACGGCATTCAGGAGATTCGGGAAAACGGCTTCGGCCGGGAGAACATCCCCGCCATGATGGCGGCGGTGGTGGCCATTTCCCTGCCGCTGATCGTTCTGTTCCTGATTTTCCGGAAGAAGATCATGGAGGGCGTTTCGAGAGGAGGCGTGAAGGGATGAAAAAGCTGCTTGCCCTCGCCCTTGCCCTGGTGCTGACCCTTGCCTTCACCGGCTGCCACGGTACGCTTTCCTCCGAGGAAGATACCGCCCATTCCGTCTCCTACCCGGTTCCGGACGAATTCGACACCTCCCGGCGCCATGAGATCACCTTCTGGGCGAAAAACGACACCAACATGACCCAGGTGAACATCTACAAGCAGGCCATCGCGGACTTTGAAAAACTGTATCCCAACGTCACCGTGAATCTCCGGCTGTACACGGACTACGGAAAAATCTACAACGACGTCATCACCAATATCGCAACCGACACCACCCCCAATGTGTGCATCACCTACCCCGACCACATTGCCACTTATCTCACCGGCGAAGACACGGTGGTTCCCCTGGACGACCTGTTTGCCGACGAAAAATATGGTCTTGGGGGCAGCGAGGTGCGCTTTGACTCCCCCACCCAGGCGGAAATTATTCCTCAGTTTCTGTCGGAATGCGCTGTCAACGGCCACTATTACGCCATCCCCTACATGCGCTCCACGGAAGCCTGCTATGTCAACAAGACCTATGTGGAAAAGCTGGGGTATACCCTTCCCAAGGTTCTGACCTGGGACTTTGTCTGGGAGGTGTCCGAAGCCGCTCTGGGGAAGGACAGCGCCGGGAATTACCTGCTGAACGGCCAGAAGGTGTTGATTCCCTTTATCTACAAGTCCACGGATAACATGATGATTCAAATGCTCAAGCAGCGGGGCGCGGCCTACTCCACCGGCAGCGGCGAGGTGCAGCTGTTCAACGACACCACGGGAGAAATCCTCACCACCGTTGCCCAGCATGCCGCCTCCGGGGCGTTCAACACCTTCAAGCTGGCAGGCTATCCCGCCAATTTCCTCAACGCCGGGCAGTGCATCTTCGCCATTGACTCCACTGCCGGTGCGACATGGATGGGCGCCGACGCTCCCCTCATCGACATTGCCGAGGAAAAGCTGATTCCCTTTGGGCTGGCGGTGCTGCCGGTTCCCCAGTTTGACCCGGAGCAGCCCCGGATGATTTCCCAGGGGCCGTCGGTGTGCGTGTTCAACAAGTCCGACCCCCAGGAGGTGCTGGCGAGCTGGCTGTTTGCCCAGTATCTGCTGACCGACGACGTGCAGATCGCCTATTCCCAGACGGAGGGGTACATCCCCGTCACGTCCAAGGCCCAGGAAAGCCCCGCCTACCAGGACTATTTAAGCCGCTGCGGCGAGGATAACGACACCCATTACCGCGCCAAAATCGAGGCCGCCCGGCTGCTGATGCGCTACACGGACTGCACCTTCGTCACCCCCGTGTTCAACGGCTCCGCGTCCCTGCGCAACGCCGCCGGACAGCTGATCGAGGACGTGAACAAATCCGTGCGCCGTCACCAGACGGTCAACGCCAAGTACCTGTCGTCTCTTTACAGCGACGTTTCCTCTCTGTACCGCTTAGACCAGATTCAGGTATCCGCCGACGGCTTAGGGCCGCTGCCCGCCGTTTCCAGGGCGCTGCTGATCGGCCTTGCGATCTGCTGGGTGGGGATGGGCATCTATGTTCTCCGGGAAAAGCGGAAAATGCGCCGCAAAAAGGATTGATTTCCGCAAATCCTGTAGTATAATGGGGCTGTACCCCGTGGTACGATATATGAAAAAGGAGTTTTGAAACATGAAAAAGCTGATTGCCATGCTTCTGGTTCTGACAATGGTTCTGTCCTTCGCCGCCTGTGCCAAGAAGGATGCCGGAATGAGCCACGCCGACTATATGGCCGCCGCCAACGACACGGAGGTCGTTGTGGAGACCTACGTTCAGGCGCACCAGTCCTGGTGGGAGGGTAAGGTCACCGTTTACTGCCAGAGCCCCGACGGCGCCTATTTCCTGTACAATCTGGCCTGCTCCGAGGAGGACGCCGCCAAGCTGGTTCCCGGCACCAAGATCCGCGTCACCGGCTACAAGGGCGAGTGGTCCGGCGAGGTGGAGATCATGGACGGCACCTTTGAGTTCGTCAAGGGCGACACCTACATTGCCGAGCCTCTGGACGTCACCGACCTGCTGGGCACCGACACGCTGATCGACCATCAGAACGAGTTTGTTTCCTTCACCGGCCTGACCGTGGCTCCCAGCACCGACGCCAACGGCAACGAGGCTGCCTTCCTGTACAACTGGGACGGCTCCGGCGAGAAGGGCAACGACCTGTACTTCAACGTCACCGCAAACGACCAGACCTACACCTTCTGCGTGGAGTCCTACCTGTGCGGCCAGGACACCGAGGTCTATCAGGCTGTTGAGGCACTGCAGATTGGCGACGTGATCAACGCCGAGGGCTTCCTCTACTGGTACGAGGGTGTCAACCCCCACATCACCGCAATTTCTGCCGCGAATTGAGTTCTTATGCCAATCGGGGAAAGGCGATTGTCTTTCCCCGCATTTTCTTTGGAAAAGGAACGTTTTCCAGGTTCTGTCCGGCAGCATAGCCTGATGGTATGTGGGACTATGCGGCAGCTTTATGTCCCTTTCCGCAAAAATCCGCTGTTGACCAGCAGAATGGTCACGACCCAGGAGCGGGGGAACGCATGGTACAGCATGGGTAAGCTTGGGCTTGCCATGAAAAACCGGGCGCATCTGACCCCGGCGGTTCAGAAGTTTATGGAATATCTGCCCTTCCGGGAGACGGCGGAGCGAAGGATGCCAGTGAATGAACGCGGCAAGGCGGTCTTGTTTTTTGGTTTGTGATATGATAAGATTAGGATCAGAAATCAGAATTTGTGGAGGTAAGCAAAATGAGTGATAGCAGGTTAAAGGGTATAGCAGTTATTCTATTTGGAATACTCTTAAGTGCAAGTAGCGCAGAAATGAATCGAACCGTGTTGGCAAGTTTTAGCGATTTCCCATTTGCTCTTGTCGGGATAATTGTTGGAATTGTTGGACTTGTAATGGTTTTCAAAAGCAATAAAGAATAACAACTTCCAATTTGCAGAATAAGCCAGAACGGTATCGCATTCCCGCCATCCCAACAAACACCAACGGCGTGACCTTGCGGTCACGCCGTTTTTGTATTCAACTTATCCTCTCAGCACAGCTTCGCGCCGGCGGGGATGGCATCGCTGACCATTACCAGATTCAGCTTCTCCTCGCCCTTCTCCGTGTGGATGGCGGACAGGAGCATTCCGTTACTCTCCTTGCCCATCATCTTCCGGGGGGGCAGGTTGGTGATGGCGACCAGGGTCTTGCCCACCAACTCCTCAGGCTTATAGTATTTCGCAATGCCGGAGAGAATCTGACGGTCGGTGCCGGTGCCGTCGTCCAGGGTGAAGCACAGCAGCTTGTCGCTCTTCTTCACCGGCTGGCAGTCCTTGACCTTCACCGCCCGCAGGTCGGACTTGCAGAAGGTGTCGAAATCCACCTTTTCCTCGCTGTAAGGCTCGATCTGAAGTGCCGGGACGGGGGGCTTGTTCAGCTCCTCCAGCGCGGCCAGCTCCTTCTCCACGTCGATTCTGGGGAACAGGGCGGGGCCGGCTACGGTGGCGACGTCGGCGGGCAGAACGCCGAAGCCCGTCAGGCTGTCCCAGTCCGTCCGGGCATCGCCCAGACGGCGGGCGATCTCCGCTGCGGTGTCGGGCATAAAGGGCTTCAGCAGACCGCCGCAGATGCGGATGGTCTCCAGCAGATTGTACAGCACCTTCGCCAGACGGGGCTTACCGTCCTCGCTCTTGGCCAGCACCCAGGGGGCGTTCTCGTCGATATACTTGTTGGCGCGGGAGATGACCTTGAAGACCTCCGCCAGAGCGTTCTGGAAGGCATACTTCTCCATCTGTTCCTCGTACTTATCCCGGAGCGTGGACACCATGGCGATCAGCTCGGCGTCCTTTTCCTCGTCCGCCGTCTGCACCACGGGCAGACGCTGGCCGAAATACTTCTGCGCCATGGCCACCGTCCGGGAAACCAGATTGCCCAGATCGTTGGCCAGGTCTACGTTGATGGTGTTGATCAGCGCCTCGTTGGAGAAATTGCCGTCGGAACCGAAGGGGAAGGAGCGCAGCAGGAAGAAGCGCAGAGCGTCCACGCCGAAGCGCTCCGCCAGAACGTAGGGATCGACAACGTTGCCCTTGGACTTGGACATCTTGCCGCCGTCCAGCAGCAGCCAGCCGTGGCCGTAGACCTTCTTCGGCAGGGGCAGGTTCAGGCTCATGAGCATGGCCGGCCAGATAATGGAGTGGAAGCGGACAATCTCCTTGCCCACAAAGTGAACGTCGGCAGGCCAGAACGCCTCCAGGTCGTGGTATTTGTCGTTCTCAAAACCCAGCGCCGTCATGTAGTTGAACAGGGCGTCAATCCACACATAGACCACATGGCCGGGGTCAAAGTCCACCGGCACGCCCCAGGTGAAGCTGGTGCGGGAGACGCACAGGTCTTCCAGACCCGGCTTGATGAAGTTGTTGACCATCTCGTTGACACGGCTGCGGGGCTCCAGAAAATCGGTGTTTTCCAGCAGGTCCTGCACCCGGTCGGCATACTTGGACAGGCGGAAGAAATAGGCTTCTTCCTCCGCATCCTGCACCTCCCGGCCGCAGTCGGGGCATTTGCCGTCCTTCAGCTGGCTCTCCGTCCAGAAGGACTCGCAGGGCTTGCAGTACTTGCCCTTGTAGACGCCCTTGTAGATGTCCCCGTTGTCGTGCATCCTCTTGAAAATCCTCTGGATGGCCGCCACGTGGTAGTCGTCGGTGGTGCGGATGAAGCGGTCGTAGGAAATGTTCATCAGCTTCCACAGATCCAGCACGCCCCGCTCGCCGGTGACGATGTTGTCCACGAACTGCTGGGGGGTCACGCCTGCGGCCTTGGCCTTGTCCTCGATCTTCTGACCATGCTCGTCGGTTCCGGTGAGGAACATGACGTTATAGCCCTGGAGCCGCTTGAAGCGCGCCATGGTGTCCGTCGCCACGGTGCAGTAGGCGTGGCCGATGTGGAGCTTGGCGGAAGGGTAATAGATGGGGGTGGTAATGTAATAATTACCTCTGCATTTTTCGCACATAACTTGTCCTCCTAAAATAGAAAAAATCACCCGTGGGATAACCCAAGGGCGACAAAAACTGACGCGGTACCACCTTGATTCGCACGGGCATTCTGTCCGTACCTCAAACGCCTGTAACGGGACGACCCGGAACCGTCTGCCTGGGGAGAATCCCCGCTCGACGGCTCAGCTCCGAGACCATGTTCCGCTCCCCTCGCCGCACCCCCTCGCACCTTCCGGGGCTCTCTTTCGCGGGAGAAAAAGCGTACTCTTCTCTTCACAGCTTTTGAAATGTACAGCGCCATTATATCCCGGTGCAGGGGGTTTTGTCAACACCCTGCACCGGGAATTTCCGATTTTTGCCGGAAAAGGCTGTCCGTTACGACTTTTCTTCCTTTGCCGTCAGCCACATGGCCACCGCGATGGCGCTGATGCCGCCCACCAGCTTTCCCACGATCATGGGGCCGATCATCTCCGGGGCGAAGCCCGCCGTGAAGCCCAGATGGTCGCCGAAGACGAAGGCCGCCGAAACCGCGAAGGCGATATTGACCACCTTGCCCCGCCGGTTCATGTCCCCCACCATGCCAAAGGTGGCAATGGAATTGGCAAGGCTGGCAATCAGTCCCGCCGCCG
>URBH01000054.1 GCA_900546075.1 uncultured Eubacteriales bacterium | reverse complement strand
AGAAATACATACAGTATTCCTTCGTTTTCCAAACTTTGAATTGGGACAAAAATCCCGGCTGAGCCTTCTTGTCAAATTATGCGGTGTTGCCCTAACATGCTATGAGGTACAGCCCCTTGGCTCTCCCTTTGGGAGAGCTGTCACCGAAGGTGACTGAGAGGGTACTGCACCGTGATATACCCTCTCCGTCTTCGCTTCGCTCAGACACCTCTCCCAAAGGGAGAGGCAAGAAATGCAGCGCATCATGCTTCCCGGTAGCGGATAAAATCCAGGGTCAGATAGTCCAGGTACACCTGCTTGTCCGGGGTTTTGCCCATGGTGACGCGGTGGCAGTTGACCTCCCAGACGGGGAAGTTGTCCAGCTCGCTCTTTTTGATCTCAAAAACGTGGTTCCAGCTTCGGCCTTCCAGATAGGGGGCGTCCTGCTGGACGCGGATGAGTTCCAGACGGCGGAACGTGTAGGTGGGAAAGGCGTTCTTGACGATGGTCTCGAACAGAAGCTCCGCGTCCCGGACGCTGCCCAGTTCAAAGGTGCTGCGGATCATTGCGCCATAGTCTTGCATATTGATGACCTCCTTTTGCTAAGAAATCGTATTACAGCTTGCTGTATGCTTTGTCCAGAAATTTCTGGTTGTTGACGACCACACGCTGGTGGGTGCCATGGCCGATCTCACCGGCTTCGTCGAAGGCACGGACAGCAAAGGTGATGACCTTTCCCGCCACGGCGGTGACCTCCGCTTCTGCCCGGACTTCCAGTCCTACCGGCGTCGCGGAGATGTGTTCGATATTCAGCGCGGTGCCGACGGTGGTCTGGCCTTCTTCCAGCCCTTCCGCCACGGCGTCGCAGGCTGCGCCCTCCATCAGCGCGACCATGCAGGGGGTGGCGTAGACCAGCAGATCGCCGGAACCGACCTCCATGGCGGTGTCCTCCCGCTCACAGAGCGTTCCGGCCACGCCCTTCATGCCAACGGTAATTCCCATAGGTATCACGACCTTTCTGTAATCTAATAATACTCTAACTTCCGGAAGGTGTCAACGAAAAAGGTTGCTATTTTCCGAAAGGTTTTGTATAATAGCCGCAAACATGAAAATGAGGTGACCAGAATGGTTGTCAACGACAAGCTGAATCTGACGATGCTCTGCGATTTTTACGAGCTGACCATGGGCGCGGGGTACTTCGCCAACGGTTATACCGACCGCATAACCTATTTTGACCTGTTTTTCCGCCGTTGCCCTGACGGGGGCGGGTTCGCCATTGCGGCCGGTCTGGAGCAGATCGTCCAGTATATTCAGGAGCTGCATTTTGACGCGGAGGATATCGCCTACCTGCGGGAGCGGAAATGCTTCAGCGAGGATTTCCTGAATTATCTGGCCAATTTCAAGTTTACCGGCGATATCTGGGCGGTGCCGGAGGGAACGCCCGTTTTTCCCCGGGAGCCGATCATCACCGTCCGCGCGCCTGCCATTCAGGCGCAGCTTGTTGAGACGTATCTGCTGCTGTGCGTGAACCATCAGAGCCTGATTGCCACCAAGGCCAACCGTGTTGTGCGTGCCGCCGAGGGTCGCACGGTGCTGGAATTCGGTTCCCGCCGGGCGCAGGGGGCGGACGCCGCCATCCTGGGCGCGAGAGCCGCGTATATCGGCGGCTGCCACGGCACCGCCTGCACCATTTCCGACCAGCTCTACGGCGTCCATGCGGGCGGCACCATGGCGCACGCCTGGGTGCAGATGTTTGACAGTGAGTACGAGGCGTTCAAGGCCTACGTGCAGATGTTCCCCCACAACGCAACCTTGCTGGTGGACACCTACAACACCCTGAAATCCGGCGTTCCCAACGCCATCCGGGCGTTCAACGAAGTCCTCAAGCCCATGGGCATCACGAAGTGCGGCATCCGTCTGGACTCCGGCGACCTGGCCTATCTGACCCGGGAAGCCCGAAAAATGCTGGACGAGGCCGGATGGACGGACTGCAAGATCTCCGTGTCCAATTCTCTGGACGAATACATCATCCGGGACATTCTCCGGCAGGGCGCGCAGATCGACATGTTCGGCGTGGGCGAACGGCTCATCACCGCAAAGAGCGAGCCGGTATTCGGCGGCGTGTACAAGCTGGCTGCCATCGAGGAGCCGGACGGCACGGTGGTTCCTAAGATCAAGATTTCCGAAAACGTGGAGAAAATTACCAATCCCCACCACAAGAAGCTGTACCGTTTCTATGCCAAGGACACCGGCAAGGCCATTGCCGACTATCTGACGGTTTACGACGAGGTGGTGGACGACAGCAAAGACATGACGATCTTCGACCCGGACGCCACCTGGAAGACCAAGAGGGTCTACAATTTCACGGCCAGAGAATTGCAGATTCCCGTTTTTAAGGACGGCAAGCTGGTTTACAAGCTGCCAAGCCTGGAAGAAATCCGTGCCTACTGCCTTGCCCAGGTGGACACGTTGTGGGATGAGGTCAAGCGCTTCGACAATCCCCAGACCTACTTTGTTGACCTGAGCCAGAAGCTCTGGGACATCAAGTATAGCCTGCTGAAATCCAATGGCAAGTAAGCGGACGCCTGCCTCGTCCGTGGCGCTGGGCGGGGTGCTTGCGGCGCTGGCGGTGGTCATCATGAGCCTGGGGACGATCATCCCCATCGCAACCTATGTCTGCCCTATGCTCTGTGCGCTGCTTCTGCAAGCCGTGCTGAACACCTGCGGCGTCCGCATTGCCTGGGCGTGGTACGGCGCGGTGGCGATTTTGTCGCTGCTGCTGGCGCCGGACAAGGAAGCCGCGGCGGTGTTCGCGTTTCTGGGCTACTATCCCATCGTCAAGCCACGGCTGGACAAGACGCGGCTTCGCTGGCTGTGGAAAGGGCTGCTGTTCAACGTGTCCGTGGCGGTAATGTACTGGCTGCTGCTGCGGGTGTTCGGGCTTACCCAGGTCACGGAGGATTTTGAAGAAATCGGCGCGGTTATGCTGATTATCCTCCTGATTCTGGGGAACGTGACCTTCTTTCTGCTGGATAAGCTGCTGGGAAAGCGGCTTGGAAAGCGAAAGTAGGGGGGACGCGGAATGTGGTATCTGTACATTCTGCAATGCGGCGACGGCTCGCTCTACACCGGCATCACGACGGACGTGGAGAAGCGGCTGGAAGCCCACCGCAGCGGAAAGGGCGCGAAGTACACCCGGGGCAGATTGCCGCTGGCGCTAAAGTACCGGGAGGCCTGCGGCACCCACTCCGACGCCCTGAAGCGGGAATTGGAGATCAAGCATCTTTCCCGGGAGGAAAAGCTGGCGCTGATCGGGGAAACGGAATAATGATTACGCCCTGCGGGCTGCTCAGAGCTTTCAAAAGCCTGAACTCCCCGCAGGGCGTTGTTTTTGATGTGTCAGATATTTCCGGCGGCGGTGACGAAGTCCACGCCCCACAGCACGATGCGCAGAATGCCGCAGGCGGCCAGATGGGCGGGGTAGTAGGCGTAGAACAGCTTGCCCATGCCCTTCCAGGAGCCGCGCTCACCGTTGTACAGCCGCAGCAGCGGGATGGTCAGACAGGTGCCTAGCTGAATCAGCGCGTAAACCCGGTCGATAAAGAAGAAATAGACCAGCGCGTAGAGGAACGTCCAGAACATCATCCAGAGCATCTGCTTGCGGAAATTGCCCCGGTAGGTGCCGATGTACAAAATCGCCATGGAAGCGATGCAGCTCCAATCGGAGGGGAAGGTGATGACGCAGACCAGCAGGATGATAGCGGTCTTCTGCCACGATTTCAGCTTGTCGCTGCCGTTGACGCACAGCAGCACCAGCCCCCATGCCAGCGACCAGGCCACACTGGTCTGGTTAAACACCGAGTTGCGGAAGGGAATAAAGGAAATGCCGAAGCAGAAATTGTACGCGAAATGAGAAATGAGCGCCAGCAGGAACAGCCGCCCGGCGTATTTTTTGACATCGTGGGTGTAGTGGTAGCCCTCCGCGACAAAATACCACATAATGGGCGCGGTGAGCCGACCGACGATATGTGCCAGCATCACCCACCAGACCCGGGAATATCCCGGACAGATCGTCCAGACCAGATGGTCGAGGGTCATGGCGGCAATGGCAATGAGCTTCAGCTGATTGGAATTAAGCGCGGCCTTTTTCATGAAATTCCGCCCCTTTCGGTTATTTTCCATATTCCTGTCAAAATTATATCATCCTGCCCAATGAAAAGCAAGCCCTCCGGAAAATATCCGGAGGGCTTGGCAGCCGATTACATATCGTAAATTCCCATAATCAGGATACCGGCGAAGGTGACCAGAATGCAGGTGTAGTGCTTCCAGCTCAGCTTTTCCTTCAGGAACAGGCGGCTCCACAGGACGGAAACCATGCAGTAGGAAGCAATGATGGGGGCGGCCAGGGCGGACTCGCCGCTGGCAAGGGCATAGATGTAAGCCAGCTGACCGGCGGTCTCAAAGGCCGCGCCGACATACTTGGGGCCTTCCGCCTTGGGCAGCAGCTTCTGCTTCTTGATGACGACGGTGTAGATGAAGCTGACGATGCCCGCGACCAGAAAGGTCAGCTCGTAGGCGACGTTGGCGGAATCCTCGTTCAGGGTTTCCAGCACCAGATCGTCGGCGAAGGTTCCCGCCGCGTCCAGAATGCAGTAGGCAATGGGCAAAGCCAGAGCCAGCCAGGATTTTGCGTACTTGTAATTGGAAGCCTCCTGCCGGGCGGCGCGAAGCTCGTCGTCCTCGTTGGCCTCCACAAAGCCCAGACCGATGACACCGGCGCAGGCCAGGAAGATGGCAATGTACTGGGCAGCAGCCATTTTTTCGGCGGTGCCGCTGACAATGGCAATGATGGCCACAAGCGCGCCGCTGGCGTTGCAGATGGGGGAGGAGATGGACAGCTCAATGTAGCGAAGGCCAACATAGCCCAGGGTCATGGAGCCGATGTACAGCAGGGAGACGGGCAGGTACGTCCAGATGACCTGCCAGGAAATCTCTACGCCGCCGACGAAGATTTCAAAGGCGGCATGAATGCCCATGATCACGCCGACGGCCGTGACCATTTTGTACTGGCTGTATTTGTCGGATGCGTCCCGGCAGCCGATCTTGGAAAAGAAATCGGAACCGGACCAGCACAGCAAAGCAATAATGGAAAGCCAAAACCAACTCATGTTTCTACCTCAATTTCAAATTTATAATGTTACCAATCCGGCATCCGCCATTTTTTGCAGGCTCATGAGAATGCCGATCTTGGCATGGTTCCAGGTCAGACCGCCCTGGAAATACACGGCGTAGGGCGGACGGATGGGACCGTCCGCGGAAAGCTCGATGGAGCTGCCCTGAACAAAGGCACCGGCGGCCATGATGACCTTATCGCTGTAGCCGGGCATGTCGGAGGGGTAGGGGGTGGCGAAGGAATCCACGGGAGCCGCCGCCTGAATGCCCTTGCAGAAAGCGACCATGCCCGCTTCGCTGCCCAGCTCCACCGCCTGAATAATGTCGTGGCGGCTTTCCTCGGCGCCGGGGACGCAGCGGAAGCCCAGGGGTTCATACAGGTTGGCGGCGAAAATCGCGCCCTTTTCCGCGCCTGCCACCACCGTTGGGGCGAGGAAGAAGCCCTGATACAGCGCCGGCATCAGTCCCAGGTTCGCGCCGACCTCCTGCCCCAGACCGGGAGCGGAAAGCCGGTAGGCGCAGCGGTCAACGCACTTTTTCGTGCCGCAGATATAGCCGCCAATGGGGGCAAGGCCGCCGCCGGGGTTCTTGATCAGACTGCCCACGGTCATGTCCGCGCCAACGTCGGAGGGTTCGATGGTTTCCACAAACTCGCCGTAGCAGTTGTCCACCATGACGGTAACGTCGGGCTTGACATTTTTGCAGAAGGCAATCAGCTCGCCGATCTGCCTGACGGAGAAGGTGGGGCGGGTGGCGTAGCCCTTGGAGCGCTGAATGGTGATGAGCTTCGTCTTTTCGTTGATGGCCTTACGGATGCCGTCATAGTCAAAGCTGCCGTCGGGGAGCAGATCTACCTGCCGGTAAGCAACGCCGTATTCCGCCAGAGAGCAGGGGCTTTCCCGGATGCCGATGACCTCCTGCAAGGTGTCGTAGGGCATACCCACAGGGGAGAGTAGCTCATCCCCGGGCAGCAGATTGGCGCTGAGGGCGACAGTGAGGGCGTGGGTGCCGCAGGTGATCTGGGGGCGCACCAGCGCGGCCTCGGTGTGGAACACATCGGCATAAACCCGCTCCAGATTGTCCCGGCCAAAATCGTCATAGCCGTAGCCGGTGGTAGCGGCGAAGCAGGCGGCGGAGACCCGGTTTTTCTGCATCGCCCACAGCACCTTGGCCTGATTGTGTTCCGCAACCTGGTCAATGGCGGCGAAGCGGTCTTTCAGCTTCTCCAGCGTCCGCTCGCCGTAGGCATATACCGCAGGGGAGATTCCCATGGTTTCGTAAAGCTCCAATAATTCGTCCATATTCAATCCTCTTTTTTCACATTGTTCAGTAGTTCGTCTGCCAGATTGTTGAGAACGTCCGGGCGGGACACGATCAGCCCCGTTTCCGCCTCGCCAAGAATGAGAAGGGTGTCGCCGGGCTTGATGCCGAACAGCTCCCGGGCTTCCTTGGGAATGACGATCTGCCCCCGGTCGCCTACTTTTGCGGTGCCGAAGACCCGCTGCTGATTGATTTTACCGAGGACATGCTTGCCTCCGGGCATAAAACCGCCTCCAATCACATTTTTCATACTTTTCACACCGGCTGATTATACAAAAAACCGCCCCGGTTGTCAATACCGGGACGGAAGAATTTGGGGTCAAAGTGCGGCGGCATCCTGCGCGGCACAGTATTCTTTTAACAGACAGGGAATCTCCCGGACGCTGTTTTCCACAAAGGCGTCCATTTCCGCCTCTGTCAGGTAAGGGTATTCCCGATCCAGATGGTCGTTTTCCTGAAGATAGAAGCCGGTAATGTACTGACGGCGGTTGTCAAAGGCGTCAGGGGCGAATTCCTCCATGTAGGAATTGACGAAGCCCACCGCCCCCAGATAGACCCGAAAGGCGCGGAAGCCGGGATGGTCGCGGAGGTATTTGTAGTCCAGATCATACCAGTCCTCCTTCAGCTTCCAGATAAAGCCCTCGGGGTCACGGGCGCGCTCCTCGGAAAACCGAATCTTGGAGGGGTCGTAGATGTCCCGCACCCAGAGAACGTCGGTGATCAGGTGGACGAGATAACCGAGATAAAAGGAATATTGGGCAGAATCGTAGGTTTTCTGCTGAGCGGGGGTAAAATATTTGGCGGCGAAGCGCTCCGGACATGCCTTTTCACCGCCTGCCTTGAAGTGGGAAACCGTGGTGCTGGGCGAGAACTGCGACCAGTCCGCATTGGGAACGCCGCTGTCCGGGGCGACGTTGCCCACGATGAATTCCACCGGGGAAAGCCCCGGCATTGCATCCAGCAGCCTGTCCGCGATCCGCAGATGAACCAACCATGACGCCATAGTTTAGTCCCTTCTCCTGCGGCCGTTTCCGCCGAAGATCACCAGCAGGCGCAGAAGCTGTGCCAGCGCGGTGGCAGTGGCGGCGACGTAGGTCAGCGCGGCGGCGGTGAGGGTTTTCCTTGCACCCTTTTGTTCTTCCTCCGTCAGAAGTCCGCCCTCGTCAATGGCGACCAGGGCGCGGTGACTGGCGTTGAATTCCACGGGCAGGGTCACCAGCTGGAACACCAGGGACAGGCCGAAGCAGGCAATGCCCAGGTACACGAAGAAATAGGAAACATCCGCCGCGTAGGACAGCAGCAGGCCGATGAGAATCAGCGGCATGGCAAGCTTGGAACCGATGTTGGTGACGGGGATGATGGCGGCTCTCAGCTTGATGGGAGCGTAGCTCTGGGCGTACTGCACCGCGTGCCCGGCCTCGTGGCAGGCCACGCCGATGGCGGCGGTGGAGGTGTTGTCATACACCCCGTCGGACAGGCGGATGACGTTGGTTCTGGGGTCGTAATGGTCGGTCAGGTTTCCGCTGATGCGCTCAATGCGCACGCCGGAAACCCCGTTGGCGGACAGCACCCGCTGGGCGGCCTCCGCACCGGTAAGGCGGCGGGAGGAATACTGCCGGGAGTATTTCCGGAAGGTGGAATTGACGTTGGCGCTTGCCCAGAGGGAAAGCAGCACGCAGGGAAGAACCAGGACAACATATGTCCAGTCAAAATAATAGTAGGGCATAACGAACCTCCTGACGGGATTTTGTGCTTTCTGTTATTATATCCCAACCGCAGAAAAATGGCAAGTCCGGAAGGGGAGAGCGATCGTGAGATTTTTGTGAATTTTTGTCGGGAGCAGAAGAAAAAGGGGATTATTCACAAATTATTCATACTGGGAGGGTCGAATGCTGGTATACTTTCCATAGAGTTTTATGGGGGTGGGAAAATGAAGGATCCTGTCAAGCGGCGGTACTTTTATCTGATGCTGTCCATATTCGGCGGTGTCGGTCTGAGTATTGTGCTGTTTTTTGTCGTTTACCGCTTTCGGGGCGTGGGCGATGCGCTGAATAAGCTGGGAAGCATCCTGGCGCCCTTTGCCTACGGCGGCGTTGTGGCGTATCTGCTGCGGCCAATGTGCAATTTGTACGAGTCGCTGTTTCAGAAGCATCTGCCGAAAAAGCTGCAAAAGCTGTCCAACGGACTGGCGGTGGGCCTCAGCATGATTTCCGGTATTCTGATTGTGTACGCGCTGATTATCATGATCGCGCCCCAGCTGTTTTCCAGCATTCAGACCCTGTGGCTCAGCCTTCCCGATAAGATTTCCAAGCTGTATGCCTGGGCGATGGCGACCTTTGGAGAGAACGAGAAGCTGGTGTCCCTGTTCAACACCATCTACAATACTGTAAACACCGACCTGCAAAACTGGGCGAACAACACCCTTGCGCCCTATGTTTCCAGCGTGGTGAGCATCGTCTCCGGCGTGGGCAGCAGCGTGTGGAAGGTGCTGATGTTCCTGTACAATCTGCTGATCGGCCTGATTGTGGCGGTGTATCTCCTGTACAGCAGAAAGAAGTTTGCCCGGCAGAGCGTTCTGATTATCCGCAGCGCCCTGAAACCCAAGTGGGCGGAGCTGCTGCTGAATGAGGTCGCGTTCATTGACCGGATGTTCGGCGGATTTATTGACGGGAAAATTCTGGATTCCGCCATCATCGGCGTACTGTGCTATATCGGCTGCACGATTTTTCGGTTCCCCAACGCACTGCTGGTTTCTGCCGTCGTGGGCATCACCAATGTGATTCCGTTCTTTGGCCCCATCATCGGCGCGGTTCCCTCCACGCTGCTGATTTTGATTGAAAGCCCCATCAAGGCGCTTTGGTTCGTGATCTTTGTTCTGGCGTTGCAGCAGCTGGACGGCAATGTTATCGGGCCGAAGATTCTGGGCGACCGCACGGGGCTGTCCAGCTTCTGGGTGCTGTTTACCATTATTCTCTTCGGCGGATTGTGGGGCGTTTTCGGCATGGTGATCGGCGTGCCGCTGTTTGCGGTCATTTACGACACCGTGAAGAAGCTGGTTCGCCGTGGTCTGGACAGAAAGGGACAGATCGAGATTTGGGAGCAGTACAAGGCCGACTATCCCGACGAAGAACCGAAGAAAACCTGATAAAATTTCACAACGCCGCCGTGAAGTGCCACGGCGGCGTTTTTGTGAGATAATGGTGGAAATCCGGGACAAGCTGTGGTATACTGATACTAGTTTTCAATAAAACGGTTAAAAACCGTTTTATTCAGCTGCTGTTTCAGCAGCCAGCGGCGTAGCCGCAAAAAACGTAAGTCCATACATTTCTCGCCGCCACCGGCGGCCTGCGAAGGATTCGCAGGATAAAATGGTGTTAACCATTTTATCGAGAAATAGTATGATACAAATACGCTTTTGGGGGAAGAATATGAATTACGCGACGATCAAGAACTGCGACATTGCCAACGGCCCCGGCGTGCGGGTGAGTCTGTTTGTCTCCGGCTGCACCCATCACTGCCCCGGCTGCTTTAACGAGGTGGCCTGGGATTTTGGCTACGGCGAACCCTTTACCCAGCAGACCATTGACTTAATTCTGGATATGCTTCGCCCGGATTACATCCGGGGGCTGACGCTGCTGGGGGGAGAACCCTTTGAGCCGCAAAACCAGGGGGCGATCGTGGAGCTGCTTCGGCAGATCAAACGGGAAATGCCCCGGAAAAGCATCTGGGCGTTCTCCGGCTACCTGTTTGAAAAGGACATCCTGTCCGGCCGGCTGGGGGATACCCGGGAATACTTGAGCTACCTGGATGTTCTGGTGGATGGCCCCTTTGTGGAGGCAAAGAAAAATCTGTCCCTGCGATTCCGGGGTTCGGAAAACCAGCGGCTTATCGACGTCCCCGCGTCTCTGGCTGCGGGGAAAACCGTCCTCTGGGAGGACTGGCAGGGAGAAAAGAGAGGTATGAAAGGATGAACCCGATCCATGTGAAAATCCTTCGCAGCGGGGCAAAGCTCCCCACCTACGGCACCGCCGGTGCGGCGGGGGCTGACCTGTACGCCTGTATCGACGCGCCAGTGACCGTCCGGCCGGGGGAGACGGTGTTCATCCCCACGGGCATCGCGCTGGAGGTTCCCCAGGGCTGCGCGGGGCTGGTATACGCCCGCAGCGGCCTTGCCTGCAAGCGGGGGCTGGCACCTGCCAACAAGGTCGGCGTGGTGGACAGCGACTACCGGGGGGAGATCAACGTGGTTCTCCACAACCACGGCAGCGTCCCCCAGACCATCGAAAACGGCGAACGCGTCGCCCAGCTCCTGATCACGCCGGTATTCCAGCCGGCCTATGAAATCGCCGAGGCTCTGACGGATACGGCCAGAAATGCGGGAGGATTCGGCTCCACCGGTAAATAATTGGCGTTTCTTATAAAATTTGCGTACGGTGTATGTAAAATTTATGCAAATTTTGTCACTGTACTTTTCCGGTATCTTTTTTTATAATGATATTATGCCTGTTTATGGCGACTACAGAAGAGATTTTAGGAGTTTCATATGGAGATTTTAAGTGCCATCGTGCAGCTTCTGGGCGGACTTGCCCTGTTCCTGTACGGCATCGAGCTGATGGGTGACGGCCTGAAAAACAGCTCCGGCGCCGCACTGAAACGCGTGCTGGAAAAGGTCACCGGAAATGTCGTGATGGGCGTACTCACGGGCGCTTTGGTCACCGCCGTGATCCAAAGCTCCACGGCTACCATCGTTCTGACGGTCGCCCTGATCGGCGCAGGCGTGCTGAACCTGAAACAGGCCGTGTCCATCGTCATGGGCGCCAATATCGGCACCACCGTCACGGCGCAGATCATCCGCCTCGGCTCCATTCAGTCCGACGGAAGCTGGCTGCTGTGGCTGTTTGACACGGATACGTTAGCGCCCATTGCCCTGATCATCGGCATTGTGCTGCTGATGTTCATCAAATCCAAGCGCTCCAACACCATCGGCGATATCTGCATCGGCTTCGGTATCCTGTTTGTGGGACTGAATCTGATGACCAGCGGCGTGGAACCCCTTGTGGGAACGGATGCGTTTGTCTCCTTTGTGCGATTCCTGAACAATCCGCTGTTCGGCATTCTCTTTGGCCTTGTCCTGACGGTTATTGTGCAAAGCTCGTCGGCGACGGTGGGTATGCTTCAGACGGTGGCCTCCGTGCCGGGGGCGGGAATCACCTTTGCCATGGCCTATCCGGTCATCATGGGTATTAACCTGGGTACCTGCGTCACCACGGCTATGGTCTGCTCCATTGGTTCCTCCAAGGACGCCAAGCGGACGGGCGTTGTCCACATTGCCTTCAATACCATCGGAACGATCCTGTTCCTGCTTTTGATGACCGTTCTGCGGAAGCTGTCTGTGTTCTCCTCGGAATTCTGGGTGCGCAGTGTGGACAGCGGAAACATTGCGAATTTCCAGACGGTGTTCAACCTGGTCACGGCTATTGTGCTGGTTCCCTTTGCGGATCAACTGGTGAAGCTGTCCATGATCATCGTCAGGGACGACAAGCAGAAGCAGCTGCGTCACCCCGAGCTGCACACCCTGGACGAAAAGCTTTACAATTCTCCCGCCCTGGCCGTGTCCGTCGCCATCAAGGCGGTGTCGGACGTGGGTACGCTGGCGAAAACCAACTTTGAAAAGGGCTGCCGGATGCTGGAAAAGTACGACCCCGCCGTTGCCGGCGAGATCGACGTGGACGAGGATTGCATCGACGAGTTCACGGACAGGGCAGACCGGTTCTTCATTGGCCTGTCCAAGGCGGTGGAAACGGAATGGGACGACCGTCAGCTGGATATGCTGATGCAGACGGTTCCCAACTTCGAGCGTATCGGTGACTACGCCACCAATCTGGTGGAGCTGGCTCAGCGGCTGGTTGCGGACAACGCGGCCTTCTCCGACATGGCGCAGCGGGAATTGAAGCTGATTTTTGATGCCGTCAATGAAATCCTGACCATTACCGTAGACGCCTTCGCCAAGGGCGACAATGAAGCCGCCAAGCGAATCGAGCCGCTGGAGGAAACCATTGACGACATGGTGATGATTCTCCGGGATCGCCATACCAAGCGCCTGAAGAGCGGCGCCTGCTCCGTGGGAAGCGGCCTGGTGTTCATGGAGACGCTGACCTACCTGGAGCGTGCCTCCGACCAGTGTTCCTCCATCGCCGTGATGATGCTGGCGCGAAACAACGAGAGCATCCTGCAAAACCATTACGATTATCTCCGGGAAATCCACGCGGGCAACGACGCGGTTTACCTTGCGGAAAAGGAACGCCGCCGCGAGCAGTATATCAAGCCGCTGAAAGAAACACATTAAATTTGGAAAATCCCCGAAAGCACAAGCTTTCGGGGATTTTTGCATCATGTTTAGCTGATACCAGTTTTCAATAATACTATTTCTTAATAAAATGATTTCATCATTTTATTCTGCCGTTACACGGC
>URBH01000053.1 GCA_900546075.1 uncultured Eubacteriales bacterium | reverse complement strand
ACTTTTCAGGGATACCCCTCACCCTCCGTGTCCATTTTTATGGGTACAGTTTACTTTGCTCAGCCACCTCTCCCAAAGGGAGAGGCAAGGGGTGCAGTTCATTATCCCACTGTGCCTGTTGACTGTCTGATGCACCCCGCCCAATTCGGGTGGCATCTTCAAAGGAATCAGGCCGCCCGCAACTTCCGCGGACGGCCTGCATTTTTATTACAGTTTCCTCTGCATTTCTATACTGCGGACAGTAAAGCCGCATTTCTGGTAGAAAGCCACGGCGGCGTCATTCTGGGGATAAACCCCCAGCTGCAAATCCGTACAGCCAAAGGCTCTTGCCAGCGCGCGGACATCCCCCATCATCTCCGTGCCGATGCCCTGACCGCGAAGGGTCTCCTCAACGGCAATTTCGTCGATCAGCAGAACCTTCCGCTTGACCAGTCCCGGGCTGTCGTAATTCCGGATTTTCAGACTCGCATAGCCCACCACCGCGCTGTGCAGTCGGGCTACATACAAAGACCGCTCCGCGATCGCTTCCCGAAACCGCTCCGGCGGATACATTTCCCGGGGCATTTCATAGATATCCGGCCGCCAGGCAACGTGCATGGCGTGTACCTGGCGCGCCAGCCGGTTCACCGCTTCCCGGTCGGTTTCTACCGCAAGCTCCAGCATCAGGCCAGCACCGCTTTGTGGAAAATCTTCTTGCCCTTGCGGATCTTCACGCCCGCCTTCAGCATTTCCTCCGTCACGGCGAACTGGGCATTGGGCACCTTCTCGTCGTTAACGAGGACGCCGCCCTGCTCCACCAGCTGCCGCGCCTGCTTGTTGGAGGGCGCCAGTCCGCAGGCCACCATCAGGTTCAGAATGCCGATCTTGCCGTCTGCCAGCTTGTCGGCGGAAATCTCCGTGGTGGGCATGTTGGCATCGTCACCGCCGCCCACAAACAGCGCTTTGGCGGCGGCCCTGGCCTTTTCGGCCTCTTCCTCGCCGTGAACCATCCTGGTCAGCTCAAAGGCGAGGATTTCCTTGGCCTCGTTGAGCTTGGCGTCCGCCCAAGTGTCCATCTCGTTGATCTGCTCCAGGGGCAGGAAGGTCAGCATCCGGATGCACTTCATCACGTCGGCGTCGCCCACGTTGCGCCAGTACTGGTAGAACTCAAAGGGAGAGGTCTTGTTGGCGTCCAGCCAGACGGCGTTTCCGGCGGTCTTGCCCATCTTGTTGCCCTGGGAGTCCGTCAGCAGCGTGATGGTCATGCAGTGAGCGTCCTTGCCCAGCTTCTTGCGGATCAGCTCGGTGCCGCCCAGCATGTTGCTCCACTGGTCGTTGCCGCCGAACTGCATGTTGCAGTTGTAATGCTGGAACAGGTGGTAGAAGTCGTAGGACTGCATAATCATGTAGTTGAACTCCAGGAAGGACAGTCCCCGCTCCATGCGCTGGCGGTAGCAGTCCGCCCGGAGCATGTTGTTGACGGAGAAGCACGCGCCCACCTCCCGCAGCAGCTCTACGTAGTTCAGGTCCAGCAGCCAGTCGGCATTGTTGACCATCTGTGCCTTCCCTTCGCCGAATTCGATGAAGCGCTCCATCTGCTTCTTGAAGCACTCGGCGTTGTGGTTGATGTCCTCCTTGGTGAGCATTTTCCGCATGTCGGTACGGCCGGAGGGGTCGCCGATCATGGTCGTGCCGCCGCCGATCAGGGCGATGGGCTTGTTGCCCGCCATTTGCAGACGCTTCATCAGGGTCAGCGCCATGAAGTGGCCGGCGGTCAGGCTGTCGGCGGTGCAGTCAAAGCCAATGTAGAAGGTGGCCTTGCCGTTGTCGATCATTTCCCGGATTTCTTCCTCGTTGGTGACCTGGGCGATCAGTCCCCGGGCAACCAGTTCATCATACAGTTTCATATTTTTCATTTTTCCTTTCTTATTGCGCTGCGCCGCAGGTGATGAATGTGATCAGAGCCGCGCGCAGAATATTGACGTTTGTTTCTTCCAGAACGGTGTCTTTGGGTGTGTGGATGCGGGATAAATACAGGATTTTCCCCTTTTTCCGCAGTGCGCAGATGCCCACGCCGTAGGGAAAATTCACCTGGTCTGAGGGATGGACGGAAAAGCCCTTTTCCTGCACCAGGACGTTCTTTTTCCCGAAATAACCGCAGGCTTTATAGAGGGAAGTCAGCTTTTTCCGGTCTTTTTTCAGCTTTTTCGTAGGAAGCATGCGAATATGGTCTCCGTCTCCCACGCAGTCCAGATTGAGAACGAGCTGGCCGCCCGACGCTTTTTTATGCGCCTTGCGGTAGGCGGCGGAGCCGATCAGCCCCGCTTCCTCCAGATCGAACAGGACGAAGCAGACCTTGCCCCGCTGGCTTTCCGGCAGGGAGCGGGCAATTTCCAGCAGCGTGACCACGCCGGAGGTATTGTCGTTGGCGTTGTGCTTGTTGGCGGGGCCAATCAGCATCAGGGCAATCAGCACCCACACGCCAAGAATCCACACATAGTACCCCGCGTCGAAGCTCCCCGCCAGCAGCCCTGCCAGCGCCCCCGGAATCGCCGGGGCAAAGAACATCAGCAGCACCATGGCCAGCTGATATCCTGTAAACGCCCAGAAATTACAGGGTGCAATCAGATTGGGGATGGGCAGCCGGGCGCAGGTGTCATAGTGGGCGGTGACCAGGTACTGCGCCGTCTCTGGGTCGCCGATCACCACATTCCGGCAGCCAAGGCTTCCCTTTTCGACGCTTGCCGAATAGCCGAACTGCGATAAATAGGACTGCACCGCATCCCGGAATTCCTGCTTCTGCTGTTTGCTTTTCCGCACGGGAAACGCACTCAGGATGTCCATGGGTCGTGTCAGCATAGTATCCCCTCCTTTTTATGGAAAAACGCCCTCTATCCCAACGGATAGAGGGCGTAAAATACGCGGTACCACCTCTAATTCGGCACTTTCTCACGAAAAATGCCCTCACGGCGTCCAGCAACGCCTCTCGCTGTACCGGGCGAACCCCGTCCTTTCCTACTTCTGCGTTTCAAATTTCAGAAAGGCCACTCCGGGAGGTATTTCGGCGCTTTTCCCCACTGCCTTGCACCCACCGGCAGCTCTCTGGCGGGAATCGGGACGCTTACTTCTTCCCATCACTGTGTTGCTTGCATTATCCTAACAAAAGGATCAAAATTTGTCAAGGGTAAACTCGCATAAATTCTTCGCATACCACCGGCATATCCTCGTCAAAGGTCAGTCCTCCAGCGTTCATTTCCCGGGTAAAGAAGTCACGGTGCACCTCCCGCCAGGATTCCAGGCTCCGGTCGTCCTCCCCTTCCCGGAAGGCGTGATCGGCACTGACCTCCCGGAACGGCACGACATAGACCTTCGTCGTGCGGATGATGCAGACCGCTTCGCCCTTTGTGTTCAAAATGACGCTGTAGTCCCCCGCTTTGGGAAGCGGCTCCTGTTCCTGCTCATATAGGGGGTAGGCCGAGGCCGTAGCGGTCTTGATACCGTTCAGGACAAGCTCCGCCAGCGCGTCCGGTGCGCCGCCGAACGCCCAGTCATCGTAATCCGCCTTTATCCCCGACTTTTCGCAGAAGCGTTCCCACATTTCCGCTGCATTCATTATCGTTATCCTCTCAGCATTTCTTCCGCGCTTTTCAGCGTGGTTTCGGTAATCGTCGCGCCGCCGATGATGCGCGCCAGCTCCCGCTTTCTGCCCTCCAAGTCCAATGGCGTCACGGAGGTGTATGTCCGTCCGTTCCGCTCCTGCTTGGCGATGAGCAGATGGTTGTCCGCCAGCGCCGCCAGCTGGGGCAGATGGGTGACGCACAGCACCTGCTTGTGGGCGGCAACGCTTTTCAGCTTCTGAGCGACCTTCTGGGCAGCCCGACCGGAAACGCCGGTGTCCACCTCGTCAAAAATCAGGGTCTCCACCTGGTCTTTTTCCGCCAGAACGTTTTTCATAGCCAGCATGATTCTCGCCAATTCGCCGCCGGAGGCCACCTTGCTCATGGGTTTCAGCGCTTCGCCCGCGTTGGCGGACATGTAAAACGCCACGGCGTCCGCGCCGGTGGCCGTCAGCTCCGTCTCCCGGAACTCGCAGGAAAACTGCACCCGGGGCATGTCCAGCTGGGTCAGCTCCGTCAGAATGCGCTCCGACATGGCCTTTGCCGCCGCTTTCCGGTTTTCCCGGAGGGCGATCGCCGCGTCCCAGGCGGCTTTTTCCGCCTTCTGGAGCTTCCCTTTCAGCCGTTCCAGATGGTCGTCGGCAAATTCGATGTCGTCCAGCTCTTTTCTCGCGCTGTCCAGATAGGCCAGGATGTCCTCACAGGTCGTGCCGTATTTCCGGCGCAGCTTGTGAATCACGTCCAGCCGGGACTCGATCTGTTCCAGCTCGTCGGCGGAATAGCTTAAGCCATCCCGGGCGTCCCGAACCTCCTCGGCGGCGTCCTGCACCTGATACATCAGGTCCGCCACCCGCTCATGCAGAGCGTTGAAGCTGTCGCTGAACCGGGACAGCCGCGCGAGGGCGTACTCCGCCTGGGCAAGCAGCCCGGCGGCGCCGTCGGTATCGTCCCCGCCGTAGAGACATTCCACGGCCGTTTCCATGCCGTTGCTCAGCTTTTCGGCGTTTTGCAGAATCTTCCGCCGTTCTTCTAATCTTTCGTCCTCCCCCGGTTCCAGTTCCGCTTTTTCAATTTCCGCGATCTGGTATTTCAGGGTCTCCATGCGGCGCAGCTTTTCCCCTTCGTCCATGGTCAGGCGGTCAATTTCCCGCCGCAGCTTCGCCACCGCTTCGTATTTTTCTCCGTAATCGCTTCGAAGTGTCTCGTTCCCGGCAAAGGCGTCCAGGAAAGCCAGGTGGTTTTCCTCGTCAAACAGGGACGCGGAATCGTGCTGACCGTGGATGTTGATGAGCTGGATGCCCAGCTTCCGCAGGATGGACAC
This sequence comes from uncultured Eubacteriales bacterium, assembly GCA_900546075.1. Taxonomy (GTDB): domain Bacteria; phylum Bacillota; class Clostridia; order Oscillospirales; family Oscillospiraceae; genus Faecousia. The sequence goes on along the minus strand of URBH01000053.1, from coordinate 8,966 downwards.
GGTGACCAGGCTTCCGTTGACCCGGCAGACATTTTTCCCGTCCAGGAAAATCTCCCGCTGGACGACGGTCTCCGGGTCGTATTCCACGCCGTTGTCCTCAAACCACTGTAGCTTGGGAACCCCGGTAAACACCGCCCGGACGGTGGCCTTATTTGTCCCGGTTCGGATCATGTCCCGGTACGCCCGCTCGCCGAGAATCGCGGAAATCGCGTCAATGACAATGGATTTGCCCGCGCCGGTTTCGCCGGTGAGGACGGTAAATCCCCCGTCGAAGGAAATATCCGCGCTTTCAATTACCGCGATATTTTCAATATGCAGAAGGCTCAGCACGGTTATTCCCCCTCTCAGCCGTTTATCAGGCTCTTGATCTCGCCGCAGAAGGCCGCGGCGGCGTTGGTATCCCGCATGATGACCACCACCGTATCGTCACCGGCCAGGGTTCCCAGCACCACGTTCATATTCATGGCGTCCAGCGCGGAGGCCGCCGCGTTGGCCAGTCCCGGGAGAGTGTGGATGACGATGATGTTCTGGGCATAGTCAAAGCTGGTGACGCACTCCCGGAAAATGGTGTTCAGCCGCCCCGTGAAGGCACTGGGTACCTCCCTGGCCACCGTCGTGTAGCGGTAGGTGCCGAAGCTGGTCAACTCTTTGACGATCCGCAGCTCCTTGATGTCCCGGGAAATGGTCGCCTGGGTGCTGGTAAAGCCCGCTTCCTGCAGCTCCTTAAGCAATTGCTCCTGTGTTTCCACGTTTGTCGTGGAGATGATCTCCATAATTTTTGCCTGTCTCTTCGATTTCAAACCCGGTCACCTCTTACACTTTCTTAAATTTCGCGTTGACCACATCATAAAAACTGCGTTCCTTCAACCGAACCAGTTTCGTTTCCAGATGAGATTTCTGAACCGTTACCACATCGCCCAGATTCAGCCGGAACGCCCTGCCGCCGTCCACGGAGACGTAGGCGTTGCGACGGGCGTTGCGCACCATTTCCACGGTGACCACCCGCCGGTCGGACGCCACGATGCACCGGCTGCCCACCTCATGGGCGCAGATGGGCGTAATGATGATGTTGTTCGCCTCCGGCTCCACAATGGGGCCGCCGGCGGAAAAGCTGTAGGCGGTGGAGCCGGTGGGCGTCGCTACGATCACCCCGTCGCCGCCGCACTCCATGGCCTGCACGCCGTCGCATTTTACGGAAAGATGCACGATTCTGGCGATCGCGCCCTTGGTGATCACCGCGTCGTTCAGACAGATGTCGTGAAACAGAATGTCCCGGCTGCGCTGCACCGTCACGTCCAGCATCATGCGCTTTTCCGTGGTGAATTCCCCGGTGGCCAGCATGGAAAGCTTTTCCAGCTCGGTGCTTTCCAGCTCCGCCATGAAGCCCATGGTGCCGATGTTCACGCCGAGAAGGGGGACGCCCCTCCGAGTCGCCGCCTTGGCCATGTGCAGAATGGTGCCGTCGCCGCCGAAGCAGATCACCAGCTCGGCATTGGGCAGCTCCCGATCCAGCCGGGAGAAGCGCAGATCTTTCGGCAGCTCGTAATTGCGGTCTACCTCAAAGGGCAGGCATAATTTGGGCTGAATGCCCGCGTTCCTCAGAATCTGCATGGCGTTTCGCATGGTCTGGAAGTTCCTGTCCCGGTAGGGATTGGGGGTCAGAATGACATTTTTCATGAATTTTCCCCCTTATCCAGCGTCTGATGTGCCGATTCCACCACCAGCGCCGTATCCGGCCGAATGCCGTCCGCATCGTCCAGCGTCAAATGCGCCAAAAATTCGATATTTCCCTCCGGCCCCTTCACCGGGGAGAAGGTCAGGCCGAGAATTTTGAATTGCAGCTCGTCTGCCAGGGCGACGAAATTGTCCAGCACCTCTTTGTGGGTGGCTTTCTCCCGGACAACGCCCTTTTTGCCCACCTTGTCCTTCCCCGCCTCAAACTGGGGCTTGATGAGACAAAGCACCTGCCCGGTGGGCTTCAACAGATTTTTGATCACAGGCAAAACCAGTTTTAGCGAAATAAAGCTCACGTCTACCACGGACAAATCCAGCGGCTCCCCCAGTTGCTCCGGGGTAACATAGCGGATGTTGGTGCGCTCCATGACCACGACTCGCGGGTCGGAGCGAATTTTCCAGTCCAGCTGGCCGTAGCCCACGTCGATGGCGAATACCTTCTTCGCCCCGTGCTGCAACAGACAATCCGTAAATCCGCCGGTGGACGCGCCGGAATCGCTGCACACGCAGCCCTCGGTCTTCACGCCGAAGTCCCGCAGCGCTTTTTCCAGCTTCAATCCGCCCCGGCTGACGTAGGGGCACGCCGCGCCCCGCACCTCAATTTCCACCGTTTCGTCATAGGAAACGCCGGGCTTGTCGGCCTTCTGACCGTCCACGTATACAAGACCGCTCATGATGACGGCCTGCGCCTTGGAGCGGCTGTCCGCAAGGTTCCGCTCCGTCAGCAGAACATCCAGCCTCTTCTTTACCTTCACTTAGGACAGCACCCCCTGGGTAAAATTCGCGATGGACTCCCCGTCCAGACCGTAGTGCCGGTACAGTTCCTTCGTCGAGCCGTGGGTAACGAAGTCCGCGCCCAGATCGACGCCGTCCACCCGGCAGTCCGGGCATAGCTTCCGCAGCTCCCAGGCCAGCGCCTCCCGGATGCCGGAGCCGGTGCAGACCTCCTCCGCCACGATCACGCGGCGGTTTTCCGACATTTCCGCGAGAATTTCCCGTGTGGGCAGGGCGGACACCGTCAGAAGCCGCAGAATGGTCGCTTCAATGCCCCGCCGGGACAAAATCTCCGCCGCTTCCAAGACATTATCCAGCATGGAACCATAGGTCACCAGTGTCACGTCCCCGCCCCGGCGGTGGCAGCACAGAAGCCCTTCCGCTTCCACGTTTTCACCGGGCTGCCACGCGGAATCCCGGTAGCTGCCCTCCCCGCCCCGGGGGTAGCGAACTGCCACGGGGCCGTTATATGTTTCCGCCGCCCAAGAAAGCATATCCCTCTGTTCGGCAAGGCTGGCGGGCGTAAGGATCAGCATCCCCGGCACCTGCCGCAAAAATCCGACGTCAAACACGCCGTGGTGGGTAGCGCCGTCGTCTCCCACAAGCCCCGCCCGGTCTATGGCGAGGATCACATGCAGGTGCAGCATGGCAATATCCTGCATGATCTGGTCATAGGCGCGCTGCAAAAAGGTGGAATAGATTGCCGCCACCGGCACCATTCCCTGCTTGGCAAGGCCGCCCGCCATGGAAATCGCGTGTTCCTCCGCAATGCCCACGTCAAAGAAGCGTTTGGGATATTCCCGCATGAATTTGAGCAGCCCCGTGCCTCCCGGCATGGCGGCCGTAATCGCGCAGATCCGGTCGTCCTCCCGGGCAAGCTCCATCATGGTCTCCCCGAAGGAATCGGCATAGGATTTGACTTTCGGTGCCAGCTTTTTCCCGGTTTCCGGGTCAAATGCCCCGATTCCGTGGAATTTTGCCGGGTCTTCCTCGGCAAACCGGTAGCCGCAGCCCTTCTTCGTGACCACATGCACCACCACCGGCTCGGCCAGATCCCGGGCGGTGGTAAGCAGGGAAATCAGTCCGGGCAGGTCGTGGCCGTCCACGGGTCCCAGGTAGGTAAAGCCCATATTTTCAAACAGGGACGCGGGCAGCAAAAACCGCTTCAGCCTGTTTTTCAGCCGTCTGGTCACCCGGTACGCCGCTCTGCCAATGGCAGTCTTCTTCATGATTTCCCGGTACCGGCGCTTGGCCTTCAGATAATGCCCGCTGGAGCGCAGCCGGGACAGATGCCGGGACACGCCGCCCACGTTCCGGCCGATGGACATTTCGTTGTCGTTGAGGATAATGACCATCGGCTCGCCACTCACCGCCGCGTCGTTCAGCCCTTCGTAGGCCATACCGCCGGTGCAGGCGCCGTCGCCGATCAGGGCAACCACATTATAGTCCTGATGCAGAAGCGTTCTCGCCCGCGCCATGCCCAAGGCGATGGAAACGGAGCTGGAAGCGTGTCCCGCCACGAAGGCGTCCGTATTGCTCTCCGAAGGCTTGGGAAAACCGGACAGGCCGCCGTACTGCCGCAGATGCGGAAAATCCGCCTGGCGTCCGGTCAGCAGCTTATGCACATAAGACTGATGCCCCACATCAAAAACCAGGCGGTCTATCTCGGTATTAAAAACGGCTTCGATGGCCACGCTCAGCTCCACCACGCCCAGGTTTCCGGCCAGATGTCCGCCGGTTTTGGAGACGTTGGAGATCAAAAACTCCCGGATTTCCCCACAAAGCTGGGTTCTCTGCCGGTCATCCAGCGTAATAAGGTCGTCATGGCCATTTATTTTCTGTAAGATGCTCACGTTCGACACAACCTAACATATTACTTTTTCTTTTTACCATGCAGGCCATTCAGGGCATGAAGCACTCTGCCCACCATGTGAACGATCTGCGTGCAGGAATTGACGGCGAAGGTCTTGCCGATGGCCTTGCCGCCCACGGTCAGCCCCGCCACAAGTGCGGACATGACCAGAGAAACGCCCCGCGGCCAGCCTACCTCCACCCGGGTGAGGATCAGCGCCGCGATGGTCGCCGACGCGCTGCCGGAGACAACGCCGCAGATGTCGCCCACCACGTCGTTGCAGATGGAACTGACCCGCTCCGCGTTGCGCAGGAGCCGGATGGCCTCCTGGGAACCCGGCACCTTCCGGGCGGCCATGGAATGAAAGGGCTTTTCATCCGCCGTGGCCACCGCCATGCCGATGATATCGAAGACAATGCCCACCATCACGATGGCAAGCAGAATGAGAAAGGCCACGGGAAGGCTGCTGCTGTCCATCACCTCGTCCGAGACCAGGGAAATGATTCCGGAAATGACAACCGTAGATAAGAAAACGGTGACGACCCAGCGGATCGTCTTATGCCGCTGCCGTTTGGCAGCCTCAGGGTCGGTTTTCGCCACGAAAGCAGTCTCCTTCTGAGAAATATAGTAAATGAAAAAACGGTGGCAGGCAGAGTAAATCTTACGGCTTAGGTCGGGTTGTTTTTCACCGGATGAAACCTGCCGTTGCCGCACAGGCCGTTTCCATTTCATTCATCCGCCCAAGTGTTGCCATGATAATGGGTACCCGATTGCCACTTAGTCCGTACTGCAATCCCCTGCCTGCCCTTTTACGACAGCCTAGGTGTTTTCCACAACGGAGGAAACCATGGTCTTAGCCTCTTTTGCAGAAATGGTTTCCAGAAGCGATGGCAGCAGCTGCTATGGCCATAGCGGCCGGCTGTCTGGTCTTCTTTTCCCGCATTTCCACGCAAGGCAGGCTACGCTGCACGCAGCACACGATTCTGTGCACCGCCTTGCAGGTTCATACCTGATTCGTACGCGATCGGAGCCGCCAAAGGGACTTCAACCGTCGTCGCACAAGCTTCAAGTCTCCACGGAAACCGGGTCGTATGCGTCATGCCGTTGCGCGCGCCCGGAATCCTTAACCCCCAGCATCCACCCGAAACTGGGCGTAACAAGCAAACACCAGGGACTTCATCGATGTGCCCTTCAAAGGATTTTTAGGCCCTTCCTGGAAGATGGCCACCCCGACTAGGATACTGCACCGTTTAACTTGTATATTAGCATACTTTCCGTGAATATACAAGTATTTTTTCAATAATTGTATATTCTTTTCTGTTTATTCACAAACGCGGGCATTTTCCCCTTTGCAAAACCAGTCCTCCACGATATCCTTGTGGGTGATTGCGATTTGGATGTCCCCGATTTCCTCCCGGCTGAAAAAGCGAAGGGCCTTGGATTCTCTGCTGATGTGCATTTCCGGCTCCTCCGCCAGCTCCAGCGCGTACACCACGATCACCATGCGCCAGATGCTGCCGTCCCGGAATGCGGCGATCCGGCCGGGGTTGTCGTACACCGCCAGCTTCCGGAACCGTTCCGGGGCGATGCGCAGTCCCAGCTCCTCATAAACTTCCCGGGCGATTGCCTGCCGGCCGGTCTCCCATTTCTTGCAGCCGCCGCCAACCAGGCCCCAGACGTCGGAATCGCTGCGCTTTTCCAGCAGCAGACGGTTCTTGCAGGTGATGATGGCGTTTGCCCCCAGACGGGCGGGCATGGTGGTTTTCGGCGCATCCTTGGGGTCGCCGTTGTAAAAGGTCACGATTGTCATAGTGCTTCCTCCCGAGAATCTTCTTCCCTATCATACAACAATTCCCCGGTGATTTCCACCCTGAAAAATCAGTACACCCTGTCCATCAAACACCAGCAGTGGGCGCGGATGGCGTATTTCAGGGCAAACCGCCATTGCCGCCCGTCCGCCGACCCACGGCACAGAAATATTCTCGCTTCCACGCCTACATAGGGAATTTCCTTCACGCTGATGATTTCGTCAATATTCACCCGGATAAGCCCCTGTTCCTCGTCCTCCACCCGCAGCCGCAGCGGGCGGATCTCCCCGTTGGCGCTGCATACTGAAATGACATCCACCGGACACGTCTTGCGCACCATCGCGCTTCCCTCCTTTTGTTTTCGTTTATTATAGCACATTTGTTCGATATATGCAAGAGGAATTTTCTGGTTGCGTCGCCGCCCGGGGTCTGGTATAATGGGAAAAGAAAAAATATTGGGAGAATCGCTATGCTGAAATACCCCTGTCTTGTCCTCGACCACGACGATACCGTCGTCCAGAGCGAGGCCACCATCAATTATCCTTTCTTCTGCTACATTCTCGATCAATTCCGCCCGGGGACGAAAATCACCCTCCACGAGTACGCCGAGGGCTGCTTCCGTCTGGGCTTTGCCGACATGTGCCGGAAGTGGTACCACTTCACCGAGCAGGAGATCGTGGACGAATACCACGGCTGGCAAGAATACATCGTCGATCACATCCCCGCCCCCTTCCCCGGCATCGGGGACATCATCCGCCGCCAGAAGAAAGCCGGGGGCACAGTCTGCGTCGTTTCCCATTCCTGCATCCAGAACATCACACGGGACTACGAGACCCACTTCGGCATTCTCCCCGACGACATTTACGGCTGGGACTTACCGGAGGAACTGCGCAAGCCCAGCCCCTGGCCGCTGGAGCAGATCATGGCAAAATACGGCTATACCCAGTCCCAGCTGCTGGTGGTGGACGATGTGAAGCTCGCTTGGGAAATGGCGCGTTCCGCCGGCGTCCCCATCGCCTTCGCCGGTTGGGGGCGGCGGGATTGTCCGGAAATCACGGAGGAAATGACCCGGCTGTGCGATTTTTCCTTCGCGTCTACCAAAGATCTGGAACAGTTTCTGTTTGACGGGGTGTAACGATGGCAGAACAGGCGATTTTCACCGTGCTGGTCATGGTGTCCGACGGCAATGGCAATCTTCTGATGGAGGATCGCAATGACCCCGGCTGGCCGGGTATCTGCTTCCCCGGCGGACACGTGGAGCCGGGCGAAGCCTTCACCGCGGCCGCCATCCGGGAAACTCGGGAGGAAACCGGGCTGACCATCGAGAACCCAACGCTGTGCGGCGTCAAGCAATTCCAGACCCGGGACAACGCCCGGTATGTGGTCTTTTTCTACAAAGCCGACCGCTACACCGGAGATTTGCAGTCCTCCGACGAGGGCGAGGTGTTCTGGCTGCCCCGGCAGCAACTGTCGGAATACCGTCTGGTGGAGGATTTCATGGACATGCTGAAGGTCTTTGAATCCGACACGCTGAACGAATTCCAGTATTATCAGGAAAACAGCGGCGAGTGGGGGCTGCGTCTGCTGTAAGCGGAAACATTTACCGGTTGAGCGGTATAATCCCCTTGACAGTTATGGTATAATGACCGTAGAATCGTGCAGGGGGTGAGACATCTGGAAAAGGCAAGCGTAAAGGTCATGGCGCGGAACCGGGAAGCCTATCACGAATACTTCGTGGAAGAGGAGATCGAGGCGGGTATCGAGCTGGTTGGCACCGAGGTCAAGTCCATCCGGGCAGGCACGCTGAACCTGAAGGACGCCTGGTGCGGTATCAAGGACGGCGACATGCTCTTAAACCAGATGCACATCTCCCCTTATGACCACGGCAACCGCTTCAACGTTGACCCCCGCCGTCCCCGCCGTCTGCTGCTGCACAAGCGGGAGATCATGCGGCTCTACGGCAAGGTCAAGCAGGACGGCTACGCCCTGATCCCCCTGTCCGTCTATTTCAAGGGCAGCCGGGTAAAGGTCAAGGTCGGGCTGTGCAAGGGCAAAAAGCTATACGACAAACGACAGGCCGCGGCAGAGAAGGACGCCAAGCGTCAGATCGACCGCGCCATGAAGGAGAGAAATCAATGAATCCCACATTTAAGATCACCATGGAAAACGGCGGCGTCATCGAGGGCGAGCTATATCCCGACAAGGCGCCCCAGAGCGTCCGCAACTTCATCGATCTGTGCGATCACCATTTTTATGACGGTCTGATTTTCCACAGAGTCATTCCCGGCTTCATGATTCAGGGCGGCTGTCCCGAAGGCACCGGCATGGGCGGCCCCGGCTACTGCATCAAGGGCGAGTTCTTTTTCAACGGCGTCAAGAACGACCTGAAGCACAAACGGGGCGTTCTCAGCATGGCGCGTTCCTCCTCCCCCAACTCCGCGGGCAGCCAGTTCTTCATCATGCACGCCGACGCCAAGCACTTGGACGGTCAGTACGCCGCCTTCGGCAAGGTAACCTCCGGTATGGACGTGGTGGACGCCATCGCCTCCGTCCAGACCGACCGCAACGACCGTCCCCAGATGGAGCAGAAGATTGCCTCCATCACCGTGGACACCCACGGCGAGACCTACCCGGAGCCGAACAAGCTCCCCGATCCTTACGGAAGATTCTAATACTATTTCCTGATTAAAATCTTTGATTTTAATCAGGAAGGCATCACCTAATGGCGCTGCCAGTTTTGTGATTTATACGAGTTTTTAATAAAACGCTTAAAAGCGTTTTATTAGGCCGCAGGATTG
>URBH01000052.1 GCA_900546075.1 uncultured Eubacteriales bacterium | reverse complement strand
GCAATGCCCTCTCAGTCACCTTCGGTGACAGCTCTCCCGGAGGGAGAGCCAAGGGTTGTTCCTTTCATTTCAGCTCCGCCGGGAAGCTGGTATAGGTCTTTCCCGGCTTCAGCTTCACGCCCCGGAGCTTCACCAGCGCCGACACCGTGACGATCTCGTAGCCCTGGTTTTTCAGAACGTCCACAATGTCCAGCGCCGCCTGCACCGAGCTTGCCGTCATGTCGTGGAGCAGGACGATGTCCCCGTCCTTCACGTTTTTCAGCACCGCCCGCTCCACCGCCGCCGTGTCGGAGGTCGCCCAGTCCCGGGGGTCTACCGACCAGCTGAGGATGGCCAGCCGCCGTGCCTCGGCCACCTGACGCACCGCGTCGCTGCAGCACCCTCCCGGCGGCCGGAGAAACACCGGCTCGCATCCCTCGGGCAGCAGCGCCTGGGTGTCCATGATCTCGGAGGCCACCGCGCGGCGGCTCATTTTCTCCATGCTGTTGTGGGTGTAGCCGTGGTAGCCGATCTCGTGACCCTCGTCGAAAATCCGCCGGGTGATGTCCGGGTAATCCTGGATCCGGTAGCCGCACAGCAGAAACGTGGCCTTCACCTCCCGCTCCCACAGGCCGTCCAGAAGCCGGCGGGTATACCGCCCGGAGGGCCCGTCGTCAAAGGTCAGCGCCACATATTTTGTCGTCTCCGCCGCGTCCACGGGGATAACCAACAGGCTTAAGATCGCAAGAACCGCCAAAAACCGCCGCATGGAACCACCTCCGTCATTCTTTCTGTTCCGTCCCAACGCCCCCTTATCCGCAATTTTGATTTGACGTAGCGGCAAAAATGCGGTATACTATAGGATGGAGGGTTGCGGAATGGATTTGATTTGCCCGATCTGCGGAAGCAAACTGAATACCCTTAACAAATCTCTCGTCTGCGCCGGGCATCACTGTTTCGACATTGCCCGGCAAGGCTATGTGAATCTGCTGACGGTTCAGCAGAAGCACTCCCTGCATCCGGGGGACACCCGGGAGCAGGTGCTGTCCCGCCGCGCCTTTCTGGAAGCGGGATACTACGCCCCCATCGCCGAGGCTCTGATTGCCGTCTCAAAAGCGTTAACGGTTAACTCAAATGAGATAAGACCCTCCGGCGAGCTTCTGGACGTGGGCTGCGGGGAAGGGTATTACTCCGCCCGTCTGGCTGAGGCTCTTGGAATGCACCTCACGGGAATGGACATCTCCCGGGAGGCTGTCCGCTGTGCCGCCGGGAAATACAAGAACGGTCTGTGGCTCTGCGCCACCGCGTCCCACATTCCCGTGGCCGACCACTCCTGTGACCTTCTCACCAGTCTGTTCGCCCTGACCGTGCCGGAGGAATTTAAGCGTGTTCTGCGGCCGGAGGGGTATTTTCTTCAGGTTCTGGCGGCGGAGGACCATTTGCTTGGACTCAAGTCCATCATTTACGACCAACTTATCGAAAAGCCCAAGGACACCGTCCCGGACGTGCCGGGCTTCACCCTTGTGAAGTCCGTCCCCATTCGCTTCCCCTTCACCGTGGAAGGGGAGCAGGTGGAGAATCTGCTTTCCATGACGCCCCATGTTTTCCGTATCGGCAAGGACGGCGCCCAACGCCTGCGGGAGACAAAGACCCTGACGGACACCGCCAGCTGCGTCTTAAATGTGTTCCGTCCCCAATAACATTCCCCCGGTAAGTGGATGTATGTCTGGAAAAAAGTCGAAAATAGGTGTCCTTCTGCCAGATTTACCGATATCATAGATTTTAATGGAGTAGCAATATGCTGGATAAACTACAGGCCATCTGCAACAAATACGAGGAGCTTTCCGCCAAATCCGAGCAGCCGGATTTTTACGCCGACCCCCAGAAGGCGGCGAAGCTGCTTCGGGAAAAAAATGACCTGGAACCCATTGTGGAGGCCTTTCACGCCTACAATCAGGCGCAGCAGGACATGGCGGACGCCCAGGAGCTGATGGCAGACCCGGAAATGAAGGCGCTTTGCCAGGAAACCTACGCCGCCGCCAAGGCGCAGAAGGAAGCCCTGGCCGAAAAATTGCAGATTCTGCTCCTTCCCAAGGACCCCAATGACGAAAAAAACGTCATTATGGAAATCCGCGGCGGCGTGGGCGGCGAGGAAAGCGCCCTGTTTGCCCACAGTTTATTCCGGATGTACTCCATGTACGCCGCAAAAATGGGCTGGCGCATCGAGCTGATGAACCTGAACGAAACGGAGCTGGGGGGCGTCAAGGAGGCGGACTTCATCGTCAGCGGCCGGGGTGCGTACTCAAGGCTCAAATATGAGTCCGGCGTCCACCGTGTGCAGCGGGTTCCCGAAACGGAGTCCGGCGGCCGCGTCCACACCTCCACGGCAACCGTCGCGGTTCTGCCGGAGATGGAGGAGGTGGACGTGCAGATCAACCCCGCCGACATCGAAATGCAGGTCTACCGTTCCAGCGGCGCGGGCGGTCAGCACATCAACAAGACCTCCTCCGCCGTGCGGCTGATCCACAAGCCCACGGGTATCGTGGTCGCCTGTCAGGAGGAACGAAGCCAGATCCAGAACCGGGAAAAATGTATGCGGATGCTGGCCAGCAAGCTCTACGAAATGGAGCAGGAGCGCCTGGACAGCGAAGTTACCGGTCTGCGCCGCAGTCAGGTGGGAACGGGAATGCGCAACGAGCGCATCCGCACCTACAATTTCCCCCAGGGTCGGGTCACCGACCATCGGGTGGGACTGACCCTGTACCGCATTGACACGGTGATGGACGGCGACCTGGACGAGATCATCAACGCCCTCGCCACCGCCGACCAGGCGGAAAAGCTAAAGAATGCCCATCAATAAGGAAGCAATATCATGGAATTTATCACAAACTCCCCGGAGGAAACGGAAAAAATCGGCGCGGCGGTGGGCAGAATCATCCCCGCCGGGACGGTTCTTGCCTACCGGGGCGACCTTGGGGCAGGGAAGACCGCCTTTACAAGAGGACTTGCCCGGGGGCTGGGCTTCACGGAAGCCGTCACCAGCCCCACCTATACCATCGTCAACGAATACCTTGGCGGGCGGCTCCCTCTGTTTCATTTTGATATGTACCGCCTTTCCTCCGCCGACGACCTGTTCGACATCGGCTGGGAGGACTATCTCGACCGGGGCGGCGTGTGCGCCGTGGAGTGGAGCGAGAATGTGACCGAGGCCATGGCGGGCGCGGTCAGCGTCACCATCGACGTTCTGGGGGAGAACACCCGGCGGATTACCATTTCGGGAGGGGATTTTCTTGCTGATCTTAGCCTTTGAAACCAGCGCGAAAGCCGCCTCCGCGGCGCTGCTGGAGGACGGGAAGCTTCTGGGGGAAAGCTACCAGAACACCGGCCTGACCCACAGCCAGACCCTGATGGTCATGGCGGAAACTCTGCTGCGCCAGTGCGGCAAAACCGTGGCCGATGTCAACGCGGTGGCCGTGGCCGCAGGCCCCGGCTCCTTTACCGGCGTGCGCATCGGCGTTGCCGCCGCAAAGGGTTTCGCATGGGGCAGGGAAGTGCCGTGTTATGGCGTCAGCACGCTGGAAGCCATGGCGCTTTCTCTGGGCGCATATCAGGGCTACGTCTGTCCCGTGATGGACGCCCGGCGGAGTCAGGTGTATCATGCGCTGTTTTATGTAAACCACGGCAGCCTCGAACGAATCACCGACGACCGGGCCATTGCTTTGGAGCAGCTGAAGCAGGAGCTTGCGCCCCTGACCCAGCCGGTGTTTCTGGTGGGGGACGGCAGCGTCCTGACTTACAAGACCCTTTCCGGGGATGTCCCCAACCTCATTATGCCTCCGGAACACCGGATGCACCAGCGCGCCGTGGGCGTCGCCCTGCTTGCCGCGCAAAAACAAGCCGCCGGAGAAACCGGCGACGGCGCCGCGCTGATCCCCAACTACCTGCGCTTAAGTCAGGCGGAACGGGAACGTCTCGAGCGGGAACAGAAAAATTCATAAATCCGGGGCCGATTCATTCAACCCTGTAAATAGAAGGAGAAATATCATGGCAAACGTACACGTCCTCGATCATCCCCTGATCCAGCATAAGCTGGCCATTCTGCGCAACAAGAAGACCTCCGTAAAGGAATTCCGCGAGCTGGTCGGCGAAATTGCCGGTCTGATGTGCTATGAGGCCACCCGCAGCCTGCCCACCCGTGAGGTGGAGGTGCAGACCCCCGTCGCCACCGCCAAGTGCCGGATGCTGTCCGGCAAGAAGCTGGCCATCGTCCCCGTTCTCCGCGCCGGCCTCGGCATGGTGGACAACATGGTGGAGCTGATTCCCTCCGCCAAGATCGGCCACATCGGCCTGTACCGCGACCCCGAGACTCACAAGCCCGTGGAATACTACTGCAAGCTCCCGGAGGACATCTCCAACCGGATGGTTTACGTGGTGGATCCCATGCTGGCCACCGGCGGAAGCGCCGTTGCCGCCATTGATTTTCTGAAACAGCACGGCTGCCGGAACATCATCATGATGAACATCATCGGCTGCCCCGAGGGCATCAAGGCCGTTCAGGAAGCCCACCCCGACGTGGAAATGTTCCTTGCCGCCGTTGACGAGAAGCTCAACGAGCACGCCTACATCGTCCCCGGCCTGGGCGACGCCGGCGACCGGATTTTCGGTACCAAGTAAAAAAGTTGGAAAAAATGTGCATCTCCGTGGGAGATGCACATTTTTCGTGTTAAAATATTTACTTTAACCGCTTTTCCAGCGTTGCGGCATTGAGTGCCGTCAGATGCACCCGGGAAAAGCCGTATTCCGCCGTCAGGATGAAGGACTTGGGCAGATCGTCGCAGGGGATGACCTCACCCTCCCGCTCCGCCCGGTTCAGAAACTCCCGGGTGCGCTTGGAGGTGGAAGTGTTGTCCAGATCAAAAATGCCGATGATGCTCCTGTCCCGGACGGCAAAGTCGTTGCCGATGGATAAAAACATGCTTGCCTCCTGTGGCCGCATCGGGCAGCGTTTCCGCTGCCCGATGGCCTTATTTCCGTTTCTTCCACTCGCTGACCGCCAGCTCGTCGCAGCGGTTGTTTTTCGGGTTCTCCGCGTGGCCTTTGACCCAGTGGTAATGCACGTCGTGCTTCTGGGTCAGGGTCAGCAGCGCTTCCCAGAGGTCGGAATTCAGGGCGGGCTTTTTGTCGGACTTGACCCAGCCCCGTTTTTTCCAGCCCCACGCCCAGCCCTTTTCCAGGGCGTCAATGACGTACTTGCTGTCGCTGTACAGCTCCACGGTGCAGGGTTCTTTCAGCGCCTGCAAGCCCCGGATCACCGCCGTCAGCTCCATGCGGTTGTTGGTGGTGCTGTCTTCTCCGCCGGAAAGCTCCTTTTCCACGCCGTTGTATTCCAGAATGGCGCCCCAGCCGCCGGGGCCGGGGTTGCCGGAACAGGCGCCGTCGGTGTACAGGGTCACGGTTTTCATGCCTGTTCTCCGGATTCTTCCTCGTCCATCTTTTCCACACGCTCCAGGGAGACCACCTGGTTGCCCTCGTCAATGCGCATGACGATGACGCCCTGAACATCCCGCTTGTAGACGTTGATGGAGGACGCGGGAATGCGGATGATCACGCCGCCGTTTTCGATGAGCATCACGTCGTCGTTCTCGCCCACCACACGGCACCCGGCCACGTTGCCGGTCTTGGGGGTGATGTTGTAGTTCTTAAGACCCTTGCCGCCCCGGCTCTGGGCCTGCTTTTCCCCGTTGGGGCCGGTGCGCAGGTACTCCGTCAGAGCGGTGCGCTTGCCGTAGCCGTTCTGGGTGACGGTGAGCAGGGTCTTGCCCTCCTCGGCCTTCTCCGCGCCCACTACATAGTCCCCGTCGGTTAACATAATACCGCGAACGCCCGCCGCGTCACGACCCATGCACCGCACGTCGTTCTCGTTGAAGCAAATGGCGTAGCCAAAGGCCGTGGCAAGAACGATATTGTCGTCGCCGTTTGTGCGGATGACGCTGATCAGGTGGTCGTCCTCGTCCAGGGTGATGGCGCGGATGCCCGCCTTGCGGTTGGTTTTCAGGGAGACGAAGGGGATCCGCTTGACGGTGCCCTTCCGGGTGACCATCATCAGAAACTCGTTTTCGTCAAACTCCCGTGTAATTACCATGGCGGTGACGGACTCGCCGGGATTCAGGGGCAGCACGTTGACGATGGCGGTGCCTCGGGCGGTGCGGCCTGCCTCGGGAATCTGGTAGCCCTTGCGGTGGTGCACCCGTCCCTGATCGGTGAAGAAGAGCATGTGGTCATGGGTGGACGCAATGGTCAGACTCTTGACGTAATCCTCTTCCTTCAGATTCTGGGCGTTGACGCCCCGGCCGCCCCGGCTCTGGGTGCGGTAGGTGTCCACGGGCATTCTCTTGATGTAGCCCTGGTTGGACAGCGTGAAGGCGCAGGTCTCCTCCTCAATCAGGTCTTCGATGTCGATTTCGTCCTCGATCTCCTGAATCTCGGTCTTCCGCTTGTCGCCGAACTTTTCCCGGATCTCGATCATCTCGCTGCGCAGAACCGCCTTGAGTTTCTTTTCGTCCGCCAGCAGTTCCAGATAATACTTGATCTTTTCTTCCAGCTCGTCGTATTCGCTCTGGAGCTTCTCCCGGTCAAGACCCTGCAGGGCTTTCAGCCGCATGTCCAGAATGGCCTGTGCCTGAACGTCGTCCAGTTTGAAGCGATCCATCAGACGCTGCTTGGCATCGTCGTAGGCCGAGCGGATGATGTGGATGACCTCGTCGATGTTGTCCTGGGCAATGAGCAGACCTTCCAGCAAATGCGCCCGCTCCTGGGCTTTTTTCAGGTCATACCGGGTGCGCCGGGTGAGAACCTCTTCCTGATGCTTGAGATATTCGTCGATGATCTGCCGCAGGGAGAGAATTTTCGGCTGCTTCTGGTTGTCCACCAGCGCCAGCATGATGATGCCGAAGCTGGACTGCAAGGCCGTCTGCTTGAACAGATTGTTCAGCACGACCTGGGGGTTGGCGTCCTTTTTCAGCTCGATGACAATGCGCATACCGTTGCGGTCGGTCTCGTCCCGGAGGTCGGAAATGCCGTCCAGGCGCTTGTCCTTCACCTGCTCGGCAATGTTCTTGATAAGCTGACGCTTGTTGACCTGATAGGGAAGCTCGGTGACGATGATCCGCATCCGGTCCTTGCCATGCTCCTCAAATTCCGTCCGGGCGCGGACGACCACCTTGCCCCGGCCGGTGGCGTAGGCCGCGCGAATGCCGCTTCGTCCCATGATGATGCCGCCGGTAGGGAAGTCGGGGCCGGAAATATGCTCCATCAGATCGGCGAGGGTCGCTTCCGGGTCGTCCAGCACGCACACGCAGGCGTCGATGACCTCCGCTAAGTTGTGGGGCGGAATGTTGGTGGCCATGCCGACAGCGATGCCGGAGGAACCGTTGACCAGCAGGTTGGGGAAGCGGGAGGGAAGCACGCGAGGCTCTTTGCGGGTCTCGTCGAAGTTGGGGTCCCAGTCCACGGTGTCCTTGTCGATGTCCCGGAGCATTTCGTTGGAAATTTTGCTCAAGCGGGCTTCGGTATAACGGTAAGCCGCGGGGGGATCGCCGTCCACGGAGCCGAAGTTGCCGTGGCCGTCCACCAGCAGATACCGCATGGAAAAGTCCTGGGCAAGACGCACCATGGCGTCGTAAACCGACGCGTCGCCGTGGGGATGGTATTTGCCCAGCACGTCGCCCACGCAGGTGGCCGACTTCTTGAAGGGCTTGTCGGAAGTCAGGCCGCTTTCGTACATGGTGTACAAAATCCGGCGGTGAACGGGCTTCAGTCCGTCCCGGACGTCCGGCAATGCCCGCCCGACGATGACGGACATGGCATATTCAATATAGGATTTCTCCATTTCGTCCACCAGGTTGGACTGGGTGATCACCTGGTCGGGGAAGCGGATATCCTCGGGTTTATAACTGCGGTTATGTCCCATAAACGCACCTCCATTTCGGGATTGCTATATCAGATGTCAATATTAACGGCATATCTCGCATTCCGCTCGATCCAGTCCTTTCTCGGCTCCACCTGCTCGCCCATGAGAACGGTGAAAATCTCGTCGGCGCGGCGGGCGTCCTCCAGGGTGATACGGCGCAGGGAACGCTTTTCCGGGTCCATGGTGGTCTCCCACAGCTCGTGGGGGTCCATTTCGCCAAGACCCTTGAACCGGGAAATGTCGATCTTGGCGTTGGGGTTGTCGCTGCGCATCTGGGAGGAAATCGCGTCCCGCTGATCGTCGGAATAGGCGACCTTCACGCTCTTGCCCCGGGTCAGCTTATACAGGGGCGGCACGGCGGAGTAAACATAGCCATGCTCAATCAGCGGCCGCATATACCGGAAGAAGAAGGTCAGCAGCAGCGTGCGGATATGGGCGCCGTCCACATCGGCATCGGCCATGATGATGACCTTGTGATACCGCAGCTTTTCAATGTCGAATTCGTCCCCGATGCCTGCGCCCAGCGCCACGATCAGGGGATACAGCTTGTCGTTGCCGTAAATCTTGTCCGCCCGAGCCTTTTCCACGTTGAGCATCTTGCCCCACATGGCGAGAATGGCCTGGAATCGGGAGTCCCGCCCCTGAATGGCGGAGCCGGCTGCGCTGTCGCCCTCCACGATGTAGATCTCGCAGAGACTGGCGTCCCGCTCGTTGCAGTCCTGAAGCTTGTCCGGCATCTGGCCGGATTCCAGTCCCGTCTTGCGGCGGATGGATTCCCGGGCTTTCCGGGCGGCCTCCCGGGCGCGGTTGGCCATCATGGCCTTGTCCAGCACGGCCTTGGCTACCGCGGGGTGTTCCTCAAAATAGGTGGTCAGCTGGTCGTTCACCACCTGATCGACTAAAGTGCGGATATAGGCGTTGCCCAGCTTGGCCTTGGTCTGACCCTCAAACTGGGCGTCGGTGAGCTTGACGGAAATAATGGCGGTGATGCCCTCCCGGCAGTCTTCGCCGGAAACCTTGTCGTCGCCCTTGATGATGCCGTTTTTCACGCCGTAGGCGTTGAGCACCCGGGTCAGCGCGGTTTTGAAGCCGGTCTCGTGCATACCGCCCTCCGGCGTGCGCACGTCGTTGGCGAAGGACAACAGAAATTCGTTGTAGCCGTCGTTATACTGCACGGCGATCTCGGCGGAAGCGTCGCCCTTGCTGCCGCTCATATAGATAACGTCCTCGCACAATGGCGTCTTATTTCGGTTGCACCAGACGGCAAACTCCCGGATGCCGCCCTCATAGCACATGGTCTCGCTGACCTGCTTTTCATCGTCCCGGTCATCGGTGATGGTGATGGTCAGACCCGCATTCAGAAAGGCTTCCTCCCGCATCCGCTCGTGGAGGACTTCGTAGTCATAGACAAGACTGTCGAACATCTCCGGGTCGGGCTGGAAGGTGACCTCCGTGCCGGTCTTGTCGGTCTTGCCGACGATGCGCATTTCCTGGGTGATGCTGCCCCGGGCAAATTTCATTTCGTAGATGCTGCCGTTTTTGTGAACCCGCACCCGCAGCCACTCACTCAGAGCGTTGACGACGGACGCGCCCACGCCATGCAGGCCGCCGGAGACCTTATAACCGCCGCCGCCGAACTTACCGCCGGCATGGAGCACGGTATACACGACCTCCAGAGCCGGGCGTCCGGTCTGGGGCTGGATGTCCACGGGGATACCACGGCCGTCGTCGGTGACGGTGATGGAGTTTCCGGGATTGATGGTCACGGTAATATGCTTACAGTATCCGGCCAGCGCTTCGTCAATGGCGTTGTCCACGATCTCATAGACCAGGTGGTGCAGACCGGAGGAGGAGGTAGAGCCGATATACATACCGGGTCTTTTCCGCACGGCTTCCAATCCCTCCAGAACCTGAATCTGCTCCGCGCCGTATTCCTGTGTTACTTTCGTTTCGTCAGACATATATGCCCTCCTGCGTGATATGCTTCAATTATTCGCGAATGCTTCCCTTTTCTATCTGAATTGTTTTTCCCAATTTGGTAAACCGTCCCGGCTCGCAGCAGGTGATGAACACCTGCCCGGAGACGATTTTATTGAGTACAAAGTCCTGCCGCCCGGGGTCAAGCTCGGACAGCACATCGTCCAGCAGCAATACCGGCTCTTCCCCCCATTCCCGCGCCATCAGCTCCCGCTGGGCGAGCTTTAAGCTGATGGCCGCCGTCCGGGTCTGCCCCTGAGAGCCGTAGGCCTTCAGGTCGACGCCGGACAGGCTCACGGCAAAATCGTCCTTGTGAGGGCCTGTCAGGCACTGCGCCGTTTCCAGTTCTGCCCGGCTGTGGCTTTGCAGATGGTCGAATAAATTCTGGGTCAGCTCCGGGATGGGCGCGAAGGGGTCAACCACCGTGGATACGGTCTTATAGCTGAGGGAAAAGTCCTCCGCGCCCCCGGAAAACTGGTTGTGGTAATTGGCCGCGGCCTTTCCCAAGCCGTCATAAAACCGTGCCCGGTAGGAGATCAGCAGCGCGCCTACCTGACACAGCCGGGTATTGTATTCCGGCAAAACTTCCAGAATACCGGGATTTTCAAAATGGTCTTTCAGAATGCGGCCTTTCTGTTCCAGAATCCGGTTGTACTCCGTCAGGGCCGCGTCGTAATTCGGCCGGAGGGCGCACAGCGCCAGATCGCCGAACCGCCGCCGCTGGCTCGCGCCCATTTTTAGAATCATCAGATCCTCCGGGCAGAACAGCACCGTGGGCAGCACCCCGGCGATTTCCCCGGCGGTTTTCTTCTTCGCACCGTTCAGCCACAGCTGCCGGGGGCGGGAGCCGGGGAACAGAATCCACCGGATGCTCTGCTGCCTCTCCTGGGAGAAGACCGCACCGTCGATTTCCCCGAAATCTTCACAAAACCGCACCATTTCCGAGGTTTTCTGCGCCCGGAAGCTTTTCCCGCTGCCAAGATAGGAGATGGCTTCCAGCAGATTGGTTTTTCCCTGGGCGTTGTCTCCCACGATCAGGTTGACGCCGGGGTCAAACCGCGCCGCGATTTCCCGATAATTTCGGAAGGACCGGAGCTTCAGCTCATTCAGATTCATGGGTGCAGATCTGATACGTCTGAGAGTCGCAGACGAACCGGTCGCCGGGGCGCAGCTTCTTTCCCCGCATCCGGCAGATTTCGCCGTTGACCAGAATCTGTCCCTCCTGAATCATCAGCTTGGCCTCGCCGCCGGTTTCCGCGGCGTTCGCCAGCTTCATGGCGTCCTGCAATTTGATATACTCCGTGGTGATTGCCACGGGAATGGCGTTATCCTTCTTTTTGACGACTACCTTCATAAGCCGACTCCTTTTTCAGCCGTTCTTGATTCTGACCGGCAGCACCATATAGGCAAAGTCTTCCTTCTCATCCACGGGGGTCAGAACGATGGGGCTTAGGCCGTTGGTCAGCTCCAGCGTGACCTCCTCCGAGGGGATCACCCGCAGCGCCTCCGCCAGATACCGGACGTTGAAGCCGATTTCCAGCTCCTGCCCGTCCCCGGCCAGGGAGCAGCAATCCTCCGCCGCGCCGATGGTTGTGCTGGTGCGCATCTGCAGCTCCTGGTTGCCGAACACGCAGCGCACGGGACTTTTGTACTTTTCGGACACGATCAGGCCGACGCGCTCCACGGAAGATGCCAGATCACCCACATTTGCCACCATTTTGATAGGGCAGTTGGACGGCACCACCCGCCGCCAGTCCAGAAATTCTCCTTCCAGCAGCCGGCACACCAGCGTGGCGTTTCCCACCTGGAACAGAATGTGCTTCGTACCCAGGGTAAAGGCTGCGTCATCCTCCACGTCCGTGAGGATTTTTTCCACTTCCTTCAGTCCCGCGGCGGGAACCACGAAATTCATCTCCCGTCCGGTACCCTCCTCCGGGTGGAAGGTGCGCCTGGCAAGCCGGAAGCCGTCCACGGCCACGGCCGTAATCGAGGCGTCCGTCACCTCAAACTTCACGCCGGTATGAATCGGCCGACCCTGATTTTCGCTGACGGCAAAAATGGTACTGGAAATCAGCTCTTTCAATTTATTCTGAGGAATATGGATTGCCCGTCCGTCGCCCACATCCGGCAGCTCCGGATAATCCTCGGCGGACTCGGCGGAAATGGTAAAGGAAGCATAGCCCGCCCGGATGGAGACCTTATAATTCTCGTCCACCACCACGGTTACCGACCCCTCCGGCAGGCGGCGGATGATGTCGCCGAACAGCTTCGCCGGGAGGATGCACTGCCCCATGTCGGACACGTCCGCATCGATCTCATAGGTGATGGCGGTTTCCATATTATAACCGGTGAGGCTCAGTCCCTGTCCGGCCTTGCAGAGGATTCCTTCAATGACGGAAAGACTGCTCTTCTGGGCGACAGTACGTCCTGCGATGTTCAGTCCCGTGACCAGCATATTTTTTTCACAGGTAAAACGCATAGTCAAAATCCTTTCTTTCTGATTTTATTCAATATATTTCTCTTTCAATAGGTTTAGATAGTAATAATAGTGGTAGTGCAAACTTATGTGGATAACTCCCTTTTTGCTTAGGGGCGCAAGATTTTTTTATCCACAGCCCAATGTGAATAACGGATCCTTTTTCCACAGGGGCTGTCAGGCGGAAAAACGGGTGCAACTTATCAACAGCCTACATTTCCACATTCCACAGGGGCTGTGGAGAAAAAGGAGAGCGCAATTACAGACAGGAATTGATGTTCGCGGTGATGTCCCGGATGTTATTCTGCATGTTGGTGTCCCCGTTTTTCAGCGCGACTTCGACCTTCCGGATGGCGTACAATACGGTGGAGTGATCCCGGGCAAATTCCTTGCCGATGTCCGGCAGGCTCAGGTTGGTGAGCTTGCGAATCAGGTACATGGCAATTTGTCTG
The DNA here is from genome assembly GCA_900546075.1 of uncultured Eubacteriales bacterium. Taxonomy (GTDB): domain Bacteria; phylum Bacillota; class Clostridia; order Oscillospirales; family Oscillospiraceae; genus Faecousia. Next base: position 1,200 of record URBH01000052.1, on the reverse strand, counting down.
GCCTCGGCGGTACCCTTGTTTTTCTGGGTGCCCCTCAGAACCACCTCGTCGATGGAATAGAACTTGCACACCTGGCTGATGATCAGGCTGGGGGTGGGCAGGGCGTTGCCCTCGCTCTTGAACATATCGTCAATCGCCCGGGAGATATTGGGAAGATCCAGAGGCATGTTATTGAGGTCCCGGTAGGCCAGAATTTTCTTGACCGTACCCTCAATCTGCCGGACGTTGTTGGTGACGTTGATGGCAATGTAATTGCACACGTCATCGGAAAGGTTCAGTCCCAGATTTTTGGCCTTGTTTTTCAGAATGGCCATACGGGTCTCGTAATCCGGCGGCTGAATGTCCGCGAGCAGACCCCACTCAAACCGGGTTTTCAGCCGATCCTCCAATGTCAGCATGTCGCTGGGCTTGCGGTCGGAGGTCATGACGATCTGCTTATGCTCCTCGTAGAGCTTATTGAAGGTATGGAAAAATTCCTCCTGGGTGGATTCCTTGCCGGCGATAAACTGCACGTCATCGATGAGAAACAGGTCGGCTTCCCGGTATTTGCTGCGGAATTCAATATTTTTGCCGTTCTGAATGGCGGCAATCAGCTCATTGGTAAATTGGTCGCCCTTGATGTAGACGATGTTGGCGTTGGGATTTTCCTTGCGGATGCCGTTGGCGATGGCATACAGCAGGTGGGTCTTGCCCACGCCGGGCGGGCCATAAAGAAACAGGGGGTTGTACACCTGCCCGGGGGTTTTGGAAACGGCGATGGCCGCGCTGTGGGCAAAGCGGTTGGAGGGGCCGACAACGAAGTTGTCAAAGGTGAACTGGGGATTGAAGTCCATGGAGGAGACGCTTTTCCCCTTCTGCTTGAAGGCGTCCAGCTCCTCGTCGCCGAAGACCATCAGCTTCGCGTCGGAGTTGAACACTTCCTTCAGCGCGTCCTGAATGTAATCGGTGCAGCGGCGGCGGATGATCTCCCGGCGGAAGTCCGAGGGGGAGTACAGAATCAGATTGTTCTCGTTCAGCTCCACCACCTCGGCGTCGTCAAACCAGGCCGAAACGGTGACAGCCCCCAGCCGCTCTTCCATATGGCTTAAAACCTTTGCCCACACATAGGCAGATGAATACATAGGGCAGCTCCTTTCCTAAGGCAGCACCGCACAATTGTGTCTGCGAGTCTCAGCCGTCTTTTTGCCCCACTTCTTCAGT
>URBH01000051.1 GCA_900546075.1 uncultured Eubacteriales bacterium | reverse complement strand
CTGACGGCGGTGCTGAAGGCCCTGCTGGGCGTAGCGCCCATGTACTGGCTGGTGGGCATTATCGAGGTGCTGACCTACGTGCCCATGCTGGGCACCGGCGGAACCTATCTGGGCTTCGTGACGGGCAACCTGACCAATCTGAAGGTGCCCTGCGCTCTGAACGCCATGCAGGCGGCCAAGGTCAAGGCCGGGACGGAGGAGGGCGAGGTGATCTCTACCATCGCCATTGCGTCCAGCTCTATTGTGACGGTGGTGGTGATCGCCATCGGCGTGTTCGGTCTGCGGCTGCTGGAGCCGGTGCTGGAATCCCCGGTGCTGAAGCCCGCCTTTGACAACATTTTGCCGTCCTTGTTCGGCGCGCTGGGCGTGGTGTTCGTATCCAAGAACCCGAAGATCGCGGCGGCTCCCATGCTGTTCATGGTGGTGCTGTTCCTGCTGGTGCCCAGCCTGAGCAGCAGCGTCAGCGTACTGGTGTCCGTGGGCGCGCTGATCGCCATCGGCGCGGCGCGGCTTCTGTATCGGAAAGGCATGATCGGAACGGAAAAGGAGAGTGGAAAACAATGATGATTTTATGGATTCTTCTGGGGCTGCTGGTGATCTGGCTGGCAGTGATCGTGGTTCGGGCCCTGCAATTTAAGCCCTATCCCATGGAAAAGACGGAAGCGGAGAATTTCCCGGTAGATGAAAAGCGGGCGTTGGAACGCTTTCAGGATATGATTCGGCTGAAAACAGTCAGCTACCCGGATGAAAAGCTGGAAGACCCGCAGACGTTTGCTGATTTTCAGAAACTGCTGGCCGAAGCCTATCCGGCGGTGACAAAGACCTGCCCCCGGGAAATTCTGGGCCGGCGGGGAATGCTGTACCTCTGGAAGGGCAAGAGCAGTGCGAAGCCTTCCGTGCTGATGGCGCACTATGACGTGGTGCCCGTCAACGAGGAAAAGTGGGACAAGCCCCCCTTCGCCGGAATCATTGAGGACGGCATCCTCTGGGGACGCGGCACCCTGGACACGAAGGTCACCTTCAACGGCATTCTTTCCGCCGCCAATTCTCTCATCGGCCAGGGCTTCCGGCCGGAAAAGGACATTTACTTTGCCTTCTCTGGCGGCGAGGAGATCAACGGTCAGGGCGCGCCCAACATTGTGGCGTATTTTACCGAGCATGGCATTCACCCCGCCATTGTGGTGGACGAGGGCGGCGCCGTTGTGGAGAACGTGTTCCCCGGCGTGAAGCAGCCCTGCGGCCTGATTGGCATTGCGGAAAAGGGGATGCTGAACGCCCAGTACCGCACCCTCTCCGCCGGCGGTCACGCCTCCGCCCCCAAGCCTCACACCCCGGTGGGCGTGCTGGCAGCGGCCTGCAAGCGGGTGGAGGATCATCCCTTCAAAGCCCACATCGACGGCCCCGCCGCCCAGATGTTCGACACTCTGGGTCGGTATTCAACGCCCCTGTACCGGGTGATCTTCGCCAACATGTGGTGCTTCGGCTGGATCATAGACCTGCTCGGCAAAAAGAGCGGCGGCGAAATAAACGCGCTGGTGCGCACCACCGTGGCCTTTACCCAGATGGAGGGCAGCTCCGCCCGGAACGTGATTCCTCCCGAAGCGAAAATGGTATCCAACATCCGTCTGAACCCCGCCGACAGCGTCGCTTCCGCCCTGGCGTATCTGGAAAAGGCCGTCAACGACCCCGCCGTGGAGATCACGTCCCTGGAATCCTTTGAGCCCAGCCCCGTTTCCGAAACCGGCTGTGACGCCTGGGAAAAGGTCGCCGCCGCCGTGGCCAACACCTGGCCGGGCTGCATCGTTTCCCCATACCTGATGGTGCAATGCTCCGACTCCCGGCATTACCGGGATTTGAGCAACCACGTCTACCGCTTCTCCGCCATGGACTTGACCGCCGAAGAGCGTTCCACCATCCACGGCAACAACGAGCGCATCCGTCTGGAAACCGCCGCCAAGGCCGTAGAATTCTACATCCGCCTGATGCGTCAGTGCTGAAATCAAAAAAGATGTCCCCCAACCCGGGAAAATCCGGGTTGGGGGATTTGTCTTATACGAGTTTTTAATAAAACGCTTTTAAGCGTTTTATTAGGCCGCAGGATTGCGGCCAGCGGCCACTGCCGCTTAAAAACGAAGTCAATACATTTCTTGCCGCCGCCCAGGCGGTCTGCCGTGAAACGGCAGAATAAAATGATGAAATCATTTTATTAAGAAATAGTATTAACTCAGCAGATACGCCAGGGAAGCGCCGTACATGGCATACACCAGAATTGCAACAACCACACCGATCAGCGTCATGATAAACTGAGCGATCGCCCAATTTTTCCGGGAACGCTTCTCCGGAGAGCTGCTCACCGCCCAAACGATCAGGCAGATGAAACCAACGATGGGAATTGCCGAGAGGATCAGGGTGCCGATCCAGGCGCCGACAGACATATCCGTGTCCTGCCGCGCGTAGGTATTGCCGTTATAGTTGTCCATATTGCATTCCTCCTGCTTTCCAAATTTAGGGGATATTATGATTATAACACATGACGGTGAAAATGGGAATCCTTTTTCTGCAAAAACTTCACAGCAAATCCCCCGCCCCGGCTGTCATGTGCCGCAAAAAAATCCCGACAGCCGAAGCTGCCGGGATTTTTTTAGCTTAGCGTATTCTCGATTACCGGGCGTTGCGCTTCTTGTTGTAGAAGTACACACCGGCAATGGCGGCGCCGGAGACGACCATGAAGATCACGGGAATGAAGATCATATCACCGGTCTTGGGGTTGGTCTTATCGGCCTTCTCGTTGGTGGTGCTCTTGGCGTTGGCGTTGGTGATCATCACATTGATGTGCACCTCGCTCTCCTTGCGCATCTCGTTGGTGTCCTCAATGGTGGTGTACTTCTGGGTGTCGTTGACGAAGTTGCCGACCCAGTTGCCCGTGGCCAGATACATGCCGTCATACTTGATGCCGTCGCTGGTCTTGGCAGTGTAGTAGTTCTTCACAACGGTCTTGACCTCATCCAGCGTGACCTTGCCGTCCAGAGCAATGCCCTCGGTGATATTGATGGTCTTGGCGGGATCGTCGACCTTGTTGTCCTTGAAGATGTGCAGGTAGACCTTGTAGGGGAACTTGTTGTTGGTAGTGGTGGTGTCCTTCTCGAGGTAAGCGTAGAAGTCTACGTTGCCCTTGATGACGAGCTTGGCAACCTGAGCGCTGGTGTAGAGGTCACCCTTGTTGTCAATCTTCCAGCCCTTGAAGGTGTAGCCGGTCTTGTTATCGGCCTTGCTCTGAGCGTCGGAAACCTTCTTGCTGTCAATGCTGCTGCCGCTGGTCACGTTGTAGGTGGAAACGGACTTAAACCCATTGCCATCGGGGGCGTAGAAGGTCACTCTGACAGTGTCGCCCTCGGGGGTGCTGCCGCTCTTGGCCTTCAGGGTGACGGTCAGGGAGTCGCCGGCATTGATTGTGGTGGACAGGGACAGATTGCTGCCCTTTTCATTGCTCTTGGCGGTAACGAACTCATAGGAATCCTTCCAGTTGCCCATCCAGCGGTAGCTGAGGATGTCGCTGATAACGGAGGACTTACCGTTCACAGGCTCGACCTGGAACTCTCTGGCAATCGCGTTGCCCTTGTCGTCAATAATCTTAAGAGTGATATACTTGGCAGGCTCTTCAACCTTCTTAGTGTTGACATACAGCTTCAGGGAGTAGCCGTCGGTGATACCGGCATAGTTGATGGTGACGTTGGTAGCATCGTTGTCGGAGGCACCAGTCCACTTGACGAATTCCTTGTCTTCCTTGACCAGCTTCAGACCCAGCTCCTTGGTCAGCGTCACAGCGCCGTCCACGGGAACGGTGATCTCGCCGTCTCTTACGTAAGAACCGTCAACATAGATCTTAACAGGAACCTTCGCGTCAACGCGGGTGTCCTCAACAATCTTCTTGACGTACAGGTTAACGGAGTAGTCAGCGGGAATCTTCTCGTAGGGAATGACCTGACCATTGGCTTCGTTGCCGGAAGCACCGGTCCACTTGACGAACGCCTTGTCGGACTTGACCAGAGACTTTGCCAGCTCCTCGTTCAAGGTAATGCTCTCACCGGGCTTGACGGTGATCGTCTTATCAGCGGTAAGCACATCGTCAACGTACACATTCACTTTTACGGTCTTGGCATCAGCTTCCGCAGCGGCCGCCTGGAAAGGAACCGCGCAGACCAGCAGCATAGCCACCAATACGAGGCTAAGCAGCTTCTTCATTGTGTTTTTCATAGTTTCTAACCTCCTAGAAAATTGGTTGTTTTAGAAATGCTGCCGGCGCTGGAATCCTTGGTGTCGCCAATCGGGGAGGCTTTCCGCCGCTTCCGCACCCGGCATCTCTTTCATGTCTGCATGATATCACATCCGCTCCCGGATGTCAATAGGAAAATTACAAAATGTAACAGAATTCTTTACACTTTATAACATTCTTAAACATTTGCCCTTATCTTAAGAAATTTACTCCAAATTTTACCATAAAATTCGTTTTTTACCGGCTGTAAAAAATGAGAATCTCTAATTTCGATTTCTATTTTCTTTCAAAGGTTACAATTTTGTTGCAACCGTCTGTGGCCTCCCGAAGCAGCCTCTGCCGCTCAGGGGGGGTGGAAAACCCCGGTGCCGCGTTTGGCACCGGGGTTTCCGCGAAAGGGTTTGGAAAGAAGAGAGGTAGAAAAGAGGATCTACGGAGTTGAAAGGGAGCGGCTCACGGCTTCCGCAACCTTTCTGTTATTAAGATACCGTTCGGTTTTGAACAGGCAATAACGGAAATGAAAATAAAAAGCGACGAAATTGTGAACACTTTTTTCTCCGCGCCGGAATATCCCGGTATTTCGACGCACTTTCTTTCTACAAACGGGGCGGCGCGGGATTTCCCGCGCCGCCCTCGGCTGGTTCCTGTACGCCTTTATGCGCCGGGGAAGATCAGCGTTACCTTGAACAGGTCGCCGTCAACCAGCAATTGCAGCTGCCCCTTTTGCAGCTCCATCAGGGTCTTGGCAATGTTCAGCCCCAGGCCGCTGCCCTCGGTGTTCCGGGAGTCGTCGCCCCGGACAAAGCGCTCCATCAGCTCGTCGGCGTCCACATTCAGCTCGTCCCGGGAGATATTTTTCAGGGAAATGATGACTTTTCCCTCCACCGCCATCACGTCGATATACACCCGCGTGCCGGGCAGGGCATATTTTACGGTATTGCTCAGGAGGTTGCTCAGCACCCGCCAGGCAAGTCTTCCGTCCGCCATCATGGCGACGGACTCCTCCGGATGGCGGAATACGGGGGTCAGCTGAGCCTTTTCCAGCTTGTCGGCAAATTCTCCCAGCGCCTGGTTCACGGATTCCACCGCGTCCAGCTTGGTAATGTCCGCCGTCAGATTCCCCGTGCTGGCCTTGCTCATTTCCATCAGATCCTCGATCAGCTTTTTTAAGCGCTGGGACTGCCGGTTGAGGACTTCCAGATAGGTCTTCTCCTCCTCCGGCGTGTGGGGCTTTTGCAGTAAGTCCACATAATTGATGATGGAGGTCAAAGGCGTTTTGATATCGTGGGAAACATTGGTAATCAGTTCTGTTTTCATACGCTCCGATTTTAATTGCTTCTGCGCCGCCACTACGGCAACGCCGGCCAGGTCATTCAGGTCACCGGCAAAGCTCCTGAACGCGCCGATGAGATATTTGTCGTCTACCTTGGTGTCCAGGTCGCCCTTGCCCATGCGCTTGGCGCTTTCCAGCAGGATGCCGAAGCAGTACGCCCCGTACAGCACCACGGCCACGCAGGCGCACAGGCTCAGCACCACCATCAGATTCGATCTGCCCGCAAGGGCGGCGAACAGGAGCATCACCATAATGAAGCCTGTCAGCAGCCACTGCCAGGTCAGCGGCATCATGGAATACACCCGGTTGATGGACTTTCCGATTTTTGCGCAGGTCTTCTTTATCTGCTTCCACAGCCATCTCAGGGGTGTAAGAAGCATCAGCAGGAAGTCCCAGAATACAGCCGCCGCCTTGGGCAGTTTCCGCAGCAGCCAGCCGCAGCCGGAGAAGAAGCCCTTGACGCACTTCACCAGCAGGTTCATGCAGCGCCAGCAGACGCTGTTGCGCCACCAGTAGCCGCCGGGGGTCTTGAACTGGGCGGCGCAGGCAAAGCAGAAGCCCACGAAAATCAGGCTCATGACGTAGCCCGCCATCAGCACTCCGGCGCAGACCGTTTGAATGCTCTGGCTGAACAGGTCGGCGGCTTCGGCGAACCGCACAATCGCCATGAAAAGGCCGAAGACGATCAGCCCGCCACCGGCAAGGTAAATGTCCAGAGGAATGCAGTTGAAGCCCGCGGCGTGGACTTCCTCCCTGCCGGGCTTTCTGCCCGCCGCGCAGCAAAGATACACGGCCAGAACCGCAAACAGCAGCAGGCACGCGCCCATAATGAAGAGCAGGCTGTCGCGGTAGCTCCACACCTGGGTAAGCAGAGCGTAGCCGCTGTCAAAGCGGTACGCGCCGGGCGCCAGGGTCAGCTCCACGGTATAGGCGGGCAGCCGGGCGTTGCGGAACTCCACCACCATGGACTTCTGGGCGTCGTCGTCCCAATATTCCATGGTGTAAGCTTCGCCGTCCACAAAGATCACGTCCGGGTCTGCCGTGCCGGTTACCGCCGGCTTGGTGGGGTTCGCGGACAGCGTCTCGACGGGGAGGGTCTCCTCCGTCGTGTCCGGGACGGTCTCGGCGGTAATTTCGGGGGTCGCCATGGTAACGGTGGTTTCGTCGGTGGTTTCCGGTACCGTCTCAGCTCTGGTTTCCGGGAGGGTCTCGGCTTCCGGCACCACCTTCTGCGTCAGGCTGGGCGTTGCCCAGAACACGACGGCCTTGCCGTCGGCATTCCAGTCGAATTCCCCCACGCCTGCGGGGTTTGCCGCCTTATAAACAACAGCATCGTCCTTGTCCCGGAATTCCACGGCGGTGACGATGGCGTCCTCCGGCATATTATCCCGGTAGAATGCGTTATCCAACTGAAAATACAGGACGCCCGCGTCATTGCGCTTCAGCACGCCCACCGGACTGCTGCCGCTGAGGGTAAGTCCCCCCTCGCCTGCCAGCTCCGATTCCGTGGAGAATGTTACCTTATATATATCTGCGCCCTCAGTGGGAACGTCGTCCAACAGGACTTCGCTCCGGCTCGGTTCACCGGTCGTGTCGCGCAGCAGGAAGCCGCCGGTTTTAAGCTTCGTCAGACTCACATCATTGTAGGTCTGATACAGAATATCGCCATTCCCGTCCCGGAAAGTCACGCAGGTAGTGGGAGAATCAGGCAAGTCTATCGCGCCCTGTTCATTGGCTTCAAAGCGGATTATGCCATAGCCAATGTCGGTGATATAGCCAATCGGTTCGACGCTGTCCACGCTTTCACTGGAGTCTTCCGCGTCAATGCTCACGCTGAATACCGTCGCGCCCCCCTCCGGGATGGCGTTATAGGTGCTCGCGTCCGCCTGAGGCGTTGCCTCCGACTTTTCCGTGACGGACAGGACGTATTTATACGAGCCGCTGACGGGGAAGGAATAAAATTCGGCGTCCGACAGATTTTCCGCGCCGCCGGATTCCAGCACGTTCCCTTCCGCGTCCTTCAGCACGTAGCCCGCCAGCGCCGGGTTGAACACGCCGTAAAGCCAGCCGGGCTTTCCCGACGGCCCCAGATCGTACACGGTCGGCCCCGCGATTGCCTCCGGCACGCCGCCCAGATTCGCTTCGGCGTAGTCCACGGCAATGCGGCCAGCCATGGATTCGCCGTCCGAACGGATATATCTGTCCCGCAGCTCCTCCACGGAGATGTCGTACAGTCCCGCTTCCGTCATGCCAATGGTGGCGACGGCGCTGCCGGCGGCTCCCAAAAGCATCAGGGCGCACAGGGCAACGGCGAGGAATTTGAATACAATATTGTATTTCAAATTATTTTCCTCCTTCCATTTTATAGCCCTGTCCCCACACGACTTTCAGATACCGCGGCTCAGAGGGGTTGATCTCGATTTTCTCCCGCAGATGGCGGATATGCACTGCCACGGCGCCCTCGCTGCCCAGCGCCGCCTCCTGCCAGACGGATTCATACAGCACCTTGGTGGAGAACACCTTTCCGGGGTTTGCCATCAGCAGGTGCAGAATGGCATACTCCGTGGGCGTGAGGGACACAGGTTCCCCCTCCACGGTGACGGTTTTGGTGCGGTCGTCCAGAACGATGCCGCCGATGGTGATGCTGCCGCTGCCCTCCTCCGGGCGGCTGCCCAGCTGGGCATACCGGCGCAGCTGGGACCGCACCCGCGCCAGCACCTCCACCGGCACAAAGGGCTTGGTGATATAGTCGTCCGCCCCCACGTTCAGCCCCAGCACCTTGTCCTCCGTCTCGGACTTGGCGGTGAGCAGAATGATGGGCGCGTTGGAAAATTCCCGGATCTTGGAGGTCGCCGTGATACCGTCCATCACGGGCATCATCACGTCCAGCAGAATGAGGTGAATGTCGTTGTTTTTCGCGATCTCCACCGCCTGGGTGCCGGTAAAGGCCTCAAACAGATTGTACCCCTCGGGGGTCAGGTATATTTTCAGCGCGTTGACGATATCCGGCTGGTCATCGCAAATCAGAACGTTGTACATGTGGTTTTCCTTCCTCTCGTCATCTTTTTTTCTTATTATATCACCGGCTTCTTTAAGATGAAAGAGGTCTATTTCTTAAAATGCCATTAACATTTGAAAAAGCGCCTTTTGCCAACTTCCGCGCCACATTTTTTCTTGCTATTTCCCCGTTCCCGTTTTATAATTACATCATTCAATTGTTACACCGAAGGAGTTGTTTTCCATGCTGAAAGATTTTTTTACCACTCTGGGAACCGGCGCGCTGGATAAGGTGCTCCACGCCGTTCTCGTGCTGGTCATTGGCCTTCTGATCATTCGCGTCGTCACGAAGCTGCTTCAGGGGGGACTGGAAAAATCCCATCTGGAAAAGGCCGCCCACAGCCTGATTCTGTCCCTTGCAAAAGTGGCCATGTATATTCTGCTGGGTCTGAGCGTGGCGTCCAGCCTTGACATTGACGTCACCGGCATCGTCGCTTTGGCAAGCGTCCTGACCCTGGCCGTTTCCCTGTCCCTGCAAAATATGCTCACCAACGTCATCGGCGGCTTCACCATTCTTTCCACCCACCCCTTCCACTCCGGCGACTATGTGGAAATCGCCGGGCAGTCCGGCACGGTGCAGGAGATCAACATGACCTACACACGCCTGGCCACCTTTGACAATAAGCTCATCTCCATTCCCAACAGCGCGGTGGTCGCGGCGCAGATCGTCAACTACTCCGCCGCCGATACCCGCCGGGTGGACATTCCCGTCTCCGCCTCCTACGACGCCCCCACCCAGAAGGTCATCGACGCGCTGGTGCAGGCGGGAACCATGGACAATGTGCTTCTGACCCCCGCCCCCAGCGCCTGCGTGAGCAGCTACGGTGACAGCGCCATTGCCTACACCCTCCGCGTCTGGGCGAAGACCGAGGACTACTGGGACGTGTATTTCGCCCTGACCCAGCGGGTCAAGGACGTCTTCGACGAGCAGGGCATCGCCATGACCTATCCCCATCTGAACGTACATCTGGACAAATAAAACGCGCCGCCCTCCCCGTTCGGGGAGGGCGGTACTGCGCCAAATCTACATTGACAGCACTTCCAGCAGCGCCATAACGCCGATTCCGGGCAATCCCAGAAATCCCGCCACCAGCACCGTCACGGCGTTGATGGGAAAATACGCCCCCGTGAACGCCGCCACGGAATTCAGCAGCCACAGGCACAGAAAGCCGCACCCGGAGTGTATGCCGATTTTGAAGACCAGCTTCATGGGCATCAGCAGCAGCCGCACCAGCACCAGCGCGACAAGGGCGGGAATGAGCAATGTAACAAATTTTTCCATAGGCACCTCCGAATAATCAGGCTTGTTCCGGTTAAGCTACCTGCGGACAGCAAAGAAACGGGAACCAATCGTGACGACGGTTGCTTTCGCCCATTTCCTTTCCTGTCAAGTGTGTCGCCGAACGCGCAGCGGTATGACGCGAATAAGGAAACTCTGAAAACAAGCTTCTTCTGCTTTCTCGCGGCATCAGACAGAATGTATTTTCTCTTTGATACCCTTTTCTGATTAAAATACTTATTTTAATCGGAAGCGAGGGGGCGAAAAAGATTTGTGTTCAGCGATTCCTGCGCAGGGAGAAGGGAACGTCTCACCTGCGTACATTCTGCCACAGATTTTTTGCGAATAAACGAAAACCGGAGTACAGCTGCGCACGCGATTGGTGCCCTGACTCCGGTTTTTGTACTTGCCCTCTCCCCTGCCCACAACATCCTGTGTCCTGCCAAAAAAAATCTTCGTTTTTCTGCGAAATTCTCTGCTGCCCCGCCGTTGTCCCTGTTGGGAAGGTGTGGTATAATGACGGAAAACGACTTTTTCTGCGAGGCACCGAAATGATAACCGAACCTGTCAAAATTTCCCAGAGCGACATCCGCAGGCTGCTCTCCGCCGCGAACCCGGATGCAGCGCTGCTGTACCTGTACATAAACGGCGGCAACCGCCCCGAGGGCGCGGAAGCCGACCTGCATTTCAGCGCCCCGCGCTACGGCTGCGCCGCCGCAACCCTGCGGCAGCTGGGTCTGTGGCCGGAGGACCGCCCCAGCCACATTGCCCCCGGCGAACGTCCCAGCTACTGCGAAAAGGACGTGCTGGACGCCATGGATTCGGACAACACCTTCCGCAGCCTTTACGGCGAGGTGCAGCGTCTGCTGGGGCGGAGCCTGAACACGGAAGAGCTGAAAATTCTTCTGGGCTTTGTGCGCTACTTAGGGCTGACCGCGGACGTGATCTCCCTTCTGGTGTGCTACTGCAAGGAACGCGCCCGTCAAAGAGGGAGTCTGCGCAATCCGTCTCTGCGCACCATCGAGAAGGAAGCCTACAACTGGGCGGAACGGGGCATCGACACCGTGGAGGAAGCCGCCGCCTTTATCCAGGCGCAGAACGTGCGCAATTCCCGGCTGTCCCGGCTGATGAACCTGATCCAGATCCGGGGGCGCAGTCTCACCGCCGCCGAGGAGCGCTATGCCCAAAGCTGGCTGGACATGGGCATGGACGACGAGCTGATCTCCATGGCCTACGAGCGCACCTGCCTGAACACCGGCGGACTGAACTGGGCGTACATGAATAAAATTTTGCAGCGCTGGCAGCAGCAGGGCTTCCACAGCGCCGAGGACGTCCGCACCGGCGACCGGAAGACGAGCGTCCCGAAGGGCGCCTCCGGCCAGCTGGGCGAGGCGGAGCTGGAAGCCATTCAGAAAGTATTGCAGGAGGGATGATTCGTGGGATACAGTGCGGAAGTGGTTCAGCGCGCCCGGGCGCGTCTTGCCCAGGCGAAGGAAGACCGGGAGTCGGAAAACAGGCAGCATCTGGCAGAAGCCTACGCCAAAGTCCCCCGCATCCGGGAGATCGACATGCTTCTGCGCCGCACCATGGCGCAGGCCGCCCAGGCGGCCTTTTTGCAGGGTTCCGACGGTCAGGCGCTTCTGGAACAGGCGCGGCGGGAAAACCTCAGCTTACAACAGGAACGGGCGGCGCTGGCCGCGGCGAACTTTGAGGAGGGCTTCTTGGACGAAAGCCCCATCTGTGACAAATGCGGCGGCAGCGGCTATGTGGGTACCACCATGTGCGAATGCTTAAGCGAGCTGTGCCGTCAGGAGCAGAAAAAGGAAATTTCCGTGCTGTCCAGCAGCCGGGAAACCTTCAGCCAATTCCGCCTGGACTATTATCCCGACGCCGTTGACCCCAAATACGGCGCCAGCCCCCGCACCATTATGGAGCGGACGCTGAACATTTGCCGCCGGTATGCCGCGACCTTCACGCCCAATGCGGGAAATCTCCTATTTATCGGCGGAACGGGTCTTGGAAAGACCTTCCTGTCGGCGTGCATCGCCCGAACGGTAACCGACCGGGGCTACAGCGTGGTCTATGAAACCTCCAACCACCTGTTCTCCAAGCTGGAGCAGGCCAAATTCGCCCCCAGCGAGGACACCCGCCGGGAAGCAGCCAAGCTGACGAACTGCGATCTTCTGATTCTGGACGATCTCGGAACGGAGATGCCCGGACAATTCGTCACGGCCGCGCTGTACAGCCTGCTCAACGACAGAATGATGGCCGTCAAGCCCATGGTCATCTCCACCAACCTGAATGTAGACGAGCTGAGCCGCCGCTATTCCCCCCAGATCGCGTCCCGGCTCCACGGCGATTTTCAGCGGCTGACCTTCGTGGGAAACGACATCCGGGTACTGAAAAACAGAGGATTATGATGAAAACAGGTATCTTATTTGATTTGGACGGAACCCTTCTGGACACGCTGGCAGACCTTGCCGACAGCGTCAACCACGTTCTTGCGTCCTTCGGCTATTCTCCGCGCACTGTGGAGGAAGTCCGTCAGTTTGTCGGCAACGGCGCTGCCCGGCTCATCGCTCAGGCCGTCCCGGAGGGCGCAGACCCCGCCCCGGTGCTGGCCGCGTTCCAGTCCTATTACAGCGCCCACTGCCAGATCAAGACCAAGCCCTACGCGGGCATTCCGGAAGCGCTGGCCGCGCTCCGGGAGCGCTACCCCCTCGCGATTGTTTCCAACAAGCCGGACGCGGCGGTAAAAACCCTCTGCGCCGACATTTTCCCCGGCATTTACGCCCGTGGGGAAAGCCCCGACTGCCCCCGCAAGCCCGCCGCGGACATGGTGTACAAGGCCATGGCGTCCATCGGCGCTGAGACCTGCATCTACGTTGGCGACAGCGACGTGGACGTTCTGACGGCGAACAACGCCGGTGTCCCCTGCCTCAGCGTTCTCTGGGGCTTCCGGGACAGAGCCTGCATGGAGGCAGTCGGCGCGAAGCATTTCTGCGAATCCCCCGCGCAGTTGGTCGCGGACATAGAGGAGATCATCCATGGCAAATGAATTTTACGCTCTCATGGGCCGTATGCGCTATATAACCCGCTGGGGTCTGATGCGCAACACCTTTTCCGAAAACATTTCTGAACACAGCCACATGACCGCAGTGCTGGCTCACGCCCTGGCGCTGATCCGCCGGGACATTCTGAACCTTCCCGCCCCCGACCCCGACCGCTGCGCCGTGGCGGCGCTGTACCACGACGCTTCGGAGATTCTCACCGGCGACCTGCCCACGCCCATCAAATACTACAATCCGGATATCAAGACCGCCTACAAGGAGGTGGAGCGCATTGCGGGCAATCGCCTGCTGGACATGCTCCCGGCCGAGCTGCGCTCCAGCTACACCCACTATGTCCTGGAAGACGACGCGGAGCTGGAACCCTTCGTCAAAGCCGCGGACAAGCTGTCCGCCCACATCAAGTGTCTGGAGGAGCAGAAGGCGGGCAACACGGAATTCGACTCCGCGTCGCAGCAGACCCTGGACGCCTTGAGAGCCATGAACCGGCCGGAGCTGGAATGGTTCCTTGACAACTGCCTGCAAGCCTTCACGCTGAATCTCGATCAGCTGTAACACTTGACGGTTGGCGGAAAATATGCTACCATACGTTATATCGAGGTATTGGCATTAGCCTTATACTTTCATATCCCCCATAACGGGGGAATTGTGCCGCTGTGGTGGAATAGGTAGACACCCGAGACTTAAAATCCCTCGGGCCGAATCAAGCACCCAATTTGAAAAGCATTAGAGAAATGCGAGCTTTTTGAATTTGAAATTTGGGAAATTTGGAGCATCCCTCCAAAACATCCCTCCAACCTTCCATCCCTCGTTTTTGAGGGATGCATATGCCGCTATGATGGAATGGTAGACATAGCAGACTTAAAATCTGCCTGAGGTTACTCAGTACCGGTTCGAGTCCGGTTAGCGGCACCATTTTTTCAACGGACACTCGGAGATTAAATGCTCTGAGTGTCCTTTTTTTGCTCCAAAATGCCAATAATTGCATTGGCAGAATTGATTTTGGAATTCTCGTCTAGGTGCGTATAAATATTGGCGGTCGTTCCGATAGTGCTGTGACCAAGCCACGCCTGAATTTCCTTCATGGGGACACCCTGGGCAAATAGAAGCGTTGCACAGCTATGGCGAAGATCGTGGAAACGAATATGTGGCATATTGTGTTCTTCCAGAAAAGCTTTGAAATGCGTTGTGAGGT
>URBH01000050.1 GCA_900546075.1 uncultured Eubacteriales bacterium | reverse complement strand
TATTATCCTGGAGGACATACCGCACGAACATGGTCACATCCGGTGCGATTGCATCCCGGATGCCATTCGTCAGGCGGGTATAGGTTTCATCCACGTCATCAATGCCGATCAGGTTGCCCTTATCATCAATACCGAGATAGATCACACCGCCGTCCGTATTTGCAAATGCGATGACCTCCTTATAGATGTCATCGATCATCTGAGATTTATATTCAATGCGCTCGCTTTCATATTGCATATACAGCACCTCCATTGTAGCTTAACTATATTATACTCAAATTCTCACTTTTTTCAATACGTGAAAGTGAAAATTCACTCTAATTCACTTAGCGGGGTGAAAATCATTTCGCAGCCCTTCTGCACTTGCATTTCTGCAAGATTGCTGGAGGGCTTTTCTTTTTTCTTGCGTAACTGCCCGATTTTTACGGTCTAAGACTTTTTCTCCGTATATTCAGATGACAAAGAGAATTTGTCAGAAAAATTAAAAGGAGAAATGCCTATGACAATTTTTGAAGCCGTGAAAACAACGGTCGCGCCGAGAATGGCGGCGGAACATTTCGGGCTGAGTGTCAGCCGAAACGGGATGGTCTGCTGTCCCTTTCATGATGACAGGCACCCGAGCATGAAGCTGTATAAGGATCATTACCATTGCTTCGGGTGTCAGGCAAACGGTGATGTGATTGCATTCACATCGAAGCTGTTCGGCATCACACCGCTGGAAGCAGCGCAGAAGCTTGCCGCTGACTTTGGCATGACAGCAATCCCTTCAACAAGAAATCCAAAGCAGAAGAACTGGAGGCACTGCTAGACAAGTATATCCCCGGTGTAGAGGCCATGAGGACAAGGCTGAAAAAGTATGACAAGACCTACAAGGAGCTGACCGAGGAAAACGCGGAGCTGGAAAAAAAGCTTTCTTTCGCATCCAAAGAGAGTGTGCGGAAGAAGCTTGAAATCAGCCAGAAGCTCAACGAGCTGGACGAGCTTCGCCGCACCGTGGACACCATCCCCGAAGAGGTCATTCGGGCTTACACCGCACAGAAATATGTACACAGTGGTCGAATGAATCAGGAAATCTGAGGCAATAATAAACACGAAACGGAGGAATTCTATGGCAGAAATCAAGGAAATGGAGCCGGGCATGACTGAACAGAAAAAGCAGGCTGTCATCGAACAGCTCTGGCTGACTTATTACAATGATACGCTATTTGCAAAGGGGCTGATCACGGAAGAACAGCGCAATAAGATGCGTTTGATGATCAGGAGCCGTACTGCTGCAAAGACGCGATAAGATAAATAGGGCGGCGATCGCGAGATACGGTTGCCGCCCAAACTTTTTTTGACAACTTTTAAGATCATCTTGAAAAGTTCATTTGCTTGTTATATAATATTTGCAGATGATGATATAACGAACTTTTTAGAAAGGAATCATTATGGATATACATTCTGTCAGACAACAGCTGCGGATGAAAAGCATCTACGATATTCCGCTTCGGGTAACCTACTATGCCCGTGTTTCCTCAGAATCGGATGAGCAGCTGAACTCTCTGGGCAACCAGATCAGTTATTACGAAGATTTTATCAGGAAGAACGCTGCGTGGACATTCGTGCCGGGATATATCGACGAAGGGCTGTCCGGTATTTCCACCAAACGCCGTGAGAATTTCAATCGAATGGTAGACGATGCCGAGACCGGTAAATTTGATCTTGTCATCACGAAGGAAATCTCACGCTTTGCCCGTAATACGCTGGACTCCATCCAGTATACCAGACAGCTGCTGAATGCGGGAGTAGGTGTCTTTTTCCAGAACGATAATATCAACACCTTCGACGAGGACTCCGAGCTTCGTTTGTCCATCATGTCCTCCATCGCACAGGACGAACTGCGGAAGCTCAGTTCCCGTGTGAAATTCGGGCATCAGCAGGCCATCAAGCAGAATGTAGTGCTGGGCAACAGCCGCATCTTTGGATATATCAAAAATGATGGCCGTTTGGTTATAGATGAAGATCAGGCTGTGATGGTTCGGCAGCTGTTTGAACTGTATGCCACCGACGAATACTCCATGAAACAGCTTGAAACACTATTCTGGGAAAAGGGATACCGTAACCACAACGGCAAGAGAATAGCCCACTCCACCATGTCGGGCATGATCTCCAATCCTAAGTACAAGGGTTACTACGTGGGAAACAAGGTCAAGGTGGTGGATATGTTCACCAAAAAGCAGAAATTCCTCCCGCCGGAGGAATGGGTCATGTTCAAGGATGAAACCGGTGAAATCGTACCGGCTATCGTTTCCGAAGAACTGTGGGAGCAGGCTAATGCCGTACTTCGCAGGAGAAGCGAGGATGTGAAGAACCGTCAGGGTGTCTGCAACCACGCCAACCTCCTGACCGGCAAACTGTTCTGTACCCATTGTGGTACACCTTATTACCGCCGTGACTCCGTGGATCGGCAGGGTAACAAAAATTCCAAGTGGGTCTGCTCCGGGAAAATTAACAACGGTAAGGACAGCTGTGATTCCATCCCCATCTACGAAAAAGAACTGATCCCTGTACTCTTTGAGGTATTCCGTGATACAAAGGAAGCCTCCGCCGCTATGCTGGAAGAATACGAGCGGATGTACCGTTCCATGACCAGCGGCAGCAATATTGAGAAGAAAATCGAGTCAGCACAGGCAACCATTGAGCTAACCCTGAAAAAGAAAAGCAAGCTGCTGGAATTGGTAGCCCTCGACAGTATCACCCCTGCTGATTTTAAGTCCATGACGGCACAGTGCAACGCCGACATCAAAGCCGCCGAACAGGAGCTTGCCGTGCTGCGGGAACAGCAGGAATCCAGTGAGGAGTTCCGCAGCAACATGGAGCGTATCCGCAAGGTGCTTCGGGATGCTGAGCGTGACTGTCAAAACGGCGAGATCACCAAGGAATTTATCGATACCTTTATTGATAAAATCTTTGCTACGCCGGAGGGTGACGGCACCATGCGGCTGGACATCAAGATTTTCACCGGTGAAAGCTGCGAAAAGTATCTGCAAAAACTGAAAAGAAGGGCAAATCTCGAAGGTTGTACGGGTCACACGTTCAAGAAGATGATCGAGGCTTACGAGCAGGGTCTGCAGTAAACGCAAGCAGGGCGCTCCAAAAGAGCGCCCTGCCTTTTCCTTTTTACATCTGGCTCTTGATCGTGGAGATCAGGATATCCCCCGCTACGACCCGGTCTTCCGCAGCGAAGCCTTCCGCGAAATTGTCGGAATAAAGCACCTGGGCGTTGGGGGGGAATTCGTCGTCCCCTTCCCAGACGAGAATCTGCATCCGGTAGCCGCCGATCAGATCGAACTGGTAGCCCGCGTCCCCGTGAGACAGGGGCAGCGCCTGCATTTTTTCGCAGGCGGCCTTGAACTTTGGCAGACGGGTGCCGAAGGTGAAAGCCGCCCGGGTCAGCACGCGGCCGGTGTAGGGCTTGATGTACATCTCCCCCCAGGGCATCTCCCGGAAGGTCTTCCACTGCCCCTGCCAGACCACGTCCTTGCTTTCCAGCAGATAGCGCAGCAGAAACGTCTGGGCGGGCAGCAGCGGCAGCGTCCCACCGTCCAGCGCCCGGATGGCGTAGTCCGGATGGGCAATGGCAAACGCCCTGCCCAGAAGGCCGAGGGTGAATTCCTTCCCGTCCCAGCGAACGTCCGACAGCCTCGCCGCCACGGCGGCGGGATTCAGGTTGCGGAACAGCTCCGCATAATGGGCAAAGGGGGCTTCTTCTTTGTGGTTTTCTACTTGCATATTCCTTATTCCTTAATCGTGTAGTTCCAGAGGCAGACCGTCGGGATCCCGGAAGAATACATAGTGCCCTCCGTTTGCCTTGTCCTCGTGAATCGGTTCCGTCTCGATGCCCTGTGCGTTCAGCCAGTCCCGAGCCGCCTGAATGTTCGTTACCCGGAAGGCCAAATGCCGTAGACCCAGAGCCTCTGGCAGAGTCAGCCGGGCAGGAGCGTCGGGCTTGATGAACAGCTCCAGCACCAAATTCCCCAGCCGCAGCATCCGCAGATAATCCCGCTGCTCCGGCCTCCAGACTTGGCTCTCCAGAGTGAACCCCAGCTTGTTGACATAAAAATCCAGGGTTCGGGCTTCCTCCGAAGCAATCACCGCCACATGGTGCATTCCCTCCAGCATGTTACGCCTCCTGAATGGAGTGGGGGAACAGCCGCTTGTCCGTATGGGGCAGGAAGCAGGCGGCTACAAAGGAATCCATGTAGCCGGGATAGGTGGAAAGCTCCAGATAGGTCATGTTCGCGGCCACCTCCGCGGTCTTGGCGGCGGCTTCGTCGCTCATGACCATGGCGTAAGCGCCAGACAGGGAGGAATTGCCGATGTAGTGGAACTTTTCCAGCTCCACATCCGGGAACATGCCGATGTTCACCGCGTTCTTCATGTTGATGCCGGAGCCGATGCCGCCGGCGACAAAGACATTCTCGATGGCTTCCACGGGCATATCCACACTATGCAGCAGCGTCGCAATGGCGGAGAAAATCGCGCCCTTGGCACGGATGAAGTTGTCGATGTCCACTTCGTTGATGGATACCTCCCGGCCGGTCTCGCTCTCATTTTCAAAGGCAATGACATACCGACCCATGCCGTGATGATCCCGGCGGACGCGCTCGCCCTCCCGGACGAACAGCCCCTTGGCGTTGATAATCCCGCAGCGGTACAGCTCGGAGATGATGTCGATGATGCCGCTGCCGCAGATGCCCACGGCTTTCTGATCCGCGTCGCCCACAATGGAAACGGTGGGTTCCATGGTCACCTTGTCGACGGTGCAGGCTTCAATGGCGCCGTCGGTGGCGCGCATACCGCAGGAAATGTCGCCGCCCTCAAAGGCGGGGCCGGCGGAACAGGCACAGCTCACCAGGAAGTCCCGGTTGCCGAAGACAATCTCGCCGTTGGTACCCAGGTCGATGAACAGGCTCAGCGCGTCGCTGTCCCAGATGCCGGAGGCCAGCGTACCGGCGGTGATGTCGCCGCCTACGTAGGAGCCGATGTTGGGAGCGATGAGTACCGGCGCAAGGGGATTGGCAGGGAGCTTCAAATCCTGCGCCAGCAGGTCGTTCCACAGGAAAAAGCTGGGAATGTAGGGATCCATCCGAACCGGCTGGGCGTCCACGCCCACCAGCAGATGGTTCATGGTGGTATTCGCGCCCACGCTCATGCGCAGAATGGACGGGCAGGTGACCTCTGCGGACTTGCACAGATTGGCAATGATGGGGTTCAGGGTCTCTTTCAGGATGGCGTCCTGAAGCTTTTTCTTGCCGCCGGGCTTGCCCTGCTCGATGATGCGGTTGATAACGTCCGCGCCGTAGCGAATCTGGCCGTTGCCGGAGGAACCCTTCGCCAGGATCTTGCCTGTGGTCAGATCGGTCAGCACCATGGTGACCGTGGTGGTGCCGATGTCGATGGCGCAGCCGACAATCATGGTGTCCTCCGGGGCGCAAATCTCCATGCAGCGGAAGGTATCGTCCAGAAATTCGCCCTTCACGCACACGTGGAAGTTATTTTCCCGCAGGACATGCGCCATCTTCACCATGACGCAGAAGGGAATTTCCACTTTTTCCACGCCCAGCGCTTCCTCCAGCGCCCAGGTCAGGCGCTCGTTGTCGGGCATGGTATCGTCCAGGCTCGGCTCGGTCATGGTCAGGTCAACCGCACGGAACCGATTGGTAAAGTGAATGCCGCTTTGCTTCAGCTGGCTCTGGCAGGCGTCGAAAATGGCGACCTCCTGGGGGCTGCTCAAATCGGCGGTTTTCATCCGGGACTGATAGGCGCTGGCAATATCCGGGACGAACACGGTGCAGTTGCCGACGACCTTTGAGCTACAGCTCAGTCGCCACCCTTCAGCATATTCTTCGTCGGAAATATGGCGGCTGGGGTAGGATTCCAATTCCCCCTCCACCAGCTTGATGCGGCACTTGCCGCAGGAGCCGTTGCCGGAGCAGGGAGCGTCGATTGCCACATTGGCACGGCGAGCCAGCTCCAGAAGGTTATCGCCGACGTTGCAATCGACGGCAATGGGCTTGCCGCCTTCGATTTGAAATACGACTTTTGGCATAAGGATAACACCTTTCTTTTTGGGCGAGGCCCTGCCATCCGGCAAAAAATTGCCGAAACTCCCGGACGGAATGATAGCGCCGCCTGAAATTTTATTCTCTTTTCAAGTATAACATAGCTCCCCGCAATTGTCCAGCGAAATCAGTATTTTTTTACCTATATTAAATTTGATACTATTTCCTGATTAAAATCTTAATTTTAATCAGGAAGGCATCGCCTGACGGCGCTGCCTGTTTTGTGATTTATAAGGAAAGAAATCACAAAACAAGTCTCATAGAACAAAATGCCCTTCAGGCAATTAAAATCTTTTTTAAAGATTTTAATTGGGGTTCAGTATGATATGGCTCATCCCCCCGGCGTCATAGCCCGACCGAACGCATGTGCTCCTCAATAGGGGGGCATTGCAAGCCAATGCCGCAGCACTGGTGTGGCGATCCGTTTCCCGAAGGCTCTCCTCGTTCAGTAGGGGAAGCCACAAAAAACTACGCCCGGGAAGTTTCCTTCCCGGGCGCAATCTCAATTTCATTACATCAGAGGTTCCATGCCCAGCACCGGGTGACCCTTCTCGGTCAGCCAGTTCAGCAGCTCCTCGCAGTCGGTGGTGACGGTCTCGTCGGCGACCATGTCGGTGAAGTTGTCGATGCCGTACAGCTCCTTGGCTGTCTTGTTCAGGCGCTCGGCAACGTCGTCCTTCAGCTCCTTGGGCATCCAGACAATGCGCTCGATGCCGCCCTCAGCAGCGATGAACTTCTTGGAGGAAATGAAGTGACGGCCGTGACCCATGTAGCCGGGGGTCTGGACGCCGCCGCCGGTGCAGGAGGCCAGCTCGCCGAAGGTCATACCGGAAGGAGTCATGCCCTTGTATTCCCGGTTGACAACGATGAAGCCGTTGGACATAGGCTCAATGCCGCAGATGCACTCGAAGCAGCCGCAGGAGGTCATCGGGTCCTCCAGAATGGAGTACAGGGTGACGTTCTCAACAGCGCCGTGGGTCGCGTCGGAGATTGCCTTGTTGACGGAGGCGAAGCGGCCGGTGCGCTCGTCCTCGCAGCCTTCCTTGAAGATGGGCTGGCAGGGACCGTTGGGGTTCAGCTCGTAGGTAGCCTTGGCATCCAGCCAGGACACGGCGCCGCACAGACCCAGACGCTCGGGAGTGACCACGCAGCAGTGGGCGGGGGCGAAGGACTGGCACATGATGCAGGTGAAGTAACGGTCAACGGCCTCGTCGGTCATGGACGCCAGACGGTCGTCGCGCTGGTTGTACCGGGGCATAGCCACCTCGTCACGGAATTTCTCCGCCTGGGCGGCGTCGGTGATCAGGGTGATCTGGCACTTGTCCACAACGGCGTCGAACTCGTCCATGATCATGACGTACAGAACCTCGGCGAAGTCCTTCAGCCGCAGACCTGCTTCGTAAGCCGCGTTGCTGACACGGATACGAACCTGGTTACGCTGGCCGGTGTGCATGACGCCTTCCATGTAGTTGAACCAGGCGTGGAACTTCCGCTCGATAACGGACTCGAAGTCCACCTGCATCTTCTTGCCGGCCACCTCAACATAGGTCGCCAGAGCCAGATCCTTGGCCTGATCGAAGTCGGGGCCGACGATGGTGATCTTGTGATCCTCGATTTCATTCAGTTCCCGCATCACCACCAGCTCGGCAGTGGGGTTCTTGGCAGACCAGATCTCGTTGTGCATGTCGGCCTTGCGGATGATCTCGCCCTCAAAGGCAGCGGCGAAGGCCACGGGGATGGGCAGCTCCTTCACCTTGATCTTGATGTTCCGCAGCTCCAGAGACTTCTTCACGGTCTCGGCGTGGTCGCATACGGACTCCAGAGCGCCGGGAACCTGATTCTCGCCCAGGTCGATGTCCACGACCACGGGGAAGCCCAGGGCGATGGCGCCTGCTCCGGCGGAAACCACCACGGAGTCAATGGCGCCGAAGGTGTTGACGAAGGCGGGAACACGGTTCTTGGTGTAGTCCAGCAGAGCGGCCAGATTGCCGGGCTGAATGTTGCCGAAAATCAGAGCGGCACGGATGGCCACGGTGACGACATGGATGACGGCGGTCACGTCATGTCCCAGAGGAATGACACGCAGCTCTAAGCCCATCTTGACGCCGCCCTCGGCGCACTGCTCGATGACGTCGCCCACCAGGAATGTCATGATGCCCTTGCTCTGGTAGTCCTTGACCACCTTGACCACGTCCTCGGCATTGTCCGCCTTGCCCAGCACGACGGCTACGCCGGGGATATCGCCGGTGACCAGCGGCACGCCCAGAGAACGGATGACGGGGTCGGGAACAAAGCCGATGCCGGACTCGTTTTCGTAGGGGTTCGCGCCGTCAACGTATTTCAGTCCCTCAATGATCTCCGCGCCGACGGCGGTGGCAAGACCTGCGTTCAGCGCCTGAGCCAGATCCTCCTGGTTGGTGATCAGGCTCTTGAGCACGCCCACGCAGGCGGGCAGGTCGCCCAGGGTCTTGACCTTCACGCCGGTGGCAGCATAAATGGTGGGGAAAAAGTATGCGGTATCGGGGAAGGCAATCTCCTTGTCTGCGCCGTACTTGGCAATGGCGTCGTTGACGGCACCTTCGGTCAGTCCCGCAACGGCATTGGATCCGCCATAAATGAGATCGGTTAATACGCTCATGTAAATTCCTCCCAATAATGTAATCCTAAAGATAATATATATTAAGCCCGAAGGCTGAATATACCAACTTATTTCCCGGCACAGCACCGGGGCTTTTGAATGCAGTAAATTATTCCAAAGCAAGAAAAGCAAACCGGCTGGGAGGGAGGTTCCCTCCCAGCCATGGAATGCATGGGAAAACTGTCAGTCACGTCACCCGGCCAGCCAAGCGCCGACCTTCCAGGGTCAAATGGTCATCCGGCACCCCGGTCAACAACCGCAAACGCAGTCCGTCAACCGCCCGATGCCGTTAACACCCTCCATCTCCCCCACTCAGCACGGACAACCGCCGCACCACCGGTCGAGGGGCCCAAAGGATGTTCGACCACCACCAGTCTCCGCAACGTCACTGGCCGCCCGTCCTACGGGCATTAGAGGTCGAGGTAGGAGTCGGAGTAGAGGACGTGGTTCTTGAAGATGTCGCAGGACTTGATGGTCTCCATCAGGCGCAGGTCGCAGGGGTTGACGATGGCGGAGGTCAGACCCTGCATCATCGCCATGGCAACCAGAGCGGAGTCCATGATGGGACGCAGCGTCTTGGGCGCGCCGTTAGAGTTGTTGGACAGACCGCCGGTGGACTTCAGGCCTTCGGACGCGAACATCTTGATGGCTTCCAGAACCTCCATCTGCTTGTCCTGCATACCCTTGACGACCAGGAACAGGGGGTCGAACCACAGGTCGGTGGCGTCCATGCCCAGGCCCATGCCGCGCTCCAGCATGTTGTGGCAGTGCTTCATGCGCTCTTCGTTGTCCTTGGCAATGCCGTCGGCGGAGCAGAGGGCGATACAGATGGCGTCGTTGGCAGCGGCCAGATCAATGTTGGAAATACGGGAACCGGCATCGGCGGAGTTGACGATGGGCTTGCCGTTGGTGCGGTTGTAGACCTTGATACCGGCCTCGATAGCCCGCTTGTTGGCGGTGTCCAGTGCCAGAGGCACGTTGTTGAAGTTCTCCTGCAGCAGTTTGACAGCCCACATCATGCGCTCGGGACCGTCCTTCTCGGCGGGGCCGATGTTGACGTCCAGATAGGTGGCGCCGGCAGCGATCTGCTCAGCGGCACGCTTCAGGATCGGCTCGGGATCCCGCTCGTCCATAGCCTTGCGGACGGAGGGCGCGATGCAGTGGATGCGCTCGCCGATGGTGACGAAGGTCTGGGACTCGGGGTTGTGGCCCTTGTACTTGACGCCCATGTCCACAACCTTGATCTCGGGAACCTTGGTCGCCAGCAGCTCGTCGAAGGACAGCTCCTTGACTTCCACGGTGGTGGCAGCCTTGGCGGCGTTTTCGGCGGCGGCAGCCTTGGCGGCGGCCTCGTATTCCTTGTCCTTCATGTACTTGGGCAGCTGAACCGCCTCGGTGGGGCCGACAACGACGTTCCAGCCGGGCAGCTTCTCCTGAATTTCACCCTTCATAACGGCAACCTTGCCGGGGATGATCAGGGTGCGGTTCTTGATCTTGTTCTCGATGTCCAGGGTCTCGAAGGTCTTCTTGACGGTGGTGGAGGAGAACTTACCGGCAGCCCAGGCAGTCAGAACGGACATGCCGGATGCGTCGGTGATGATCAGGTTCACGGGCTCGTTGGAACGCTCCAGCTCGCCGGAAACCAGGAAGTAGGTCAGCGCGAAGTCCACGGTCAGGGCGCAGGGGCTGTTCTCGTCGGCGCCGTTCAGCGGGTAGATCTTGCTCTCCACCTTCATGGGCTTCTGAGGATCGGTGAAGATGTTCTGACGCAGGCCGTACAGAGGCAGCGCCTGGGCGTAGGTCATGTTCTCCATGACGATGATGGAGCCGTACTTCTCGGTGAACATGGAAGCGTAGGCGGTCTGCAGATGGTCATCGCCGCTGGCAATGCGGCCTACGTTGACGATGGAGGGATAGCCGAAGCTGCGGTCGCCATCCTTGATGGCGGTGCGGCGAACCAGAACGGCATTGGCCAGGGTCTCCTTGGCGGTCTTGCCGGTGACGTCCAGCACCAGGTTCTTGTTGCCGGCGGCTTCCAGCTTCTTCACGGTGTCGTACAGGTCGGAAAGGTTGTCGGCGTGAACGCCCAGAACAACACCGGCCTCCTTGGCGACGGCGTTCATAGCCTCGCAGTTTTCGGGGGTGGCGCCGTCGAGAATGACGTTCTTGCCCGCGACTGCCAGAGCAGCCTTGGCGCACTCCACATCCCAGCACTCCAGGATCAGGTCACGGCCGGTAGCAGCGGCCTTCTTGACCAGCTCCGCGTAGACGGCGGGATCGGACTGCTTGTTGGCGACGAAAACGAACTCAACGTACATTCTCTCGCCGATACGCTCGTAGTCGACCTTCTGCAGCTCGCTCAGCTTCTTGTCGGCTTCCTCAGCGGACATGCCCGTGCAGACGGAAACCGCGTACAGGTTCTTGTTGACCAGGGTCTTCTCGTGACGATAAAGAACGGTCTCGCCGCCCAGCTTGTGGTCGCCCACGGCGATGGTTTTCATGGGAGGCGCGGTCTGCTCGTTGAGCATCGCCTTCGCGTCATCAGAGAAGTAGGGGCACTTGTCAATGGACACAGCGCCCTGCGCCACCTTCATGCAGAATGCCATACAGGTGGGGCTGCCGCACTCCTTACAGTTCTTCTTAGGAGACAGCTTAAAAATGTCAAGACCTTTCAAAGCCATTGTATGTATCCTCCTTCCGATTACACGAGATCCGTGATGAACTTCTTGATGGTGGCAACGGCTGCGGGATGACGCATGATGACGGCGTCAGCGCCGCCGGTCAGGTTGGCAGCGGCGGTGGAGACTTCCATCCCGATCGCGCGCTCTTCCCGGCTGCCCCATTCGGGCTCATCTTCCTCGGAAGCGGTGGATTCCTTCACAGCCCAGGTGTCGGGGGACACGGGAGCCATGATGGGCATTTGCAGGTCGGCATCGGACTGCGCCAGAGCGGCCAGACGGACACGGTCCAGGGTGGAGGCCACGTACTCGAAGCCATAGCCCACGGCGGCGGTGCCGATGTTCATGACGATGTTCTCAGGGTTGATGGAGAGGCCCTTGAGCATGATGTTCAGCTGCTTGGCGAGGTTGATGTCGTCGGCGGTCTCAGCGCCCACCTTCTGGCCGTAAGCCAGGGCGACGGAAGCACCGACGGTCTTGTAGTCCTCGTTCCGGGCGGACAGAACCAGAATGTTCTTGCCCTGCAGCGCCTCAGCGATCTTGCTGAACAGCTCGCCGTCCTTCTCGATGTTCTTGCAGCCCATGACCACGATGGGCATAGTGGTAGCCTCGGCGACAGCCTTGGCGTCGGCCACACAGTCGGCAACGGAGCGGTTGGCGCCGTTGGGGTCTGCGGACTCAAAGTGCAGGCACAGGAAATCCGCGCCGGGCATGGTCTGAGCCTTCTTGGCGAAGTCGACCATGGTGGTGCAGCCGGCATAGAATTCCTTCAGAGCGGGAGCGTCCCACTCTGTTGCCAGATCGGAAATTTCAATACCGATCTTGGGCGCGTTTTCGATGGCAGCATCGAAGGTGTAAAACGGCATCACATTCTGACCGCCGATGACGATTGCCTTGTCACCGGTGCCCAGCGTCACGGCATTGATCTTGCCGCTGAAGGGTGCCGTTTTGGCAGTGAAAGCCATAATTTGTAATCCCCCTTGATATTTTTTCCACACGCGGGGCGTTTTTCGTCCGGCGCAATTATGGATGTGTTGTTTGTACGGAGCGCGAAAGAAGGCACAGCCCTCCCCTCCTAAAAGAAGTGCCGCGCTCCTTCCCACTTCGTGGTATACCGGCTTACAGGCCGATAGACTGCATAATTCCCCGCAGCGCGACCTTCATGGGGTCGCTGTCCGGGAGCTTCGCGGACGGATTGCCGTCGCAGTCGCAGCGGTAAACCGCCTCGTCGTGAGGCAGAACGCCAAAGAGCTTGAGGCCGTGCTTTTCGATCTCGGCACGGACGCCGTCATCCAGCTTTCCGTCCGGCGCGCGGTTGATGATCAGACCCATCTGTCCGGGGTTCAAACCCATCTCGTCGATCATTTCGGCGATTCTCGCCACGGCCTGAACGCCCCGGCGGGAGCAGTCGGAAATCAGAAGCATGGTGTCCACATGGGGAAGCGTCCCCCGGGCGATATGCTCCAGCCCCGCCTCGTTGTCCATGACCACGTAGGAATAGTTGGGCAGATATTTTCCAAGCTGAGATTGCAGTACGCCGTTAACGTAGCAGTAGCAGCCCTTGCCCTGGGTACGGCCCATGACCAGCATGTCAAAATCGTCGTCCTCGATCAGGGCGTCGCCGAACTTCATTTCTGCGTAGTCCGCCTTGGTCATCCCCTTGGGAATGGTGCCTTTCAGCTCCGCCTGCGCCATTTCCTCGCGAATCTGGCCGAGGGAGGTCTCTACCTCCACGCCAAGAACCTCGTTCAGGTTGGAATTGGCATCGGCGTCCACCACAAGGACGGGGCCGCGCTTCTTGCCGCACAGGTAGTCGATGATCATGCCGCAGGTAGTGGTTTTGCCCACACCACCCTTTCCGGCAACGGCAATGGTATGAGGTGCCATAGTTTGGTTCTCCTTAAAAGTGATTTTGCGTAACGCAGGTTCGGAGCGCAGCCCCTCCCGCGTTTTCTCCCTTCCGGCGAAAGCGGAAAAGGAGCGGCCGACAGGTCGGAATTTCGTCCATACAGGCCGCGTCACCACGCGCACTCATGGCCCGGGAGCCGTTTTTGACTGCGGATGGTGACTTTGCCCTACGGGCGCACTTCGCCCATATCGGTACTAACTTATCGTATCACATATGCCATCTAAATTCAACCCATAATTTGCGAATTTTTTTCAGAAAAATTGCCCAACTCTCATTTATCCGACGGCCGCAAGTGGACATTTTTGTCACACCGGCGTGAACACGTACTTCTGGATCAGCCCGTCCACCACCGCGTGGATGGTCACGCTGCCGCCCGCGCCTTTTTCCGTGGAAAATTCCACGGTTTTCCCCTTCAGGCGGCCGCGGAGATAGGCCTCCGGGTCGTCGCATTCCACATCTTCAAAGAACACGTCCCGCATCTGGTTGTTGCGGCAAAGGTTCTTGATCTCGTAAACCAGCTCATATTCTGCCATAAGCGCTTCTCCTTACAAATCACGGCTCTGTCCCGCCGGGTCGTCACCTTAAATATAGCACATCCGGCGGATTTCCTCAACCGGGATTCCCTTTTCCGACAAAAAAAGGTTGCTTTTTTTCGGCGGCTCTGCTATAATGCACCTGTACGCAGGATTCGTACATCGGTAGTACAACAGCTTCCCAAGCTGTGAAGGCGGGTTCGACTCCCGTATCCTGCTCCAAAAATAGCAGCACGCCCTGCCTTGATTGGCAGGGCGTGCTGCTTTATTTATTGTACATAGCTTGCAGAACTCCGACACGCTTAGGGCAACACCGCAATGGGGACACGGATTCCTTTCCTTATTGAAAGGAATCGAGCTTCCGGATTGTGACATATCCTCTCGCGAAGAAGATACTGTCAAATTACAGAGAAATTGAGGCGCCTTTTGTGAAAGGGTGGGGAATATTGCTTGTTCCAGAGTATTGACAAGTTCGGTAAAATGCACTATACTAGTCTTAAAAGATATCACTGCTTTGGTAAAACTGCTCATTCCTGGCTTTCCCTTTCACAGCTTTCAGTAGCTGACACTGCGGGTGAGCCTTTTCTCTTCTCTAAGGCAACACCGCACAATTGTGCCTGCGAGTCTCAGCCGTCTTTTTGCCCCAC
>URBH01000049.1 GCA_900546075.1 uncultured Eubacteriales bacterium | reverse complement strand
TGTAGATGTAGGGCGCCATTTTGGGGTTCCAGCGGCGGGTCTGGTGACCGAAGTGAACACCGGCCTCCAGCAGTTGCTTCATAGATACGACAGCCATTTTACAATTTCTCCTTTTGTTTTTCCTCCACCCCGATCATCCCGGCAGCCCGTCCTTTCGGACACGGGGGCGGCCGATCCCCGGGTGTGTGGTTTTGAAATGTCACGGGTCAAAGCCCATGCTGAGTCATTATATAGGATGGAAAGCACAATTGCAAGCATTATTTCCAAAAAAACGCAAAAAAATTCCGGCGTCGGCGAAAAAATGCGTCGGGACTGCCATTTATCTCGGCAGCCCCGGCTTTCCTCTCGGCACCCGGCAGTCGTCGGGCTTCGCCTCCACCAGTACAATGTCCGGACCGATGCGCCTGATGCAGTTCCAGGGAATGATAAAATCGTCCCGCCGCCCGAAGCCCCCGGGGAACCGTCCGGGACAGGGGACGACGATGGCGCAGACGTTCCCGCCGGGAATCTCCACCTGCACGTCCGTCACAAACCCCAGCCGTCGCCCGTCGCTGACGCAGATGACTTCCTTGCATTGCAGCTGGGTAAACCGTATCGACATAGTCCCACCCTCCTTTGACACAGCCTATGCACCAAAGAGGGGGAGTATGCCCGCTTTACGAAACGCTGACGGACTTGCGCATGGCGCCGATGGCGCCCTTTTCCAGCCGGGACACCTGCGCCTGGGAAATGCCCAGGGCGGAGGCCACCTCCATCTGGGTCTTCCCGTCGTAAAACCGCAGGGAAAGAATCTGCTTTTCCCGGTCGTTCAGGGCGCGGAAGGCGTTTTGCAGGGTGATATGCTCCATCCAGCCGTCCTCGGTGTTTTTGGTGTCCCGCACCTGATCCATCACCGTCAGCGCATCGCCGCCGTCGGAGTACACCGGGTCATACAGGCTGGCCGGGGCGCATACCGCGTCCAGCGCCCGGCTGACCTCCTCCAGGGGGATATCCAGCTCTTTGGAGATTTCCTCCAGGGTCGGTTCCCGCCCTAAGCGGGTGGTCAGGGCTTCCTTGCACTGAAGCACCCGGTAGGCCACGTCCCGGATGGAGCGGGAGACCCGGATGACGCTGTTGTCCCGGAGATACCGCCGCACCTCCCCCGCGATCATGGGGACGCCGTAGGTGGAAAAGCGCACCTGCTTGTCCGGGTCAAAATTGGAAATGGCCTTGATGAGGCCGATGCACCCCACCTGAAACAGATCGTCGGGATTCTCGCCCCGCTTGTCAAAGCGCTGTATGACGCTGAGCACCAGGCGCAGATTCCCTTCAATGAGCTTTTCCCGGGCATCCTCGTCCCCCGCCTGCGCCCGGCGGAGCAGGGCGTCCATCTCTACCTGTGACAAAACATGAAGTCTGGATGTGTTGACGCCGCATATCTCTACTTTTCCCTGCATGGCAGCCTCCTGTGTGGTGATAATGGGGAAAGAAAAGGCAGCGTTTTCCATTCCCGTTCCTCTCCAGTATTCCCCGGAAGCGCCAAATCATTCTTTGGCGGTTTTTCACAAATTTTTCACAGTTGAGAGAAAGCGCCAAGGGCTTTCGACAGCGTTTTTTGACAGGAAGACAACTTTTCCCCGGTGTTTTTCCGGTAACGGCTCCCAGCTGACGGTGACGTAACACGGCCTCTATTTCGGCGTGAAAGGGAATATACATGGATATATGCAGACTTTTCCACAAGAAGGGGACAAAACGGAAAGAGCAAAAATTCCTGTTGATAACTCATAGTTTTCCACAATCTCCACAGGTTTTTCCACAGGGGTTTTCCACAGGCGGGGTGTGTTGTGGATATTCAGTTTTGGTTCACATAAAAAGATTCGTCCGCTTTCGACGGATTTCCCACTTTTGGGCGGGTCGTGGATTTTACCATGAACATTTTTTTGTGCAAAAATTAGGACTTGACAATCCTTCCCCCGAACCCCGGCGACCCGCTGCCGTTCCGGGCGGCCGGAGGGAAGCTTCTCCCGACCGGAACGGCAAAAAATTTTGAAAAAAGGGTTGATTTTATCGCGCCAAGGCGTTATAATGCGTATCTGTATGGAAAACGAATAGAAGGAGGTGGAATCCATGCCCAATATCAAGTCCTCTAAGAAGGATGTCATTTCTTCCAAGATTGCTTACGAGAAGAACAAGGCTGACAAGTCCGAGCTGAAGACCAACCTGAAGAAGTTCGACGCCGCCCTGGTGTCCGGTGACAAGGCTGCCGCCGACGTCGCTTACAAGACCGCCGTCAAGGCCGTCGATCAGGCTGTCAACAAGGGTCTCCTGCACAAGAACAACGCTGCCCGGAAGAAGAGCAGCATGACTCTGAAGCTGAACAAGCTGGCCTGATTTCTCTGAAAATATCTCCTTCCGAGCAGTGCTTGGAGGGAGTTTTTTCATTTTTGCTGGGGAAACTCCGAACAAATTGCCGATTGTTGGTTTTCGTCAGCGTATTCCAGATTTTTACCCCGGGAGGTGCAACCATGGCAAAACTCTCTGACCCCGTCACGATGCTCAAGGGCGTGGGGGAAGTGCGATCAAAGCAGCTTGCCCAGCTGAATATTTTCACCCTCCGGGATCTCATCTGCCACTTTCCCAGAGGGTACGAGGACCGGACGAAGCTGGTTCCCATCGAAAAGCTGGAGCCGGACGTCCCCGCCTGCTTCCGCGCCATGGTGATGAACACCCCCCGCACCAGCCACATCCGCAAGGGGCTGGATTTGACCAAGGTGCAGCTTGCGGACACCACCGGGCGGCTGAACGTGACGTTTTTCAACAACCGTTTCGCCGCCCAGCAGCTGGAATACGGACGGGAGTACATTTTCTACGGCGCGGTGAGCGGGGATTTTATCGGCTACAGCATGACGAATCCCGTGTTCGAGACGCCGGAGTCCCAGCCCGTGACCACCCGGCGGATCCTGCCCATTTACCCCCTGACCGCGGGGCTGACCAACGCGGCGCTGCTTCGTCTGGTGCAGCAGGCGCTGGCGGTGTGCGACCCGCCGGAGGAGGTTCTTCCCGCCGGGGTGCGGGAGAAATACGGCATTTTACCGGCAGAACGGGCGTATTTCGCCATCCACGAGCCGAATTCCATGGCAGAGGCGGAGCTGGCGAAGAAGCGGATGATCTTCGAGGAATTTTTCGTATTCTCCGCCGGCCTTTCCCTGATGCGCGCCGCCCGGAAAGAAAAGAAGACGGAGCCCTATAGGGATTTCGACATGGCGCCTTTTTATAATCGTCTGCCCTTTTCCCTCACCGGCGCCCAGAACCGGGCGGTGGGGGAAATTCTGGAGGATTTCCGCAGGGGTGTCCCCATGAACCGGCTGGTGCAGGGAGACGTGGGCAGCGGCAAGACCATGGTGGCGGCGGCCGCCGCCTACTGCGCCGCGAGGAATGGCCGACAGACCGCTCTGATGGCGCCCACGGAGATTCTTGCCGAGCAGCATTTTGCCTCTCTGAGCGTCCTGTTCGCCCCCCTGGGGGTGTCCGCGGCGCTGCTCACCGGCTCCATGACGGGAAAGCAGAAAAAGGACGTGCGGGAGCGCGTCGCCGCCGGGGAGGTTCAGGTGGTAATCGGCACCCACGCCCTATTGTCGGAATCCACCCGGTTTGACAATCTGGGGCTGGTCATCACCGACGAGCAGCACCGCTTCGGCGTGGGGCAGCGCAGCCGCCTTTCCGCCAAGGGGGAGGACCCCCATCTGCTGGTGATGTCGGCAACGCCCATCCCCCGGACGCTGGCGCTGATCCTCTACGGCGATCTGGACGTGTCCGTTCTGGACGAGCTGCCCCCGGGACGGGAGCCGGTGGATACCTTCCTGGTGGGGGAGAGCTACCGTCCCCGGATCAACGCCTTTATCCGCAAGCAGGTGTCGGAGGGACATCAGTGCTTCGTGGTCTGCCCGGCGGTGGAGGAAAACGAGGAGCTGGGCATCAAGGCCGCCTCCGTCTGGGCGGACACGCTACAGCAGACGGTTTTCCCCGACCTGCGCATCGCCCTGCTCCACGGGCAGATGAAGGGCGCGGAGAAGGAAGCGGCCATGGCGTCCTTCGCCCGGGGCGAGGCGGACGTAATGGTGGCGACCACGGTCATCGAAGTGGGGGTGGACGTTCCCAATGCCACGCTGATGGTCATTGAGGACGCCGACCGGTTCGGCCTGAGCCAGCTGCACCAGCTTCGCGGCCGGGTAGGCCGGGGCAAGGCGAAAAGCTACTGCATCCTCACCACCCACAATCGCAATCCCGAGACGCTTCAGCGGCTGAAAGCCCTGTGCAAAACCGCCGACGGCTTCAAGATTGCCGAGGAAGACCTGCGTCTGCGGGGCCCCGGAGATTTCTTCGGCTCCCGGCAATCCGGCCTGCCCGCCTTCCGGGTGGCGGACCTGGGCTGCGACCTTGCCGCCATGAAGGACGCCCAGCAGGCGTCGGCAGACTGGATCGACGCCTACGGCACGTCGGATACGCCCGAGGCAAACGCCCTGAGACAGCGGATCGGCGACCTCTTCGCCCGCGCCGAGGGAACGATGAATTGAACGAACAAAGCAGGGCACACTTCTGTGCCCTGCTTTTTGCTGGATTATTCCGTCTGCGTGACATTGCTTTCCCGCCTTGCAGTTACGCCTGCTTTGCACTGTCCAGGGACTTGCCGAAGACGAAAAACCGCTGATACAGGAACTCCGTGGAGAAATTCAGCAGCATGTTTATAATCGTTACCAGGTATTCGTTCCACGCCAGGCTGCCGGCCAGGTAATTCCCCAGAAGGGTGGACAGGGGCGTGAAGACCACGTAGTAGGCGGCAACCTTTGCCATGGCCACGGGTACGTTGGCAGCGGATTGGAAGGTAAACTTTCGGTTCAGAGTAAAGTTCCAGAGTACACTCAGGCACAGGGCAATCAGGTAGCAGGGCCAGTATGGGAGATGGGTAAATTCATTCAGCAGAGCGAAACTGCCCATTTCGATGAGACCGGCGCTGATGGAGAAAAAGGTGAATTTCAGGACACGGACAAATTCTTTCATGAGTACCTCCAAAATCATTGCGTATGGTCTTTGCGGCGGAAGCGGAAACGCTTGCCCGCAGCATTATTTCTGCCCTTCCCAGAAGGGTTCCGGCTTGGGGCAGGAATCGCAGTT
This sequence comes from uncultured Eubacteriales bacterium, assembly GCA_900546075.1. Taxonomy (GTDB): domain Bacteria; phylum Bacillota; class Clostridia; order Oscillospirales; family Oscillospiraceae; genus Faecousia. The sequence continues at coordinate 9,616 of URBH01000049.1, read as the reverse complement.
GCCCTCGCAGTTCCGGGGCTTGAATTGCAGCTCCTGACTCTTGACGCTTACCGTGGTGCAGGGGGGGATGGAGTGGGTGATGAAGACGTTGGAGCCGATGACGCTGTCCCGGCCGATTACCGTGCCGCCGCCTAAGATGGATGCGCCGGCGTAAATGGTCACGTTGTCCTCAATGGTTGGGTGGCGCTTCTTTCCCCGTAGGCTCTGTCCGCCCCGGGTGGTCAGCGCGCCCAGGGTCACGCCCTGATAGACCTTCACATGGTCGCCGATGACCGTGGTCTCGCCCACCACAATGCCGGTGCCGTGGTCAATGAAGAAATACCGGCCGATGGTGGCGCCGGGGTTGATGTCGATGCCCGTGACGCTGTGGGCATGTTCCGTCATAATCCGGGGCAGCATGGGAACCTTCAGCATATACAGCACATGCGCCAGCCGGTACACCGTGATGGCAAACAGCCCGGGATAGCAGAAGACGATCTCGTCCGTGCTGAAGGCGGCGGGGTCGCCGTCGTAAAAGGCCTCCACGTCGGTCTGGGCGATTGCCCGGATGCCGGGGATTGCCCGGAAGAACTGCAAGCTCAGCTCCTGGGCTTTTTCCTGGGCTTCCTGCTCCGTCCTGTCGACCCGCAGGGCGATGGCAATCTGCTTGTTCAGATTGTACATCACATCCTCAATGAGCATGGAGAGATTGTGCTTGGTATTGTAAATGCGGTAAGCCTTGTCCCGGGAGGCGCCCGGGTAGACGATGCGAAGAAGCTTGCCGATCATGTCGATGACCACGGCCTTGTCCGGGTGCTGGAAGGGGTCGAGCTTGTCGATGTCCCGGCCGTGGCGGTAATCCTCCAGAATGCCGTCCACAATGCCTTCGATTTCCTTTTCAATGGGGGTCATAGGGATTCCTCCTTGTATTCGTAATCTCAGTTTAACATATGCCGGGAGCAAAGTCAATGAAACACTCCGGCACATTCCTCTTGCATTTCCCGGCCGTATCGGGTATAATCATCCCAAAATCAATCCCAATATCAGGAGGGACTCTTTATGGAAAACGAAAACATGGAGCAGGAAGAAAGCATCCTGACCCTGACCGATGAAAACGGACAGGATATGGACTTTGAATATCTGGACTGCCTGCCCTACGAGGGCAAGGAATATCTGGTGCTGATGCCCGCGGACGAGCCGTCCACCGAGATCGTGATTCTCGAGGTGGAGCCGGTGGACGAGGAAAATGAAAATTACCTCGCCGTGGAGGACGAGGCAACTTTGGACGCGGTCTACGGCCTGTTCAAGGAAAAGTACAAGGACATTCTGACCTTCGAGGAAGAGTAAGCCGGGGCAGCGCTGCCCGCCCGGAAAAAAGCAGCCGTTTTGGCTGCTTTTTCAAATCTCCGGCGCACCCGATGCGATGTCCCGCACCACTTCTCCCGCCAGAATCAGCCCCGCCGTTCCCGGCACGAAGGCCGAGCTGCCGGGAATCTGACGCTTGCCCAGGGCGGCGGCTTCCGCCTCCCAGCCGGTGGGGGAGATGGCTTCCTCCTTGGAATAGACGACCTTCAAGTGGCGGATGCCCCGCTTGCCCAGCTCCCGGCGCATGACCCGCGCCAGAGGACACATGGAGGTCTTGGTGATATCCGCCACCTCAAACGCGGAGGCATCCAGCTTGTTGCCGGTACCCATGCAGCTGATGATGGGCGTCCCGGCGTCGTGGGCGTTCTGCACCAGCGCCAGCTTGCCGGTGACGGTGTCGATGGCGTCCACGATGTAGTCGTATTGGGTAAAATCGAACTGCCCCGCGGTCTCGGGAGTATAAAAGACGGCGTAAGTCCGCACGATGCACTCCGGGTTGATGGAAAGCACCCGCTGCTTTGCCGCGTCTACCTTCCGCATTCCCACGGTATCGTAGGTCGCAAGAATCTGCCGGTTCAGATTGGACAGGCTGACGGTGTCGTTGTCGATGAGATCCAGCTGCCCCACCCCGCTGCGGGCCAGGGCTTCCAGGGTATAGCCGCCCACGCCGCCCAGGCCGAACAGGGCGACCCGGGCATTTTGCAGCCGCGCCAGAGCCTCGGCGCCCAGCAGCATTTCGGTACGGATAAATTGTTCGCGCATGTTTGTTTCCTCCCCCAAAGTCTGATCGTTTTATACCATGTCCCAAAAGCAAAGTCAATGGAGATACGTCAGCCGGGAGGAGAATCATACTATTTCTCGATAAAATGGTTAACACCATTTTATCCTGCGAATCCTTCGCAGGCCGCCGGTGGCGGCGAGAAATGTATGGACTTACGTTTTTTGCGGCTACGCCGCTGGCTGCTGAAACAGCAGCCAGATAAAACGGCTTTTAACCGTTTTATTAAAAACTGGTATCAGAAGCACGTCCAGCCGCCGTCGCACTTGATCTCTTCGCCGTTGACGTAGCGGGACTGGTCGCTGGCCAGGAACAGGATCGCGTCCGCCAGGTCTTCCGGCATGGCAAGCTCGCCGGAGAAGTCCAGCAGCTTGCTGGTTCTGCCAAAGCCAAACTCGTCGGCTGCCGGCATGACCAGAGGAATGTCGGTCACAACGCCGCCGGGGGAGAGGGCATTGCAGCGGATGCCTTCCTCCATGTACATGAACGCCGTGTTCTTTGTCGCCGCCAGAACAGCGCCCTTGCTGGCGCAGTAGGCCGCGCCTGCGGTCTGGTGCGTCGCGCCGACGGAGCAGACGTTGACGATCACGCCGCCGTCGCCCTGGGTCAGATACTGTCTGCATTCCTCCCGCAGGCCGTACATCAGGCCGAAGGTGTTGATGCGGAACGTCTTTTCCAGCATTTCGTCCGACATATCTGCGATGGCCGTGTTGTCATCCATCACACCCGCGCAGTTGACGGCAACATCCAGCCGCCCGAACGTCTCTACCGCCTTTTTCACCATGCCAACGGCGGCTGCCGGGTCGCCGACGTCGCCTGCGTACCAGACAAGCTCGCCAGGAGCGTCCTTGCATTCCTCAGCCAATTCTTTCAGACGTCCCTCACGGCGGGCGACTGCCACGACTTTCGCGCCCTCCCGGCAGAACAGCTCCGCCGTGGCGCGGCCGATACCGGCGGACGCGCCGGTCACGATGCAGACTTTATTTTCCAATCTTCCCATAATTTCCTCCTCAGCAGAAAACCTTGCCGACCACGACAGCCGGGGAATCGTTGCAGCCAACGGTCAGTTCCGCGCCGTCGGGTACGTCCGCACGGACAGTGGCAAAGCCGATGTTTTTCTCTACCGTGTAACCGTAGATGGTCTGAGCGCAGCGGCCGACCTCCACGCCGTACCAGTACACCCGCTCCCAGATGGAGATATCCTCGGTGGATTCCCGGGAGAATTCCAGGCCGACCATCCGGTATTTGGGATGCGCCTTCCGTTCCAGCGCCGCTTCCTTGCCGATAAAGTCCTTGTCGGCGGCGACTGCCCAGCCTAGGCCGCACTCGTAGGGACTCAGGTGCTTGAAATCCTGCTTGAGGGGGAAGCCCTTCTCCATGGGGACGGAGCGGACGTAGACCTCCAGAGTCTGAAGCTCCCGGCCGCCCACGGACTCCACCGCTTTCAGCGCCAGATCGTGGACTTCTGCGCTCTTGTCGAAGGCGGAGTAAATTTCATAGCCGTTTTCTCCGGTGAAGCCGGAACGGTGGATGTAGACGGGGATGTCTCCCAGAGTGCGCTCACAGATGCCGAAGCGCTTGAGATCATCCACCGGCGCATCCAGCATGGCGTTCATGGCCTTGAGGCTGTCAGGCCCCTGCACGGCGTACATATCCCAGTCGTAGGTGATGATCTTCGCCTGAATGTCCGCGTCGCCCTTGTGCTTTTCAATCCAGGGGAGCAGCCGGGGGCCATACAGGTCGGAGACCCAATATAAGCCCTCGGCCATGTGCATGACGATCACGTCGTCGATGATCTCGCCATTTTCATCCAGGGAAGCGGTGTACTTCGAGCGCCCGACGGCGACCTTGGAAATGTCGCTGATATAGATTTTTTGCAGAACCTCCAGCGCGTCCTTGCCGGTGATCTCCACCAGATCGTGGGTCCAGCGGTAGAAGCCTACGCCTTTCCGGATGGCCATGGCGTCGGCACGGGCAACGGTATCTTCCTTAAACAGCATATTCCGGCACCTCCTTACAGCATCCGCAGGTCTTCCTTGCGGATGACCTTAATGTACATATCTTCCTCGTCCCGGTCTTCGATCACGCAGGACCACTCGGGGCTGACCAGCGTCTTGGCAGCGCCGTTCCACTGGGCTTCGTAGGCGTCCACCAGCTCGTCCAGGGGCGCCATTTCGTAGCGGGCGGTGAAATCTTCACTCTTGACCTTAATCCAGGTCTCGTCCTTCGTCCAGCGAACCATTTCATAGGGTACCTGCTGCACGTCCAGCATGTAGCGGATGTAGCCGCCCAGAATGCGCCCGTCGTTTTCGTCCATCTCGTGGGGGACACCCAGGAAGCTGCGCAGGCCTTCCTTGGCAAAGGGGTCGATGAATTGGTTCTTGCCCGCCGTGGCGAAGACAATGCGAAATACCCGCAGGAACTCGTCCTCGTCGGGCGCCATGTCCTTGATGGCCATCATGGGGAACTGAATCGACCAGACCCAGCCCATCTGCGCGACCCAGTGATATGCCTTTTCCAGCGATGTTTCCTCACCGAAATTCTGGGTGTACTGGCCGTTGCGCAGGCACTGGCCTTCCTTGACCATGCGCTCCCGGGGGGTGTCGTGAATGGGGTCTACCGGCTGCTGCATATGCTCCAGCCAATCCTGCTTGGGAAGGTTATAGACGTCCCGGCGCTCCGCCACCACCCGGCAATGCTTGTTGCCGCAGCCCCGGGCCTGACACATGTTCAGCGCCACCTCGTTCTCCGTGCCGTTGGAGGACGCGAGGTCGAAGTTGGCGGTGAACATACTGGTGGTCATGTTGCAAAGCTCGCTGCCCACGATGTCCCAGGGGCAGGTGTCCAGCTCCTTTTCCACCCGGTTCCGGGTGAACTGCACCACGCGCCCTGCCATGTTCTCCCATTCGTCGCCGGAGTCGCCGGTGATGCCGCCCAGCCAGCTGGACTTTTCGCACAGCTCCGGGATGTTGAAGGCTTCATAGAGCGAAGCGTTGACGTAGTCCTTCTGTTCCTCCGGGGTTCCCGCGACGGCCATATTCATCATATTGGCGATGTCGCAGATGGCCGTGGTGCGTTTTTCCCAGCTTGGCTCGAAAATCCGCATGACCTGGAAAAGGTTGGCCGTCATGGCGGCGATCTGACGGTTCAGCTGCCGGTAGGCTTCCTCCTCCGTGATGAGCTTGCCCCAGGCGGTGGGGAAGCATTTTCTGGAATCCAGTTTTTCTTTCAGCATGGTGTTCCTCCTATCCTGTATTGCTGTGGATTTATTATAATGGAAAAGCGCCCCGGCGGAAATTCTACAAAAGGCCGGATTTTGGGCGTGTGCGGCCATACATTTTGTATTCCCGCAAACCATACAATTTATAGGGGCGTAATTTGTGAAATATTGCTATAAAGCGGTTATCTCCCGTACAAAATGTATGGGAGATGTCTTGACAGCTGTATGGGAAGAATCTATAATACTTTCAGTACCATTCAGGAGGGCGGAAGCCATGAAGCTATGCGCGGATATTCTCTACTGGCGGCTGAAGGAAAAGCTTACGACGGTCACCCAGCGGGGTAAGGGGGGCAGTGCGCTTACCCTGAACCGGCCGGAATTCTATCTGGATCGTTCCCAAACCTTTGAGAAGAACCGGGTGTACGTCTGCTCTGCGGATCATCTGCCCCAAAGCCCGAAGCTGGGGGAGAACGTGTGCCTGATCTGTCTGGGGCAGCACTGGAACCTCAGCGCCTATTATGACCGGTGCAGCGTCATTCTGGTGGAGGGTAACTGGGACATTTTCCGGGTATTTAATCTGGTGCAGGAAATTTTCAACCGGTACGACGGCTGGGAAGAGCAGCTTTGGACGATCCTGCGTCACGGCGGGAACCTCCCGCAGATGCTGGAGGCCAGCAGAAGCATTTTTGAAAATCCCATGCTGCTCATCGGCTCCGATTTCCGCTACCTGGGGGTTACGGAGGAGGACTATCTGCGAAACAAGCTGGGATTGCAGCTGGATACCCAGTCCTTCGACGTGGAGAAAATGGCGACCTTCCTGTCCCTGCACGATATGTCCACCCACGTCCGGGAGCCGCTGCTGCTGGAATTGCAGGGGAAGCGCACCCTTTCCGTGAATATTTTCGACCAGGAGGAATACCTGGGCTGCCTGACGGTTTTTGAAGGCTCCCGGGAGCTCCGGGAGTCGGACAAAACGCTGGCGCTTTTCTTTTCCAAGCTTCTGCGGCAGGCGGTTCAGCAGAATCCCATTCTGGCCGGCACCCGCACCGCCGCGCGGCGGGCGCTGCGCAGTGTCATTTCCGGGCAGAGCATTGATTTTGAGTATCGCCGCGCCCTCAGCGTGGAAAGCGGGAAGCACGACTGGGTCTGCGTGAAGCTGACCCCAAAGTCCGGCAGCACCTACCTTCCCGGGGCGTATCTCTCCGCCGCGCTGGAGGAACGGCATCCGGGAGCCATTGCCTTTGAGTTTCTGGATTCCGTCGCCGCCTTTCTTTCTCCCGACCAGACGAAAGGGGAATCGCTGGACGCGCTTCGCCCGGTGCTGGACAAGCTGGGGGTTGTCTGCGGCGTTTCTTCGCCGTTTTCCAATCTTTACGACGCGAATCATGCCTGGTTTCAGGCCTCCGCCGCGCTGCAAAACGGGCTGCATCAGGGCGGCACCGTATTTCGCTTCCAGGACTATTTGCTTCCCCAGCTGCTCAGCGGCGCTCTGGCCGGACGGCCGACCTGGGTGTATTACACGGAGGGGCTGAAACGGCTGAAGGAGCATGACGACAATTCCCAGGTGTCGTATCTGCATACCCTGCGGGTGTATCTGGACAACAACCTATCCGTCACGAAAACCGCGTCGGCGCTGTTTCTGCACCGCTCCACGTTGCTTGACAGGCTTGCACACATTACCGCGATGTTGGGAAGCGACCTGAAAGACCCGGACTACTGTCTGACCCTCGGCATTATTCTCAGAGCCGAATTGGAGCAGAAGCGGACGGGACAGGCTGCGCCGACGTAAATCACGCTTGAATGTGTTGACACCATGGGAAAGAAAGGGTAGAATGGTAGCACGCTTTCAGAAATGGATTATGTGAGGAACGAATATGAATGCACCGGTTGATGTGACCGATATCCGAATCGAAACCGAGCGCCTTATCCTGCGCGCCTGGCGGGAGGCGGATTTGGCGGATTTTTATGAATATGCCCGCGTGGAAGGCGTTGGCGAGATGGCCGGGTGGAGTCACCACCAGTCCGTGGAGGAGTCCCGGCGGATTCTGGAGTCTTTTATCAGCGGAAAAAAGACCTTTGCCCTGGAATGGAAGGAAAACGGAAAGGTGATCGGCTCGCTGGGCCTGGAACCCCGGGACGCAGGACTGCCGGAAGAATTGCAGGGACGCGAAATCGGCTACGTTCTCAGCAGGGATTATTGGGGCAGGGGACTGATGCCGGAGGCGGTCAAGGCCGTGATCGACTACTGCTTCCAGGAGCTGTCCTTTGACTACCTGACCTGCGGCCATTTTGACTGCAATGACCGCTCCCGCCGGGTGGTGGAAAAGAGCGGTTTCCGGTTCCTGAAAAAGGTGGTTACGTCCACTGCACGGGGCGTTGACGAGCCGGGGAAGCTGTACGTTCTGTACAATCCAATGAAACATACCGACAAGGAGAAGCAGCCATGTTTGAACTGAAAAAAACCGAGGGCAAAGCCCGCCGGGGAGAATTTACCTGCGCCCACGGCACCGTCCAGACGCCGGTGTTCATGAATGTCGGCACCCAGGGTGCCATCAAGGGCGCGCTGAGCGCCAAGGATCTGAAGGACATCGGGTGCCAGGTGGAGCTGTCCAACACCTACCATCTGCATCTGCGCCCCACGGACACGGTGGTGCGCCAGATGGGGGGACTGCACAAATTCATGACCTGGGACGGCCCCATTCTAACGGATTCCGGCGGATTCCAGGTGTTCAGCCTGTCCTCTCTGCGGAAAATCAAGGAGGAGGGCGTGTATTTCGCCTCCCACATTGACGGCCATAAGATTTTCATGGGGCCGGAGGAGAGTATGCAGATTCAGTCCAATCTGGGCAGTGATATGTGCATGGCCTTCGACGAGTGCATCGAGAATCCCTCGCCCCGGGACTATGTTCAGAAAAGCGTGGACAGAACCTACCGCTGGCTGGTGCGCTGCAAGGCGGAAAATGCCCGCCTGAACGCCCTGCCGGACACGGTGAACCCCCAGCAGATGCTCTGGGGCATCAATCAGGGCGGCACGTATACGGACATCCGGGTGGGTCACATGAAGCGCATTGCCGAGCTTGACCTCCCCGGCTACGCCATCGGCGGTCTTGCGGTGGGGGAGACCACCCAGGAGATGTACGACATCATCGAGGCCGTGGAGGAACACATGCCGGTGAACAAGACCCGTTACCTTATGGGTGTGGGAACGCCCAGCAACATCATCGAGGCGGTCGCCAGAGGCGTGGATTTCTTTGACTGCGTCATGCCGGCGCGGAATGCCCGTCATGCCCGGCTGTTTACCTGGGAAGGCGCCATCAACCTGAAAAACGCCAAGTATATCACCGACGACAGCCCCATCGACCCCCATTGTGACTGCCCGGTCTGCCGCCGCTATTCCCGCGCCTATATCCGCCATCTGTTCGTGGCGGAGGAAATGCTGGCCATGCGCCTGTCCGTCATGCACAACCTGTATTTTTACAACAAGCTGATGGAGAGAATCCGTCAGGCGCTGGACGAAGGACGTTTTGAAGAATTCCGCCGGGAGTATTCGGAAAAACTGGGAAGAAGAATCTAAATCCCCCTTGCAATTTGCGCAAATAATGGTATAATAAGCTGGAAATAATACAAAAGGAGTTTTCCCAATGAATGTTTTGACTGGAACAACCTCTGCCGGCATGGGCAGCACCGTCATCATGCTGGTGCTGATGATTGCCATTTTCTACTTCATGCTGATCCGTCCCGAGAACAAGAAGAAAAAAGAGGCCGAGCAGATGCGCGGCGCCGTGAAGAAGGGCGACAAGATCATCACCATCGGCGGCATTGTGGGTGTCGTTGTGGATGTGAAGGAGAGCCGCATCGTCATCGAGACCAGCGCCGACCAGGTACGCATCGAGCTGGAGAAGTGGGCAATCTCCTCCAACGAGACCGCTGCTGAGAACGCCAAGGCAGAGGCCAAGAAGGCGCAGGAAGCCAAGGCAAAGGCCAAGGCCGCGAAGAAGGCCGACAAGGCAAAGAAGGACTAATTGCTGGCTGCTAAAAAACCTTTGGAAAATTGGAAATCCGCCCGATGTCAATGGTATCGGGCGGATTTTATATGTCAAATAGTACAAAAAACGGCTCATGGAGCGTATCGGTACAGCCCCTTGCCTCTCACTATGGGAGAGGTGTCTGATACTAGTTTTCAATAAAACGGTTAAAAACCGTTTTATTCGGCTGCTGCTTCAGCAGCCAGCGGCGTAGCCGCAAAAAACGTAAGTCCATACATTTCTCGCCGC
>URBH01000048.1 GCA_900546075.1 uncultured Eubacteriales bacterium | reverse complement strand
GCGAAGAATTCGCAGGATAAAATGGTGTTAACCATTTTATCGAGAAATCGTATGATAGTTTGCTTTTGCTTATTGTAGCACATATGAGCGAAAAAAGGAAGCCCTTTTTGAAAAACTTTTTTGACACTTTTTCCTTTTGGGGCGCTATACTGGGAACAGAGTCATGTTTTTGAGAGGAGCGGCGTTATGAACCGGGATGTGGAGCAGCAGGTGTGGCAGCGGGTGTTGGGGCAACAGGAGCCTCCCCGGGGGAGTCTGCGGCCGATGGAGCTGGAAGCGATGGAAGCGGCGGCAGTTTACCGGAAGCTTTCCGGACAGTTTTCCGGCAAAGGGCGGGAGCAGCTCCGGCATCTGTACGATATGCAGATGGAAATGCTTGCCTGCCTGCGGGGAATTGGGCGTTTGTCCGGCTGCGGGGGCGGGAAAACCGCCCAGATTGCCGCCTCGGAGGAACCGGCGGCGAAGGCGCTGGAACGGCGGTATCACTGCGCCCGACGGGCGGTGACGGAGTATACGGCACGAACGGTGGACGGGGATTTTGGCATCGTGTTTCAGCACCTTGCGGATTTGAGCCGGGAGGAGTGCGCTGCGCTTGCGCGTCTGCTGGGGTCATATTGAGACAACAAAAATGCCCTGCCAGGAAGCAGAGCAGTTGACAAAACGGAAGTTCCGGGATATACTGTAGGTACAGGGGTGCTACCAGTAGGACGGCTCCCCAAGGATTGGTTAAGAAGTAACCGTGACTTTGGAGAGTGGGCGGTTACTTCTTATTATCATGTATCTGGATAACCAGAGAGACAATAGCGACAATGACCATACAGAAAGCAAATAATTCTTCCCATGTAACCATGATCGTCCCCCCTTCCTTCGGTTAGGGGGCAAAGAAGCATCACCCCCGAAAAAATCGAGGGGAACCGCCTACCGGGGTACTGGTAGCACCTCCGATAGCGTAGCACAGATTTCGACAGATTGCAAGGGAAAAGAACCGGGACATGACCGCCTTGCGGCGGGGCATGTCCCGGTTTTCGGCCAATTGGGAAAGTCAAAGTATTTATCCGGCTCAAACCGTGAGTTCGATCAGATTGCCCTCGACTGCGGCAATGCAGCTTTCGTAATAGCCGTCTCCCGTTGTGCGGGGGCCGCCGGTGACTTCGTAGCCATCCGCTTTCAGTCTCGCAGTCAGCGCATCAACCGCTTCCCTGCTGCCTACGCTGAACGCAATATGCGCATATCCGGTGCGGGCGGGTTCTTTTGGGAAATCTGCCAGCGTCGGCCTGTTCATGATCTCAAGCCGCGCGCCGCCGTCAAAGGACAGAAAATACGACCGAAAGCCCGTCTTCGGATTGTGGTAGCCGTCGTTTGATTTTGCGCCCAGATAGTTCACAAAGAAGCTGCGCGCCCCTTCCAGATCGTTCACATACAGCGCGGCATGTTCGATTTTCATAGCGTTCCCTCCATCATTTCCGGGTCATTCCAGTATAACATACACGGGAGGGCTTTGCAAGCACGCACAAAACTTCACCGCCGTGAAACGAACGTTTCACGGCGGTAAACACTTATACTTCCTTGTACATGGCGGAGGCATCGTCCTTGCGGACGGTTTCCGCTACCTGGAGAACCTCCACGGTCACCGTCCGGGCGCCCATGGAAATCTCGATTTTGTCTCCGACCTTCACGTCGTAACCGGCCTTAACCACCCGGCCATTGACGCTGATGCGGCCGTTGTCGCAGGCCTCGTTGGCCACCGTCCGGCGCTTGATCAGGCGGGAGACCTTCAGATACTTGTCAAGCCGCATCGCTTACTTTGCAACGTTGTCCTTCAGAGCCTTGCTTGCCTTGAAGGCGGGAACGCGGGTGGCGGGAATCTCAATGGCTTTCTTGGTGTGGGGGTTGCGGCCGATGCGGGCTTTCCGCTCCTTGGTCTCAAAGGTTCCGAAGCCGGAGACCTGCACCTTGTCGCCCTTCACGAGAGCCGCGGTAACGGCGTCGATGGCGGCGTTGATGACCCGCTCGGTGTCCTTCTTGGTCAGGCCGGCACCCTCGGCGGCGGCGGCGATCAGTTCAGTTTTATTCATGTTTATATCCTCTTTTCTGAAAGTGAAAAAATTTTGAAGCCGACATGAAGTCGACGTTTAGATTAACATAATTCTACCCAAATTGCAAGAGATTTTTCAAAAAAACTCACAGCTTCAGGATTTTTGCGATTTTTTCGCCCTTTGGCAGCAGCAGACAGTCCTCGTGGGTGATGACTTTGAACTTGACAGCGGTAAAGAAGTAGCTGACCACGCCCACCAGCACCGGCACGGCGCACAGAATCAGTCGGCCTGTGCCGATCTCCCGCACGCCCACGGCCTTCAGCGCCCACAGCGCGCCCCAGGCGAGAATGCCCATCACCGCCGCGGCGAAGAAGGAACGCAGAAGGTTGGGCAGAATCGCGGGGGGCTTCGGCAGCAGACGGCGCATGGACAGAATGTTCAGGATGCTGATGACCACATAGCCCATGAGCAGGCCGGTAGGCGTACCCAGAATGTTGATAAGCGGCATCCCCGCCAGCACGTACACCGCCACCAGATTCACCACGCCGCCGATGAGCATGTTGATCACCGGTCGGCCGGCGTGGCCGTGGGCCTGCATGATGGCCGTGGAGACCAGCACCAAAGCGTTAAATAGGATGGTAAAGCCCAGAACCGTCATCAGCCGGGTGGCCATCGCCAGATTTCCGCCGGAATATCCCCCCAGCAGGGCGGTGATCGGCTCGGCCAGCAGGGCAAGGCCAAAGGCGCAGGGCATGGCGATCAGCCCGGTGATCCGCACGGCGGATTCCTCGGTGGCCTTGGCCTCCTCGTCGCCGCACAGGGTCAGGTGGGAGGTGATGGCGGGAATGATGCTGATGGTGATGGGGGTAATGAAGGCGCAGGGCATGTTGAAAATGGTCAGGCACATGCCGTAAACGCCCCGCATGGTGTCGGCGGCGGACTGGGTGTAGCCCAGATTCAGCAGCTGCCCCATGTAAATTTTGGTTTCCAGCATGGTCATCAGCTGCAAGGCGGCGGAGCCGAAGGTGATGGGGATGGCGATGGCCAGCAGCCCACGGGCGGTCTCCCGGTAGGAGTGGGGTTCCTCCTCCGTCCGGGGCAGGAGGGCGTAGCTCTTCCGGAAGCGGCTGAACAGATAAATTGCCGAGACAAGGCAGCTTGCCGTGACGCCTAAAATCGCGCCGCCTGCGGCCAGAGGAATCTCGTTGGTCATTTTCAGGATCGCCAGTGCCGCGCCCATGCCCACGATCAGCTTCACCACAGCCTCCAGCACCTGAGAAACGGAGGTAGGCAGCATGTTCCCCTGCCCCTGGAAGAAGCCACGGTAGGTACTCATGACGCAGATCAGCAGCACGCAGGGACCAAGGCAGCCGATGGCCGCCCAGGCGTCGGGCTGGTTCTGGAAGGCGGCCAGCTGACGGCAGAACACCGTCATCAGGAAGCTGCCCGCGATGCCCAGCGCCAGGAAAATGCCCCGGGCGGTGCGGTAAATCCGGCGCACCTGATTGTAGTGGTCAAGGGAGCTGGCCTGAGAGATCATCCGGCTCATGGCCACGGGCAGCCCGGCGGTGGAGATCATCAGCAGCACGTTGTAGATGTCGTAGGCCGTGTTGAAGTAGCCGAAGCCCTGTTCGCCGATGATGGCGTTGAGGGGAATTTTGTACAGAGCGCCGATGACCTTGACAATGGCGGTGGCCATTGCGAGCAGCGCGGTGCCCTGAAGAAAATTCTGCTTTTTTTGCATGTCAGACATGGTTTCATCCTTTCTGCGGGGAAAATGCGAGGGGAGTTTCCTTATTTCGTCTCTTCAAACAGCCGGGGGATGGCGTATTCGGTCAGCTCCTCCACGACCTTTTTCATGTCGATGGTGGGGAATCGGCCGTTTTCGTAGAGGATTCTGCCCCGCACCATGGTCATGGCCACGTCGCCGCCCTTGGCAGACCAGACGAGGCCGTTCAGAACGTTGTGGCAGGGAATCAGATGGGGCGCGGAAAAGTCAATGAGCGCGATGTCCGCGTCCATGCCCACCTGAAGCATTCCGCATTCTTTTGCGCGTCCCTGAGCTTGCGCGCCGGAGACGGTGGCCATCATCAGGGCGGCGGGAGACGGGAGAGCGGCAGGATTGCCGCTTTCCTTCCGGGCGGCCATGGCGGCAAAGCGCATGACCTCAAACATGTCCAGATTTCCGCACTCGATGGCGCCGCCGGTGCCGAGAGCCACGTTCATCCCCGCCTTGACGGATTCCAGGATGGGGGTGGAGGACTGGCCGTTTTTGTAGGCGGATACGGGGGTCGCCACGGCGCAGACGCCCTTCTTCCCCAGCAGTTTACGCTCGTCCCCGGTTGAATATGTACAGCCCGCGGCGGTGGTGGGACGGCTGAACACATTGTGGCAATTCAGCAGCTCCCCGGGGTTCATGCCGGTGCGCTCCAGACAGGAGTCCACCTCGCTCTGGGTCTCCGCCAGGTGCAGCTGCATGCCCAGGTTCTGCTCCGCGGCGTAGCCCACCAGACCTTCCCAGAGCCGGTAATTGCTGATGTACTCGCCGTAGATTCCGGCGTCGATCTTGATGCGGCCGCCGTCGAAGCCGTTCCACTTCTCCGTGACCTTCACCAGCTCCCGGCACTGCTCGTCGGTCTCGAAGTCAAAGTCCTCGTTTTCGTCGATGAAGCGGTAGCTGGACAGCGCCAGATTGGCCTTGATGCCGGACTCCGCCACGGCCTCGGCGGTGGCGTTGGGGTAGTAGTACAGGTCGGAAACCGAGGTGACGCCGAAGCGCAGGCACTCGGCAATGGCGAGAGACGCCGCCGCCTTGGCGCTGCGGGAATCCATCTTCGCTTCCTTTTGCAGCAGCGCCTGAAGGGCTTCGGTGTTGCCCAGATCGTCGGTGAAGCACCGCAGGCTGGCCGTCGCCAGATGGGTGTGGCAGTTGATGAGGCCGGGAATGGCCACCATGCCGGTGCCGTCTACAATGGCCTTGGGCGCTTCGGCGGGGGGCCTTCTCTCAATGGAGACGATTTTGCCTTTCTCGATGCCGATATAAGCGCCGAAAATGACCTCCATCCGGGGATTCATGGTCACGGCTGTGACATTGGAAATGAGGGTGTCCAAATTGGCACACTTCCTTTCGTGTAGCGTGGGCGTTATTTTGCCCCATCCGCCATAAGGCGGAACAGCGCCTGCTTCTGCTCCAGCACGCCCGGGAGCAGTTCGATGTACTGTTCGGGGAATTTGGGGTTATGGAACCGGCGGAGAGTGCCGTCGGGGAGGTTTACCTTGTTCATGCCCCCGCCGCCCAGGGAGAGGATGGTATGTACTTCCTCCATCATGTAGATGTTGTACAGGCAGTCTAAGTTGTCCCGGCTCCAGCCCACGTTCTCGAAGCTGCCGGACATGTATTTCTGGCGGTAGAGATAGTAGGGCTTGTAGCCCAGCGCCCGGAGGGTCTGCTCCCCGTAGGCGACCATCTCGGCAACGTCCCCGGCGGAGGGAAGATTCTCCCGCCTTTCAAACAGGTCGGCGCCCTTTTTCAGGGCAAGGGTGTGGACGGTGATGTTGGCGGGGTGCAATGCCGCCACGGCGTCCAGACTGCGGCGGAAGCCCGCCGTGGTGTCCGCGGGAAGCCCCGCAATCAAATCCATGTTGATGGCACCGAAGCCCGCGTCCACCGCTTCGCCGTAGGCGCGAAGCACATCCGCCGCCTTGTGAGGCCGTCCGCAGGCGCGCAGAACGGCGTCCTCCATGGTCTGGGGGTTGATGCTCATGCGGTCGGCGCCGCCGGAACGGATAACTTGAAGCTTCTCCAAATCCAGCGTATCCGGGCGGCCGCCCTCTACGGTGAATTCGATACACCGGGACAGGTCAAAATTGTCCCGGATGACGCGCAGCAGGCGCTCCATCTGGGGGGCGGAAAGGGTCGTGGGGGTGCCGCCGCCGATGTAGAGGGTGCGAACGGTTCTCCCGGACTGTGCCAAAAGCCTGCCCGTGACCGCGATCTCCTGCTCCAGCGCCCGCAGATAGGGCTCCAGCAGTTCCGTTTTTTTGCCGATGGTGCGGCTGACGAAGCTGCAATAGGTGCAGCGGGTGGGGCAGAAGGGAATGCCGACGTACAGCGATAAATCCTTGGGCTGCAATAGATTCACCGCCCGGACTGTGGAGACCGAGCAGTCGACGGCCAGCCTCCGGCGGTCGCCGGTGACGTAATACACGTCCCGCAGCAGCCTGTCCGCAGATTTAGGGCTGCCGCCCTCCAGCAGATGCTTCGTGGTGATTTTCGTGGGGCGGACGCCCGCCAGTGCGCCCCATGGGGGCGTGACGGGCAGCAGCTGCTTCGCGGCCAGGTAATAGCTCTGCTGCAGCGCCCGGCGGCGCAGACGGACGGTTTCGTCCGCCGTCCTGATTCGCCGGGTGGCTGCGGCGGTCACGCCGTTCACGGTAATTTTCGTGACGGCGGTAAGCCAGATTCTCCCCCGGTGGAGGGACGAAACCGCCTCCCCCTCCGTGCCGTCGGGAAACAGGGACAGCTGCAGCTGCTCTACGGCATAGCGGTCGTCATGACCGTGTAGTGTCAGTTTCATAAGAACCTCGGTTATTGCAGATAGGGGTTATACCGCTTTTCCTCCGCCAGCGTCGTATCCATATCGTGGCCGGGATAGACCCGGTAGTCGGCGGAAAGCCCGGCCAGACGGTGCAGAGAAGCCCGCATGGCCGCGCCGCTGCCCCCGGGGAGATCGGTACGGCCGCAGGAACCGGCAAACAGGGTATCCCCGGAGAACATGGCGTCGTCAACCAGCAGGCACACGGAGCCGGGGGTATGGCCGGGGGTGCGGATGACGCAGATCGTCAGCCCCGCAAGGTGCAGGGTATCCCCCTCGCCGTAGGTTTTGGTATAGTATAACTGTCCCGCCGTTATCTGGGGCGGCAGGGTCAGCTCGTCGGCGCAGAGATAGACGTCGCAGCCGGTTTCGGCGGCGATT
This sequence comes from uncultured Eubacteriales bacterium, assembly GCA_900546075.1. Lineage (GTDB taxonomy): Bacteria > Bacillota > Clostridia > Oscillospirales > Oscillospiraceae > Faecousia. The sequence continues at coordinate 7,901 of URBH01000048.1, read as the reverse complement.
TCCTTCACGCCGCCCACGTGGTCAAAATGCCCGTGGGTCAGCAAAATCGCCTCCACGGTCAGCCCCAGGGCGTTCACCTCGTCCAGAATCTTCTCCGGGGTGTAGCCGGGGTCGATGACGCAGCAGGTTTTGGACGCGCTGTCGTGGATGATATAGCAGTTGGTTCCGTAAGTCCCAAGGGTCAGCGTGTGAATGTTCAGCATAAAATCACCTATTTTCGTCTGGGGGTGTCCATCAGCTGCTCCGTGTCCAGAATCAGGGTCACGGGGCCGTCGTTGACGGACGCCACCTTCATGTCCGCGCCGAAGCGGCCGTGTTGAGGGGGATACCCCAGACTTTTGCAGTCGGCGAGGAACTGCTCGTACAGCCGCTCTCCCAGTTCCGGGTTCGCGGCGTCGGTAAAGCTGGGGCGGCGGCCTTTGCGGCAATTGCCGTAAAGGGTGAACTGGCTGACCACCAGCACCTCGCCGCCGACCGCGTCCAGCCCCAGATTCATTTTGTCGTTTTCGTCGGTAAAAATACGGAGTCCCAGGGCTTTTTCCGCCAGATACCGGCATTCCTTCTCAGTGTCGTCGGGGCCGACGCCCAGGAGAATGAGAAAGCCCCTCCCGATTTTTCCCACCACCTGGCCGTCAATGGCGACGGAGGCGGAATTGACTCTTGTCAGTACAGCACGCATGACGTTTTCTCCTTTATTTCGGTCAATTTTGACCTCTGCGGGAACCAACTACATCCCGGATGTTCAGCAGCTTCGTCCGCACGGATTCCAGCTCCGCCACATTCTTGACCTCGAAGCGGATAGTGATGGCGCTGCGGCCGCCGGGTAAGTCCTTGCCGCTCATTTCCTTGACCCGGACGCGGGCGGTGGACAGCACCATGGCCACGTCCAGAATCAGGCCGTCCCGGGTGATGCAGTCCAGCTCCAGGGTCGTCTCGAAGGGCTGCTCCTCCTGGGTCGCCCAGCGGACGCGCACCCAGCGGGCGGCCTGACGGGGATCCTCCCGGCTCTGGGCGTTGGGGCAGTCCGCCCGGTGGATGCTGACGCCGAAGCCCTTGGTGATGAAGCCCACAATGGGGTCGCCGGGGACGGGGGTGCAGCATTTGGCGAACTTGATCATGCAGGAATCGATGTCCTCCACGATGACGCCGTTGACCGCGTGGCGGTTCTGGATGACCGCTTCGGAATCGGGGCGGAAGCGCAGGGGGCTTTGGGGAAGCTTTTCCGCGGTCTGCTGCTTCAGCGCCTTGTTGATATCGTCCCGGATGCGGCCGACGGCCTTGGCGGCGGTCAGCCCGCCGTAGCCGATGGCGGCGAACATATCGTCCCAGGTGTCAAAGGACAGCTTTTTTAGGAGCTGCGCTTCCAGCTCGGGGTCGGCGGCAGCGGTGAGGGGCAGCCCCACCCGCTTCATTTCCGACTCAAAGGACGCCTTGCCGTGGACGATGTTTTCCTCCCGCTTCTCCTTCTTGAACCACTGCTTGATCTTGGTTCTCGCCTGATTGCTCTTGCAGATGGTCAGCCAGTCCCGGCTGGGGCCTTTGGCGGATTTGGAGGTCAGCACCTCCACGATATCGCCGTTTTTCAGGGTGGTGTCGATGTTGGCGATGCGGTTATTGACTTTCGCGCCGATCATGGAATTTCCCACGCCGGAATGGATGGCGTAGGCAAAGTCGATGGGCGTAGAGCCGGCGGGCAGGGAGACGATCCGTCCCTTGGGGGTGTAGACGAACACCTCATCGTCGAACATGTCGATCTTCATGGACTGGACGAATTCTTCCGCGTCGGAGTCCTGCTGGCTTTCCAGCAGACGGCGCACCCACTCGAAGTCCTTCTCCGTCCCTGTCCCCGTACCCTGCTTGTACTTCCAGTGGGCGGCGATGCCGTATTCGGCGGTCTCGTGCATCTGCCAGGTGCGGATCTGCACCTCAAAGGGAATGCCCTGAGAGCCGATGACGGTGGTGTGCAGGGACTGGTACATATTGGGCTTGGGGGTGGAGATATAGTCCTTGAACCGTCCCGGCACCAGGCTGAACAGGTCGTGGACATGTCCCAGCACGTTGTAGCAATCGGGGATGGTGTCCACGATGACCCGGAAGGCGTAGATGTCGTACAGCTCGTCGATGGTCTTGCCCTGGGCAAGCATTTTCCGGTAGATGGAATAGACGTGCTTGATCCGTCCGTAGGTGGTGTTGTGGATGCCCACGGAGGTCAGGCGCTGGGTGATCTTGTCCTGGATGGTGCGCATGAAGGCCTCGTCCTTCTCCTTGTGGGCCTGGAGGTAGGACATGATCTCGTTATACTCCATGGGGGCGAGGTAGCGCAGAGAGGTATCCTCCAGCTCCCACTTGATCTTCTGCATACCAAGGCGGTGGGCAAGGGGCGCATAGACGTCCATTGTCTCCCGGCACTTCTGGATCTGCTTTTCCGGCGTCTGGTACTGCATGGTGCGCATGTTGTGGAGCCGGTCGGCGATTTTGATCAGCACCACCCGGATGTCCTTGCTCATGGCCATGAACATCTTGCGCAGATTCTCCATCTGCGCCTGCTCGGAGGAGGAGAAATTCGCCCGGGTCAGCTTGGTGACGCCCTCCACCAGCTCCGCCACGGTGGGGCCGAAGATTTTTTCGATGTCCTCATGGGAGGCGTCGGTGTCCTCAATGCAGTCGTGGAGCAGGGCACCCAGAATGGCGTCGCAGTCCAGCCCCATCTCCGCCACGATCTGGGCGACCGCCAGGGGGTGGATGATGTAGGGGGAACCGTCCTTCCGCTTTTGCACCTTGTGCTTCCGGTTGGCGTAGTCCACGGCACGGTCGATGAGCGCCATGTCCGCGCCGGGCAGATGCTTTTTGATTGCGTCGCACATGGACGCGTAATGTTCTTCAAAGGATTCCATTTCAAATTCAGCTCTCTTTCGCGTGCAGCAGCCGCTGCATGGTCTGGCTCCGGCTCAGGTCGGCCTTTCCTTCTCCGGGGGTCAGGCGGATGGAAACATACTTATGCTGCCGCTGGACGGTGAGCAGCCCCACGTCCCGGAAAATATCCAGGCAGGTGAGCATCTGCCCCAGATTCAGGGGCTTTCCCGACCAGCGGACGATCTTGCGGCACAGGCACACAGGGGATTCCTGCACCGGGTTCGCGGCGTCCAGATACCGCCACACCAGCGCCAGCATCTTCCGGTCGGGCAGCAGCGCCGCGGCCTCGCCGGCGGTCAGATTCCCCCGCTGCATATCCCGGTAGGGCGCGGCGTCGGGCAGGCACTCGGCATTGCAGCTGGGGCGGATGTCGATGACGTTCATCTGCACGGTGCGCGTCCCCCGAAATTCATTTACCTGGGGGGTAAAGGCCACGTCCACCAAGTCACCCGGCTGGATGGACACCGTCTGGGGATTGGCGGAAAAATAGATGGCGTTCAGGTACGTATGTCCGCTGCACAGGCGCAGGCGCATATGCCGTCCGCCGCCCACCATGCTGATGCGGTCGATGGTCAGATTCTTCATCATCAGCACCGGCTTGGGACAGCCGTTGCCGCAGGGCTCCAGCATTTGCAGGGCGTCCACATTGTGCAGGGTCAGCAGCTCCGGGGAAACGGCGCAGTCCACGTCCAGAACCGTCCTCGGCACGTCGTCGGTGTAAAACTTCGCGGCCAGGGCGCAGATCTGACGGCGGAACTCCGGAATGTTGGCGCGGGAAATGGTAAAGCCCGCCGCCAGCTCATGGCCGCCGTAGCTTTCCAGCAGCGGCGACAGGGCGCTTAAGGAGGCAAACAGGTTGAACCCCCCGTGGCTGCGGGAGCTGGCCTTGCCATGCTCGCCGTCCAGACAGATCAGAAAAGTGGGGCAGGCGTATTCCTCGGCAATGCGGCTGGCCACAATGCCCACCACGCCCTGATGCCAGCTTTCGTCCGCCAGCACAATGGCCTCCGGAGGCTTGCCCATGGGCAGCATGGACACGGCCTGCCGGTAAATTTCCGATTCCACGGCCTGGCGCTGCCGGTTCAGCTCGCACAGTCCCCGGGCGGCCTCGGCGGCCTTATCCGGGTCGTCGGTGAGAAACAGCTCCACTGCCAGGTCGATCTGCCCCATCCGTCCGGCGGCGTTGATCCGGGGCGCCAGCATGAAGCCGATGGAGGACGCGCTGACGGCCTCCGGGGCGCAGCCGCACTCCGCCATCAGCGCCGCGATGCCCGGGCGCTTGGTGTGGGCCAGTGATTCCAGGCCTCTTGCTACGAACACCCGGTTTTCCCCTTGCAGGGGCATAACGTCCGCCACGGTGCCAAGGCAGACCATGTCGGCGTATTCCTCCAGCACTTTTTCCTGAGAACCGCACAGGGCGGAAGCCAGCTTGAAGGCCACGCCCACGCCGGAAAGATTCTTATGGGGATAGCCGCCGTCCGGGCGGTGGGGGTCTACCACGGCAATCGCGGCGGGAAGCGTCTGCTTGCATTCATGATGGTCGGTGATGACGAGATCAATGCCGAGCTTCCTGCACAGCTCCGCCTCACTGACGGCGGTGATGCCGCAGTCCACGGTGACGATCAGCTTGACGCCCTCGTCGTGAAGCTGGTGGATGGCGATGGGGTTCAGGCCGTAGCCCTCCTCCAGACGGCCGGGAATGTAGCTCACCGCGTCGGCGCCGTGGCGGCGGAGAAAATCCGTCAGCAGGCAGGTGGCGGTGATGCCGTCCACATCGTAGTCGCCGAACACGGCGATCTTCTCCCCCCGGGACATGGCAAGTCCCACCCGGCCGGCGGCCTTGTCCATATCCGTCATCAAAAAGGGGTCAAGCAGGGGCGCGTTGCAGTCTAAGTAAGCTCTGGCCTGATGATCGTCTTCCATTCCCCGGGAGGCCAGCACCATGGCGGCCAGCGGAGCGTAGCCGCTGCCAACCAATGCGTTGACAGCCCCCGCCTCCGGCTGGGACACCTTCCAAATTCCGTATTTCACGATTCATGCACATCCAGTAATAACATTTTCCCTACATTATAGCAAAAACGAACGGGATGTACAATAGGTTGTTGGGAATTTTCTTCTTTAGCGGGTTTCGGGGGCATCCCCACGCCCCGGCGTGACCTGCATGATGGTCACGGCGAGCAGGGGGGCGAAGATCATCCCGCCCACGCCCCAGAGCCTGTAGCCGGCGTACAGCGCCATCAGCGTCACGAGAGGGTCAAGACCCAGGTGCCGTCCCACCAGCTTCGGCTCCAGCATGGAGCGGGAGAGCGTGACCACGGCGTAAACGCCCAGCAGGCCGATGGCCTTCGCGCCCTCCCCCTGCAAGAAGCAGATCACCGCCCAGGGCACCAGCACGGTGCCGGTACCCAGCACGGGCAGCGCATCCACCAGCGAAACCGCCAGCGCCCACAGCGGGGCGTAGGCGATCCGCAGCACCACGAACCCCAGGGTCAGGATGGTAAACGTCACGCCCATCAGCTTCAGCTGCGCCATCAGCCACCCGCCCACGGCGTTTTTCATTCGTTTCAGGGCGTCCGCGGCGGGCTTGAGCCTTTCTCCGGGCAGGCGCTTTTTCAGCCAGCTTTTGATCTTCGGCAGCCGGGCGGAGATCAGGAAGGAGGAGATCACCGCCGTCCCCAGGCTCAGCGCGCCGTCGGGAATGTGGCTGAGAATGCTTCCCGCCAGTCCCAGAATGTAGCGGATGACCTTGTCCAACAGGGACGTACCGCCCGAAAAAAAGGAGGTCACGTTCTCACTGAGCAGAGGCTGCACGCTCTGGGGCGCGCGGGACGCCAGCTCCAGCAGCCAGCTTTGCAGCAGACCGATGCCGGATTTTGCCGTGTCCTCCAGATCAGGCAGCACCTCGGCCACCCTCCGCAGCTCCCGCAGAGCAAAGGCGCAGAGAATCAGCACCAGCATGGCAAGAAAGCAGAAGGCCATACTGACCCCGATGCCGGAGCACACGCACCGGGGAACCCGCCGCTTTTGAAGGAATCCCACCATAGGCTCTGCCGCGAAGGCCAGCAGCGCCCCCAGCAGAAAGGGAAAGCACAGGGGCAGAAGAAACCGTGCGGCCAGCCACACGGCAAAAAACGCCGCCGGCACGGACAGGCTTTTTTTCACTGCTGGACGCAAAATGATTCCTCCTTTCCGACAAAAACTCTGATAATATGGGGTTGCATTCTAAGAAAAGTATGTTACAATACATTGTGGAGAAACAGGTGTTGTTCTGCCACATACAAATTGAACCAGTTTTAAGGAGGTTCGACATGTCGACCAAACCCAAATACTATATTGTGGAATCTTCCGCCCTGCCCGAGGTTTTCCTGAAGGTAGCGGAGGCAAAGCGTCTGCTTTCCACCGGCGAAGCGTCCACCGTCAACGAAGCCACCCGCATGACCGACATCAGCCGCAGCGCATTCTATAAGTACCGGGACGCCGTGCTGCCCTTCCAGAGCATGATGACCGGCCGGATCATCACCTTCCAGCTGCTGCTCCACGACGAGCAGGGACTTTTGTCCGAGATCCTGGGCGTCTTTGCCGACGCTGGCGCCAATATCAGCACCATCAATTCCATCGTCCCCACCAACGGAACGGCAGTCGTGACCATCTCCGCGGAGACCATCGACCTGACCATCACGCTGGAGGAGCTGATGAACCGTCTCTCCGCCATCCAGGGCGTACTGAAGGCCGACGTGCTGGCAGGATAACTGTCCATATTCCGAATTGCAAAACTTCGCGGCGGTTTTCTTCAGGCAGCACCGCGCAATTCGGCAAGAAGTCTCAGCCAGGATTTTTGTTCCAATTCAAAGTTTCAAAAATGGAGGAATACTGTATGTATTTCCCATTTTTGGAACTGCGGAAGTGGGGCAAAAAGACGGCTGAGACTCGCAGACGCAATTGCGCGGTGCTGCCTTCGTCACACTTCGCCCATCCCTGACATACGATGAACTGGGAGGGGTGCGATATGCTCATCGTGCAGAAATACGGAGGAACGTCCCTTGCGGGAATGTCGCGCCTGCGCGCCGCGGCCCGTAGGGTCACGGGGCTGGCCCGGCAGGGAAACCAGGTCGTGGTGGTGGTCTCCGCCCAGGGGGATACCACGGATATGCTCATTGAGAAGGCCACCCAGGTCAATCGCCGGGGTTCCGCCCGGGAGATGGACGCTTACCTCGCTGCCGGGGAGCAGATGTCGGCGGGATTGATGACCATGGCCATCGGCGCCATGGGCTACAGCGCCGTGAGCCTCACCGGCTGGCAGGCGGGCATCCGAACCGACGGCGTCCACGGCAGCGCCCGAATACAGGCTGTCGACGTTTCCCGCATCCGCCGGGAGCTGGACGGGGGGAAGATCGTGGTGGTGGCGGGCTTTCAGGGGGTCGACCCCGAGGGGGACATCACCACATTGGGACGCGGCGGCTCGGACACCACGGCGGTTGCCCTTGCGGCCTGGCTGAAGGCCGACCGCTGTCAGATCTTCACGGACGTGGACGGCGTCTATGACCGGGACCCCAGAATCTATTCCGACGCCACCCGCTTCGGGCAGATCAGCTACACCAAAATGATGACCCTGATCGAAAACGGCGCCCAGGTGCTCCACGACCGCAGTGTAGAGCTTGCCCGGGAGTACAGGATTCCGGTGGAGGTACTCTCAGCCTTCACCGGAGAACCCGGCACCATCGTAGGGGATTTGGAATCATCCTACCCAATTGGAACGTAAGATATTCCCCATAGGGGCAAAAAAGCGTACAGAAAAAGGAGCCGTCCCAGGCCGTGCAGCAATACGGTCTGGGACGGTACATTTTTATCAGGTTAAACAGTGCCTCGGCTTTGTTTCGACTTCTGTCCCCTGCAAATACTGACAGCAGCCGGGCATTTCTCCCCATCTGCTGTCTTATACGAGTTTTTAATAAAACGCTGAAAAGCGTTTTATTAGGCCGCAGGATTGC
>URBH01000047.1 GCA_900546075.1 uncultured Eubacteriales bacterium | reverse complement strand
AACACATTATTTCATGAAGGCGCTCCTCTTCCTTTGGCAAAGAACTGCACCCCCCTAAAATCAAAAATGCACCCCCTTAACGGGTTTCTATCAAAATTAGAGTCATTTGCCAAACATAAGAAATCCGAACCTCAGACCGCAATCGGTCAGGGGTTCGGATTTCCTGTTTTTCCCAGTGATAGTCGCGACGGTTGGCAGACAAGGCGGGCAGGCACTGATTGTGCCTGCCCGTTTGTATGGATTTGGAGATTTCCCTTACGGTTCCGCGAGAATGGCGCTCACGTCTGCCGTGCTTTCGCCCAGGGTGAAGGTGACGGCCTTGGTGTCGTGGGTTAGGCGGTAGGCTTCGCCGCTTTCGCCCTTGCTCAGCAAATCGGAGAGCAGGAACGCGGACGCTGCGCCCCTGGTGACAAAGACGATTTTCTCCACGCCCTGCGACTTGAGGGTGCGAAGGCCACTGAGCTTGCCCGTGAGAATGGCGAAGTCCTCGTCAACGGTGACGGTCAGCACGCCGCCCGTTTGCTCCGCCGTGTAGGCGATGTCCCTGCCGTCCCTGTCGGTCACGCGGTAGAGGGGGGCTATTAACCGGCTTCCCTCATCCGGTACGGTGTGGGTTTCCCCGCACTGGTCATACCGCACACACTTTGCGGTTTTCGTGCCGTCGCGCGCATAGGTCGCATCGTTGTTGGAAACATAGTTCTCAAAGAGATGCCCCAGCTTGCTGCCCGTGTCCGTTACTGTGTTCGTTTCCGTGCATCCACCTGTGCCGTAGCGGACACACTTTGCCGTTTTGGTTCCGTCCTGTTCGCAGGTGGCATTGTTGTCAGAAACATACGCCTCCTCGTCAAAGCTATGACCCAGCATACTTCCGGTATCCACAACCGTATCTTTTTCCGTGCAGCCGCCTGTGCCGTAGCGCACGCACTTTGCCGTCTTGGTGCCGTCCTGCTGGCAGGTGGCATCGTTGTTGGAAACATACGTCTGCCCTGCAAAGCTGTGGTTCAGGGCGGGGATATCCTCGGTTCTTGTATGGGTGGAGCCGGTACAGGTGTAAGTCCTAACTCCCTTTTCCGTGCAGGTGGCGGGCTTCGTCACCCTGCCGCCGTCCCATATATAGTCTCCGGTGGGATTGGTGACCGTTTTGGTGGGAGCACCCGACATGGCACTGCCGGGGGCGTAATATTCGATTTTTCCGCCGGGGTTCAGCGCGCAAATATCCGGCTCGACCTCTGTGCCGTTCACCGGACCGTTTTGGTCACGTACGCCGCCATTGCCGATAGGGGCTCCCTGTCCGTCGCTGTCTGCCTTGCCGCCCCGCACCTTCAGCTTCGCATCGCCGGAAACCGTGACGTCTCCGCTGCCGCGTGCATCAAGGCCGCCGCCAATACCTGCGCCGCACTTGCCTCCGGCGGCACTGACCTCGCCGCCGGAGATCGTGATGTCATTTCCATCCCGATGCATTCCGCCGCCGATACCCGCAGCGAACATGCCGCCGGTGGCAGTGACCTTGCCGCCAGAGATGGTGATGTTATTGCCATTGCCCCAACCTCCGCCGCCGATACCGGCACCGTAGTTGCCGCTATTTGCGGTGACTTCGCCGCCGGTGACAGTGATGTCGCTGCCGTTACCGTAAGCACCGCCACCGATGCCAGCACCATAATTCCCGCCCCGCGCCGTGACCTTGCCGCCGGTGATGGTGATGTCGCTGCCAGCGCCGCTGCTTCCTCCGCCGATGCCTGCGCCGTCCTGACCGCCCTTGGCGTTCAGGGAGCCGTCTTTATCCTTGTCCTGAATGGTCAGATTACCGTCGTTGTTCTTTTCCAGGCCGGCATGAGAGTGACCGCTCTTAAGCGCGTTGCTTCCGTTCAGCTCGATGTTCACATTGCCCTCGCCGGTGGTGGAAACGGCGGCCTTGCCCGCACCGCTCACGTCGATGTTCACGCCGGAGAGGGTGACGTTTGCGGTCTGATCCTTCTCCGCGTTGATAGTGACGGTGTTTCCCGTGGAGCTTCCCGTAATGACGGGGGCGCTGTCCGGGACATCGACCTGCGACCCCTGGGTGACCGTCTGCCCGCCGCTTCCGGCGTTTACGGTGATGTCGCCGTTGCCAATGTCCCAAGTCGCCGCCAGCGCCGACATGGGCAAGCTGACGAAAAGCAGCAGCGCAAGGAGCGTTGATACGATGATTCTTCCCTTCATGTGCAAATGCCTCCTTTGTTGTTTTGATCGATCGCCTCGATTCCTATTTTTACTTACACACAGTAATTTTACCAGACAATTCGGGTATTTGCAAGAGCTTATTCGGGCAAAAATCTGCTTTTGATGCTCTCGCCGGATGCCTGCCAGTTTGCTGCTGGTATGTATAGAATTGCTCCTTTGTCATTTCTGCACCTCTTTTCGTTTTCTGCCCATATCACGCCGGAAAAGGGACGTTTCGGAGAATTACTTTCAAAACTTCCTATAAAGTTCGGAAATAAAGCAAAATCTGTCCTTTTACCGTATAGTTGTCTCGATATAATCCAACTGGGGATGAAAAAAAGGACGGCGGTAATTTACCGTCGTCCTTTTCTGGTAATTCCAAATTGCAGAGTAAAACCAAGCGCAGAGCCACGGAAAAGGAAAACGCCGAAATCCTTTAGAGATTTCAGCGTTTTCCTTATTTGGTCGGAGTGTAATTATAGGATTTCGGAAAACGCAGATATATCAACGGTTTGCTGGTGGTCAGCAAGAGGTATTCATCCTAAATTGAACGGTCAAGCACAGTGACCTGCGTAATCACATCACGCAGGCGGTCAGAGCCAACCATATATTCAAGGACTTCATCAGAGGTATCACAGAGTTTTTCAGTATCTTCGCGGTATGCCATGGAAATACTGATTCTTCCGTTGCTGCGAGGCGTAATGCTATATAGATTTTCGTTCCACATGAATTCGACCTCTCCATGCCATTTCATACATGTTTTGAAGTCGCTGATGCTGACAAAACGATTCTGCTCTGAAGGGTTATCTGGAGAAACTGTGTTTTTTATCATATTGCAGGCCTCCCGCCATTGCTTAAACTCTGGTGCTCCATTCGGATAATTGATTGCAGGCTGTGGGTCGGGATATCCCGCAGGATTATTCCAATGAATTGGATGATCGTGCGGATTGGTATGTGCCCATGGTTGCTTATGATCTGTATAGTGCCGTTCTGTTACTGCACGCCCATCCTCACCGATCTTGGTGTCAACACGGTACCCGTTCTTATATGTTGTCTTTATTTCTCCCGGTTTACCTAAAAATCGCTGATCTTGCGGTTTGTTTGGGTTTGGACGCCACTTTCCACCATAAGCGCTGCCGCCGCCCTTATAAGCGCCGCCGATCAAGTATGGCTTTATTGTATCACGTTCGGGACGATATGTCTCGCCGATTTTGAAAGCGTCGAGATCTTTTGCCTTATAATTTCTCTCATAGCTCATATATTTCCACGAGCTGCGCTCAAAATCCACGTACACGATGTCTCCCTGCATTTCAGGAAACGGTGTGTTATAACAAATAATTTTCTCCGGCTCAATACGCCGAAGCATTTCATTATAGCCGGCCATGAACCATTCTTTCTGGTCGCAGCGGTTATCATGCTCAGATGCCATATAGGTGGAGACCGCAACAACACTACCTTTTTCGATCCCCTCAAAGCAAAAGTCAAATGTGGATTCATCGCCCCAGTTTACCGTGGGAACAACACGGATTCCCTTCGATGCCCAGTATGCGCCGCACCAGCGATTACGAAATACATTGTAAAGCTGCATAACAGTTGCCATTTCCAGATACATGCTGAAATCCGGAGACAGTACCGCACGGTACCGGGAGAGTTTTTCGATATCGCTGTCCGGATTCTTCCAGACTCGTTCAAAGCGATAGTCATACAGGAAGAAATGAACCATACGGTCAAGATGATTTTGATCTTCCAGATGAGTCTTGTCGAAACCGATCAATAAAAGATCGTCAAAATCACCCAGCCTTTCCACGAATTTTGGAATAATTGGAATTTGCAGTTTCCCTTTACCCGGAAACTGATTACGGAGCAAGGATTGACTGGTGCGATAATTGTAGTTTTCTTCAGTCATACGAAACCTCCTGTATGTAGTAAGGAACAAGTCCTTCTACATACAGGCACCCATAGGAAAAAAGTTGCATGTTTGTATGCAACAAAAATGCTGAATTTGAAAATTCGGCATTTTGCATATAAGAAAAGGGTAGATTCCATAAGAATCTACCCTTGGTCGGAGTGTCGGGATTCGAACCCGAGGCCTCTTGGACCCGAACCAAGCGCGATACCAAGCTTCGCCACACCCCGTTAACTCTGGTATTATAATGAATAATTTCCCCATTGTCAAGTGCCAACCGCCGCTTTTTCCGCCTGTCCGTATTTTTATCACGCCGCGTTCATACACTCTCCCGAGGTGATTTCCATGAGTTACCGGGTGGAATATGCTTCTTCCGGAATCAAAAGAAAGCAGATTCGGCAAAGAAGGGACAGAGCCTTGCTGCTGACGGCGGTCTGCTTCCTGATCTTTCTGCTGATCGCCGGCGGATTCTGGCCGAGAGGGGCGCAGGTGCTCAGGAATATGCTTCTTCCAGGCGACAGCGCGGTGACGGCGGCCGCATGGGCAGAGCTGACCCGGGAGCTGCACGCCGGGGCGCCGGTGGGCAGCGCGGTGGAGAACTTCTGCCGGGAGATTTTTGCGAATGCGGGACTTTGTCCGGGTTGACGTTTCCGCCTGCGTGATGGGCGCGTTTCTGCTGCTGACACTGCCTCTGAACTGGCTCCTGTCCGCGCTGGCAGCGGCGGCGTTCCATGAGCTGTGCCACGGGGCGGCTATTCTCCTCCTTGGCGGGCGGATCTGGGGCGTTCGCATCGGCGCAGGCGGGGCGGTGATGGAGACGGAACCCTTGAGCAGCGGCAAAGAGCTGGTCTGCGCTCTGGCCGGTCCCGCAGGAAGTCTGCTGCTGGTGCTTACTTTCCGGATATTCCCACGGGTGGCGGTCTGCGCACTGGTGCAGGGGGCTTTCAATCTGCTGCCGGTGTTCCCTCTGGACGGCGGGCGGGCGCTGCGCTGCGCTCTGGTGCTTTTTTGCCCGAAATGGGCGAATCGCATTGCTGTTTGGACAGAATGGGGAACACTGGGGATATTGGGCGCTCTCGCACTGACGGCCACATTTTACTGGAAGCTGGGAATGCTGCCCCTGACGGCGGCAGCTTTGCTGACAGCCAAAGCATTCCTGCGAAAAAGACCTTGCAAACTGACACGGTTCGGGGTACAATAGGCGGAGAACTTTTTAATGAGGTATCACTATGACCGAACGGATGCAGCGCATTCTCCCCACCGTGCAGAAACCGGCACGTTATACCGGCGGAGAATGGGGCGAGATCAAAAAGGATTTGAAGGACGTCCGGGTGCGCGTGGCCTTCTGCTTCCCGGACACCTATGAGATCGGCATGTCCAACTTAGGAATGCGTATCCTCTACGGCGTTATGAACCAAATGGATGGCGTATGGTGCGAGCGCGTGTTCGCCCCCTGGGGGGACATGGAGCAGGCCATGCGGGACAATGCTCTGCCCCTGTGGGCGCTGGAAAGCCAGACTCCCGTCCGGGAGTTCGACATGATTGCCTTTACCATCGGCTACGAAATGGCGTACTCCAATATATTGAATATGCTGAACCTTGCCGGGGTTCCCCTCCGCTCCAAAGACCGGGATGGGCTGAAAAACATCGTGTTCGCCGGGGGCGTCTGTGCCTTCAACCCGGAGCCGCTGGCGGATTTTATCGACTTTTTCTCTCTGGGCGAGGGCGAGGACATCACCGTGGAGATCTTGCAGCTCTACGACCGGGCAAAGGCCGAGGGTTGGAGCAAGGATGCCTTCCTCCATGAAGTGGCAAAAATTCCCGGCGTGTACGTTCCCGGCTTCTACCGCCACGAATATAACGATGACGGGACCCTTGCCGCCATCGTGCCGCTGGAGGGTGCGCCCGAGAGGGTAACAAAGCGCATCATCGAAGACCTGGACAATGCTTATTTCCCCACAAAAATGATCGTTCCCTCCACCGAAATTGTCCATGACCGGGCAAATCTGGAGGTGTTCCGGGGCTGCATCCGGGGCTGCCGGTTCTGTCAGGCGGGCTTTTCCTGCCGCCCGGTGCGAAAGAAAAGCCCGGAGGTGCTGTACCGTCAGGCAGTGGAGACTCTGCGCGCCTCCGGAAACAACGAGATCACCATTTCCAGCCTGTCCACCTCCGATTACCGGGGGCTGAAAGAGCTGACGGACGAGCTGATTCCCTACTGTGCGGAGAACCGGATCAACCTTTCCGTACCCTCCCTCCGGGCGGACAACTTCTCCCGGGACCTGATGGAACGCCTTCAGGCCGGCGGCCGAAAAAGCAGCCTGACCTTCGCCCCGGAGGCCGGAACCCAGCGCTTGCGGGACGTCATCAACAAGAATCTGACCGAGGATGAAATTCTGACGACCTGCGCCAATGCCTTCTCCGGCGGCTGGAACAACGTCAAGCTCTATTTCATGCTGGGACTGCCAACGGAAACGGACGAGGACGTTCTCGGTATCGCGGAGCTGGTATACAAGGTGATTCTGACCTGGAAGGAACAGGCCATGAACAAGAAGCGGGGGCTGCGGGTGCATGTCGCCACGGCGTACTTCGTCCCCAAGCCCCACACGCCCTTCCAGTGGGAACAGCAGATTACGCCCCAGGAATACCTGCGCCGCTGCCGTCTGCTGAAATCCCACTTCTATTCCAAGTCCATCGAATACGACTATCACGCGCCGGATTTGAGCCAGCTGGAAGCGGTCTTTGCCCGGGGCGACCGGCGGCTGGGTGCAGTGATCGAGGAAGCCGTGAAAAACGGCGCACGGCTGGATGGCTGGGACGAATATTTCGACTACGCCAAATGGCAGGACGCCTTCCGGAAATGCGGCATGGACGGAGACTTTTACACCGTCCGGGGCTACGGCGAGGACGAGCTGCTGCCCTGGGACACCATCGACGTGGGCGTGACAAAGAAATTCCTGAAGCTGGAACGAAAACGCGCCTACGAAGCGAAAATCACCCCGGACTGCCGCCACGGCTGCGCGGGCTGCGGTGCGGAAAGACTGCTGCGGGAGGTGCCGTGCGATGCTTAGAGCGCTGTTTCAGAAAACGGGCAACGCCGTGTATCTCTCCCACCTCGACCTGATGCGGCTGTTCCAGCGATCATTCAAGCGGGCGGGACTGCCACTGACCCATACCCAAGGCTTCAACCCCCGCCCCTCGGTGTCCATCGCCCTGCCCCTGAGCCTGGGCGTGGAAAGCCGGTGCGAGCTACTGGATTTTGAGCTGGAAACGGACGCATTTTCGTGCGACGAAATCTGCACCCGGCTGAATCAGGCGCTTGTGGAGGGCGTACACGTCCTCTCGGTGTACGCCGGCGGCGGAAAAATCAAGAATCTGGCGTATCTCGACTGCGCCGTGCTGTTGGAGTACGACGCGGGCGTGCCGCAGAACGCGGCGGAGCAGATCGAAGCCCTGTTTTCCCGTGAGGAAGTGACCGTGGAAAAAAAGGGTAAAAAAGGCGTGGTGGAGCAGAATATCATCCCCATGATACGAAAGATTTCTGCCGCACCGGTGTCGGGCAACGTTGTAAAGCTTGAGGCGCGGGTCTGCTGCCAGAATCCATCCCTGAATCCCATGCTGCTGGGCGCCGCCGTAAACCAATATCTTCCCAACCTCGCGCCGGATTTTATCCGGTACGGCCGGGTGGAAATTTATGATACCAATGAAACCATTTTCAGATAAGGAGTAACATCAAATGGAAGAATATATTTTGGAAGAATGCCCCATCTGCCGGGGCGCGGGTCTGCTCATGCACGAGGGCGGCTGGAACGTACAGGTGGAGTGCGCTGATTGCAGCGCCCATACCGTGTATGTGGAGTACGAGGACGAGGATGAGAAGGCCGAAGCCGAGCGGAAGGTCATCCACCTGTGGAACATCGGCAAAGTGATCACCAGTGAGCGCGGCGAGTGAGACCGGGGTGCTCCTGCGCCGCCGGATTGCCCAGGTCAGCGAGTTGGCTCCCGGCTCCATCGGGGACATGCTGCATTTTGAACTGCTGGACTGCGACCCGGAAGCGGGGGACTATTGGCTCACCTGCCGGACGGAGGACTGGATGCGCAACCCCGCGGGGACACTCCACGGCGGTCTCGGCGCGACGGTACTGGATCAGGCAATGGGACTGATTCCCTACTGCCTGAAAACAGTAGCCGGGATCGCGCCCACCGTGCAGCTCAGCGTGAACTACCATCGCCCCCTGATCCCGGGGACGGAGGTGCTGGTAAAGGTGCATGTGGTTTCGGCGACCAGGAGCCTGATAACCCTGTCAGCAGAAGCACGGTCAAAGGAAAACCCGGAAAAGCTGTGCCTGTCCGGTACAGGTCTATACTTTTGGAAACCGGCGCAATGAGGTGCTCAAACGTCACCGCGAAAAAATAATAAAAAAAGGAAAAATAATGGTTGCATTTTTCGAGAAGGTGTGCTAATATATTCAGGCAGTCGAGAGACGCAATCAAAAATCCGGGTGTGGCGAAGTTTGGTATCGCGCTTGAATGGGGTTCAAGAGGCCTCGAGTTCGAATCTCGACACTCGGACCAGAATGCCGTGAAATTCGTATGAATTTCACGGCATTTTTCTCTTGTCGGTTTATATTAACAGCTTACTGACGGAAAGGATATTACCTTTATTGCTACCAATGACTGAGAATGGCAAAAGCGCACGGACGAAACCGTCCGTGCGCTTTAGTGCAATCGGTATCTGGGGAATTCACAGATTGTATTCCATAGCATTTTTGCTTACGTCTGCTTCTCTGATGCGGGAAAGGCGCAGACCTTCATACATGGATTTTGCCGCATCGTTTTCTTTAATACAGTATAAAAATACTTAAAAGCCCTTCTATGCGCGTCGCATTGACGGTTCTTTTATTATTAAATTAAGGACAGCATACCTGATATTCAGAAAATGCCAACCCATGTGCGCTTTTTCAAATTCAAAACAGGAAAAAGCGCCGGAATCACGAAGATTCCGGCGCTTTTCATCAATTTATGTAGAAGCGCAGTTGGCGGGGGATTCATCCAGCTGCTTGACCGTAATGGAGGATACCCTGTGGGCGTCCAGCTCGGAAACGGTGATTTCCAGACGCTTCGTGGTGAAGGACTCACCCTTGACCGGCACCTTGTTCAGCTGCTCCATGACCCAGCCGCCCACGGAAACGCTGTCGGATTTCAGTTCCACGTCGAAGAACTCCATGAAGTCCTCCAGACTGACGGAGCAATCGACCCGGTAGAGGTTTTCTCCAAGCTTTTCGAAATCCTCCTCGACCTCGTCGTGTTCATCCCAGATCTCGCCCACCAGCTCCTCCAGAATGTCCTCCATCGTGACGATTCCCAGCGTGCCGCCGAAATCATCGACCACGACCGCAATGTGGGATTTCTGGTGCTGAAGCATCTTCAGAATGTCCCGGATTTTGGTGTGCTGATAGACGAACAGCGGCTCCGTCATGATCTGGGAGATGGGCTGATCGGTCATTTTTCCGTTGATGTAGAAATCCTTCTGGTGGAGAACGCCCACGACCTGATCAATGGTATCCCGGTAGACAAGCAGCCGGGAGAACCGGGACTGGGTGAAGGCCTTTGCGATCTCCTCGTGGCTCTCATGGATGTCCACGGCTTCCAGCTCGATGCGATGGGTCAGAATTTCCGCCGCCGTCAGGTCGCCGAATTCCAGGGCGTTTCGCAGAAGCTCACCCTCGTTCTCATCAATGCCGCCGTCATGCTCCACGTCCTCCATGAAAAGAAGCAGCTCTTCATGGGACATTTTGGCGTTGCCGTCCGTCTTGATGAAGCGGGAAATCAACTTCTTGCACTGAGTGAAGAGAAAATTCAGCGGCGTCAGCGCCCATATCCACAGGCGGATGAACGGCGCACTGAACATGGCGAAACGCTCCGGGGTGTCCTTTGCAATGCTCTTGGGTGTGATTTCACCAAAGAGCAGGACGACGAGGGTCACGACCACGGTGGAGATCGTCGCGCCGATATCGCCGTAAAGTGCCACGAACAAAAGCGTACCGATGGATGCTATGGTAATGTTTACGATGTTGTTGCCAATTAGGATGGTAGAGATCAGCCGGTCGTAATTCTCGGAAAGCTTAAGGGCCAGCGCCGCCCGCTTGTTTCCGTTGTCGGCGAGAACCTTCAGCCTGGTTTTATTCAAAGAAGAGAATGCCGTTTCCGTTGCGCTGAAATAGGCAGACATGGCAAGACAGACTGCCATTGCGAAAATGCTTCCAATGTGATTCATACAAAACTCCTTTTTCTGTTCATATATTGTCGGACAAGACATTCGCCTATACTCTGTATCGCAGGAGCGGGCGAAGATGAGCCATATAGGAACAGGGAATTGGGGAGCAATTGTCAGCACCGTCGCTACTGTCGGATTCCACGGTTTTTCCTCCTTCCGTTATCACAAAATGAACCGCATAGGGTTTGCCGTCCATTATAGCATGGCTATGGCAAGGATTTGGTTAAGAAATATGTGCCGCCGTTAAAATCGGCGATAAAATGGGGAATGGCAGGAAAGAAAGAGGCTTTGCCGATAAAAAAGGATGTTAAAAGTTCCGTTTGCAAAGATAGACTGTTTAACCGAACACGCCGTCTTCCGGAATTTGGAAAATCGGCTATTGACAGAACCGGCCTTTGCGTGTAGAATGATGGCAATCGAATAGAAAAGCGATGACGAAGACGGATTTGATCGTACAGCCGATAGAGAGCCGGGGAGGGTGGAAGCCCGGTGGACTGCCTTCAAAATCCCATCCCTTCCGAGCTGGAGTTCCCCAAAGCCATGCAAGTAGGGTCTCCCGCGTGGACTGCGTAAGTGTCTAGGGCTTGTTGGAGCCTGAAAGAGGTGCGTTTACGCGCACAATTTGAGTGGTACCGCGGGTATTTTATGACTCGTCTCAAAGAAATTTGAGACGGGTCATTTTTTATATTCAATTCAAAAAAAGAGGTACGGGAAATGAAACTGAGTAAAAAGAGTCTGCTGGTGGTCAGCGTTATGCTGTTTGCCCTGTTTTTTGGGGCGGGAAATCTGATTTTTCCGCCGTTTCTGGGGCAGAACGCCGGGGAGAAAACCCTGCCGGCCATGATCGGGTTTCTTGTAACGGCGGTGGTTCTGCCGGTGCTTGGCGTGGTGGTGGTCGCGCGGTTTGACGGGCTGGAAAAGCTGGGCAGGCAGGTGGGGCCGCGCTTTGCCCTGGTGTTTGCCGTGCTGATCTACCTGTCCATCGGACCGGGACTGGGAATTCCCAGAGCCGCTTCCGTTCCTTTTGAAATGGCGGTGGCGCCCTACCTGCCGGAGGGGAGCAATCCGGTGCTGTGGATGGCGGCCTATTCTTTGGGCTTCTTTCTGATCGCCCTGTGGCTGTGCCTGAACCCCGGGAAGCTGGTCGATCGGATCGGCCGGGGACTTACCCCGGCGCTGCTGGCACTGCTGACGCTGCTGTTCGTCAGCTTCCTGTTCCGGGGGGAGACTGTCGTCGCGGCGGCGCAGGAGGGATACCGGGAGGCGGCGCTGCTCAAGGGCTTCACCGAGGGCTATAACACCATGGACACCATTGCCGCCCTGAATTTTGGGCTGGTAATCTCCACGACCCTGGGGACGTTCGGCCTGACGGAGAAGAAAGACAAAATGCGCTACACGGTTCTGGCGGGCGTGCTGGCCGGGTCGATTCTGGCAGTGGTGTATGCAATGCTGTCCTACATGGGCATGTGCAGCTCCGGCGTTTACCCGGTTCAGGAGAACGGCGCGTGGACGCTGCGGTGCATCGTCTATCAGGTGTTTGGCGGCACCGGTGCGGTGCTGCTGGCGGCCATCTTCACGCTGGCCTGCCTGACTACCTGCGTTGGACTGATCAACTCCATTTCCCAGTATTTTTCCACCCTTTTCCGGAAAATCTCCTATCGGGCGTGGGTGTATATCATCACGTTTTTCTCGTTTCTGGTGTGCAATCTGGGGCTGAGCATGATTCTGAGCATTTCCATCCCCATCCTGAACGCCATTTATCCCGTGTCTATTGTGCTGATTCTGCTGGGACTGAGCCACGATCTGTGGAAGGGGAACCGGTTTGCCTATCCCATGACGGTGGCGGGAACCGCCGCGGTGAGCATTGCCTTTGCACTGGGTGACGCGGGACTGCCGCTGGGCGCTTTGGGGCAGCTGCTGCACAGGCTGCCGCTGTACCGGCTGGGCTTCGGCTGGGTCTGCGTGGCGGCTGGAATGCTGCTGCTCAGCTTTGGGGTGAACGCTCTGCTCCGCAGGGCGCACGCGGCGGAGGAATGCGTGACCCAATGACCGCCGGAGTTGACAGGGAAGGGAACAGGTGCTACAATGGTCGCAATCTACAGAAATGAGGTATGAGAAAATGAAAAAATGGATCGCGCTGCTTCTGGCGGCGGTACTGTGCCTGTCTCTTTCCGCCTGCGGCGAAAAGACTTCTCCGGAGGAAGAGATGCTGATGACACCGGCGACGATCGATCCGCCCGCGAAAATCGAAACGAAGCCGGTGAACGAGACCATTGAGATCACCATGGACAACTGGCAGGATTATTTTGAGGAATACGACGAAGATGTATGGGAGCTGAACGCCTTTCAGGAGCTGGATAAGCTTACCAACTGCGCCTATCTTGTCCTGAAGGACGAATACGCAAGCCGATTGGTGGAAGAAAAAAGCTCCGTCACCTTTGAAATCAAATGTTTCCTGGACGAATATCACATCACGGCTGACGTGGAAAACAGAACGTGGCAAAGAGAGTTTGTCAAGGCGGACGAGACTCGCAGCCCCGTCACGGAGATGAGAAATTGCTATTCGCTCTACAGGCTCAAGGGGCGGGACGCTTACGGTGCCGATGTATACAACAGAGCCGTCCTGAACAAAAACGTCATGACCGGTGCGGCGGAGGGAGATTTTTACTGCCTGACCTCTTACGAAATTCTTCGGGTAACGGGGACGCTGGCGCTTACGTGACGGCAATACACTTTCCGCAAATCGGTCTTGACATTGCCCGCGCGTGGTTGTATGATTCCACCAGACAGATAGAAAGGAGCCTTTCTTATGCCAAAATGGTTGGATAATGCTGTATTTTACGAAATTTACCCCCAGTCGTTCCTTGATACCAACGCCGACGGTATTGGCGACTTTCAGGGGATCATCAATAAGCTGGACTATATCCGGGAGCTGGGCTGCAACGCGCTGTGGATCAATCCCTGCTTCCTGTCGCCCTTCGGCGACGCGGGGTACGATGTGGCGGATTATTACCGCGTCGCGCCCCGGTACGGCACGAACGAGGACTTGAAGCGCCTGTTTGCCGAAGCACACAAGCGGGGAATGCATGTGCTGCTGGACTTGGTGCCGGGGCATACCTCCGTGGAGCATGAGTGGTTCCGGGAGTCCATGAAGGCGGAGCGGAACGTTTACACTGACCGCTACGTGTGGACGGACAGCGTCTGGGAAGCGCCGGAAAATATGGGCTGTCTGCGGGGCATTTCCCAGCGGGACGGCTCCTGCGCCATCAATTTCTTCACCTGTCAGCCCGCGTTGAATTACGGCTACTATAACCGCACCCGCCCGTGGCAGCAGTCTCCCGACGACGAAGACCCCAAGGCCACGCTGAACGCCATGATGGACGTGATGCGCTTCTGGCTTGGACTGGGATGCGACGGCTTCCGGGTGGATATGGCGGCCAGTCTGGTGAAAAACGACCCGGACAGCCTGGGCACCATCGCTCTGTGGCAAAAAGTCCGCGCGTTTCTGGATAAGGAATTCCCGGAGGCGGCCATGGTCTCCGAGTGGGGCAATCCGGAAAAGTCCCTGCGCGGGGGCTTCCATATGGATTTCCTGCTCCAGTTCGGCCCCTCTCATTATAACGACCTGTTCCGGTGCGAGGAGCCTTATTTCTCCGACCGGGGCGTGGGCGACGCTTCGGCCTTTGTGGAAAAGTATCTGGAGAGCCGGGAGCGGGCAGGGAAGGACGGCCTGATCTGCATTCCCTCCGGCAACCACGACATGACCCGCCTTGCAAAGCACGTTGAGGGAGACGAGAAGAAGCTGGCCTTTGCGTTTCTTCTGACAATGCCCGGCGCGCCGTTCATTTACTACGGCGACGAGATCGGCATGCGCTATGTGGAAGGGCTGACCAGCGTGGAGGGCGGCTATGAGCGCACCGGCGCCCGCAGTCCCATGCAGTGGGACGGCGGGGTAAACGCAGGCTTCAGTGCCGCGCCCACAGATAAGATTTACATTCAGCAAGACCCTGCGTCTGACCGCCCCACGGTTGCGGGGCAGCTGGATGATGGGGAGTCTCTGCTGAATCACGTTCGCTGCCTGATCAAACTGCGGCAGGCGCACAGTGCCCTGCAAAGCCGGGGCGGGATCACCTTCGTCAGCGACGGCGCGCCGAAGCGGCCGCTGGTTTACAAGCGCGGAAACGAGGAGGAAACGCTGCTGGTCGCCATCAATCCCTACCGGGAGGAAGTGTCCTTCCGGCTTGACGGGACGCTGGGCGGCACGCTGTACACCTTCGGCGGCGAGGCCGCGCAGAAGGGAGAGACAGTCACGCTGCCCCCGGTAAGCGCAGGCATCTACGGGCTTAAATGAATTTCACTGCCCCGCCGAAAACCGGCGGGGCAGGAATTCCCGAAAAAGGGAAATTTACGCTTGACAAATCGGGTTTCCTGTAGTATTATAACCGGGCTGGACAGAGAGCACCGTGATGGAGAAGTCGCGTAGCTGGCCGAGCGCGCACGATTGGAAATCGTGTATACCCCAAAAGGGTATCGAGGGTTCAAATCCCTCCTTCTCCGCCAAGAAAAAAGCCCCTTTTACCGCTAAAACATGGTAAAAGGGGAACTTTTTTACCTATTGTGAAAAATGACGGCTACCTGAAATCTAGGCTGCCTTAAAGCTTGAAATAGGAGAGCAAAAGACTGGGGGCTGTAATAGCCCTCAGTCTTGATTATTTCTTTGTATATGTAACTGTCAAACCATCATCAGGATGATATGTCCAAGAAACCTTATATTTGTCATTTTCTTCGACTTGGCGTCCCATCAAAGCAGATGTGTTCATCATATCTGAATATACGGAACCGGGAAAGCCCAATTCTTTATTTGCGTATTTGACGGCTTCCAGAACGCCCTCTTGATGGCTGGGCAGCATGAGTGCCCTAACAGTCGGATCCATATTGTCCCAAGTATCTGGTATCGTTTCAAGTGTAAAATAGTTGTTACCAGAAGCAACAGAACCAGCAATATGAACACATTCGTTTTTAACTCTATCAAACTTGGATGGGATTAAAAGAATTACAATAACGATAGCAACTATTGCAACAGCAGCACCTATAACACCTAATTTCTTTTTTGATAATTTCTTTTGGGGCTTATCCACAATTTCAGCGGTGTTTTCGGGCTCTGCTGGATTGCTTCCATCTTCAACATGGTTTCCTTTTGCTTGCAGTGTCTTTGATAGTTTGTTAAGCAGCGCGAGTAATTTTTCCACTGGGCAACATCCTCTCTGTTTGTTTTTTTACTTTTTAATAGTAGCATATCAGTTCCTAATTGTCAATATTAAAAGGACTATTAGGAACTTATAAATTAGTACCATTCCCTATAAAATAAACATAAGGGGATGGTATGAAATGCTTGATATGAAGATTATAGGCGAAAACATCAGAACAGAGCGCAAAAGGCAGCTATTGACTATAGATAGATTGGCTGAAATGGTTGGGATAACTGAGAACTTTTTAGGGAAGATAGAGCGTGGCGAAAGTATGCCAAGTTTTCCCACTATGGACAGTATCGCGTGTGCGTTAGGTGTGAGTATTGATGTTCTTAAAGGCAATTACAGACATAATACAGAGTATCAGTATATAAAAAGTCTCATGGAAGTGAGTGGACTGTCACAAGAGAACAAAGATAGATTTATTGATTTTATAAGCACCAATATCAAATACTTCAAGTAATCGTAGTATTGAATTAAAATCCTTTTTTGAAATAGAATTCGGTTGGGACATGCCTACAAACCGCGATAGAATAAGGCTTTTTTGAACTTGTATCTATAATGAGCGTAGAAACCATAAAAAGTCCGGGCTTTTCCTCGAGAAGTGGTGAAGCCCGGAACTTTTTCTGTATTTGTGCAGATTCACGGAAACTATGGAATCGTGCGGAAGTATGAAAAAAAGCGAGTGTTCTTAACAGCCTTTCAAATGCTGTAAGAACACTCGCCATGG
>URBH01000046.1 GCA_900546075.1 uncultured Eubacteriales bacterium | reverse complement strand
CACCTGATTGCGCAGATAGCCGATGCAGGCGTCCTGCTCCGTTTCCAGGGGGTCGCGGTTGTGGGGTGGGCGGCACTTGACGATGTTGGCGATATAGCAGTTCGTCTCCCGGCTCAGGTCGATGATGCACAGCATGTCGTCCAGCAACTTCCCCGCCGGGCCGACAAAGGGCTGCCCCTTCAAGTCCTCCTGTTCCCCGGGGCCTTCTCCCACGAACATGACGTCCGCGTCCTCATTCCCCACGCCGAACACCACGTTATGTCTCGTCTCGCACAGGCCGCAGCGGGTGCAGTCGGCGCAGACGCTTTTCAGTCCGTCCCAGTTCAGCATCGTTACCGGCTCCTCCTGCGTTCTGCCCGTCTCCGGCGGCGCTGGGCGCGGATGCGGGAGCGCATAAAGGAATTGAAGGCCAGATACGCGCCCACAAGCCCCAGACCGATCACGCAGATGGTTCCGATGGTGGACAGCACGCCGGAGCCGCCGACGCCGTCCTTCTCTCCGTTGGAGCGGATGGACACGCCGGTGTCCCCCGTCGCCCGGACGTCCGCCATGGCGTACAGCTCCACCTCCGTGACGCAGGAATTCTGATACCAGACCTCCATCGTGGCGATCTTATCGTCCTTCTTGATGGGCGCGGTCATGCCGCCGCCCTCCACGGTGTAGTTCATGACGTAATTTTTCATCTGCACACTGGCGGGAACCACGGTATCCACATCCGTGAAAGACTGTCCCACCACCTGGCATTCGCCGCCGGACACCGGCCACTGGTTCACCGCCATGCCGTCGTAAATTATCCGGTTGACCTTATAGTTGTTGAAAACGTAATTGGCAAGCTCGGTTACTTCTTCAAAGTTACCGTAGGACTCCACCGTACCGGTTTCCTCGTTGGTTTTACGGGTAGCGCCCATGACCACGAACACGACGCGCATGTTGTTGTATTCCGCGGTACAGGCAACGCCTGCCCCGGAGTTTTCCGTGTAGCTGGCAAGGCCGCCGGTATAGCGGGTACTCATGAACTGGGGAACGATGTGGTTGTCGACCAAATAGTTCGTCGTGGTGAGAGGGCGCTCCTTCTCGACCAAGTTTGTCGCGGGGATCTTATAGGTCGCCGTCTTGAAAATCTCCGCGAAAGTCTCGTTTTTGGTCACTTCCATGGTGATCTTCACCATTTCCCGGGCGGTGGTGTAGGATGTTGCCGTATCCAGACCGGAGATGTTGCCAAACTCCGTGGTGACGCAGCCCATCTGCTTGACCCGGGCGTTCATCATTTCCTTGAAGCGCTCGGTGGTACCCGCCACATGCTCCGCCAGCGCCACGGCGGCGTCGTTGGCGCCGATCATCAGCAGCGCGTGAAGCAGATCGTTCACGGTCAGCTGCTCGCTGCTTTTCAGGTTGGGACTCAGTTTCAGACTGCTTCCCGGCACCTTGGACTGGATGCCTTCCGAGCAGGTGACGATGTCGTCCAGGTTGCTGTTTTCGATTGCCACCAGCGCCGTGACCATCTTGGCAAGGGTACCGGTGGGCAGCTTGGTGTCGGGATTGTAGGAGTAGATGACCGTCTCGGTATTCGTCTCAAAGGCGAAGGCCGCCACCGCCGTATCCAGCCGGCTGTCGCTTCCCGCCAGAGGGCGCATACCGTTCAGGGTGCGGCAGCCGTTTTCAATGCAGACCTGGCCGAAGGGAATCTGGGCAGTCTGCTGCTCGACGGGCTGCGTTTCCTGGGTAGACGCGACGGTCTCCGCGGCAGATGCCGGAATCGCCGTCTGACAGAGGAGTGCCACACACAGAAGCAAGCTTAACAATCTCAATTTTTTCATATTTTCCCCTCAATATTTCTTCGCCGGACTTGTCCAGCAGTGAAAAGTCGTGTATAATGATAGAGATATTATAACAGCTTTTCCCCCTCTAGTCAATCCGGGAGGCAGATTCCCATGAAAAAACCGCGGCTCAGCATTCTTGTCGCCGTAACCCTTCTTTTTGCCGTCTTCACCCTGGGCTTCTTTCTGGGCAGAAACGGCAGTCACGGCAGCGTGGAGCTGTCCGTTCCCGCCGCTATGCAGACGCTCCCGCCCCAGACCACCTGTCCGGAGCCGACCACCCCGGAGACCGTGGCCGTCACCTTCCCCATCGACATCAACCGGGCGGACGCAGAGCAGCTCACGGCGCTTCCCGGCATCGGGGAGGTTCTCGCCGGGCGCATCGTCGCCTACCGGGAGGAAAACGGCAGCTTTCTTTCCACCCAGGAGCTACAGAATGTGGAGGGCATCGGGGAAAAGCGATTGGACGCCATACTTGACCTTATCACAGTTGGAGGATGAAAATGAAAATCTTAGTGGTAGACGACGAAGCCCTTCTGGTAAAGGGCATTCGCTTCAATTTGCAGAACGAGGGCTACGAGGTCATCACCGGCAGCGACGGTCTGGAAGCCGTCCAGGCGGTGCAGGCTCAGCACCCGGACCTGGTAGTTCTGGACGTGATGATGCCCAACATGGACGGGCTTTCCGCCTGCGCCAAAATCCGGGAGTTTTCCGACGTACCCATTATCATGCTCACCGCCAAAGGCGACGACATGGACAAGCTCATCGGCTTTGACCACGGGGCGGACGATTACCTGACGAAGCCCTTCAACATTCTGGAACTGAAAGCGAGAATCCGCGCCCTGCTGCGCCGCGCCGGACGCACCGAGGAAAAGGCTGCGGGAAACAGCCTGACCATCGGCACCATCACCCTGGATTTGGACGCCCGGAACGCCTACAGAAACGGCCAGCTGGCCGATCTGACCGCCAAGGAATTCGACGTCATCGAATTTCTCATGCGCAATCCCAACCGGGTCTACTCCCGGGAAGCGCTGCTGGACACCATCTGGGCATACGAATACCGCAGTGACATCCGCACCGTGGACGTGCATATCCGCCGTCTGCGGGAGAAGCTGGAGGAAAATCCGGCGGAACCGAAATACATTTTAACGAAGTGGGGCGTTGGCTATTATTTCCGCAAATAAAAAAACCGTTTTTCGGGGCTACGGCAACACCCAGTTCCGGTACGCCATGACCTATGTGGTCACCACGCTGGTCGTGCTGATTTTTCTGAATATCTACTGCTCCGGCATCAGCCATAAGCTGTTCTACCAGAGCAAGGAAGCCTCCATGATTGAAAAATGTCTGCTGGCCTCCGACGAAATTTCCACTCTGGAGGTGCTGAACAGCTCCACCGTCACCGGCATCGTCAACCAGCTGGAAAGCCTGAAGGTCACGCGGCTTGTGGTCACCGACCACAGCGGTGCAGCGCTGTACGACAGCAGCGGCGCTTCCGTGGGTACCTATGTCCTGCTTCCGGAGGTCTTGCAGGCGCTCACCGTCAGCAAACAGGCGCCCGAGGGGAACAACGTCTTTACCTGGACGTACCACGACGGCATCACCGACTCCCGTGCGGCGACCCCCATCGTCTACTATGGCACCGTGGTGGGCTGCGTATACATGACGGAGTACGATACCACCCAGGGCGCGCTGATCAAATCCTTGCAGCAGACCCTGCTTCGCATCACCCTGATGCTGGAAATCATTGTCGCCGCCTTTTCCATCGCCTTTTCCAACGCCTTTTCCCGGCGTCTGAACCGGATCATGGCCTCCATGCGCATTATCCGGGAGGGAGATTATTCCCACAAGGTGGACATGGGCGGCAGCGACGAGCTGACCGTGCTGGGGGAGGAATTCAACGACCTGACGGAGCGGCTGCAAACCTCCGAGCGCAAGCGCAGTCAGTTCGTCTCCGACGCCTCCCACGAGCTGAAAACGCCCCTCGCCTCCATCAAGCTGCTCACCGATTCCATTTTGCAGAACAACATGGACATGGACACGGTAAAGGAATTTGTAGCGGACATCGGCAACGAGGCCGATCGCCTGAACCGCATGACCGCCAAGCTTCTCTCCCTCACCAGAGCCGAAACCCCCCAGCCCCAGGAGAGCGAGATCATCTATATGGCGCCCACGGTGCAGCGGGTGGCAAAGATGCTTCGGACGAACGCCAGCTGGTCGGGTGTGACCTTCTGTCTGGAGCTGGACGAGGACACCCCCGTCCTGATTCTGGAGGACGACCTGTATCAGATCGTTTTCAACCTGATGGAAAACGGCATCAAATACAACCTGCCCGGCGGAACGCTGACGGTGCATCTTGGCCGTCAGGAGGACAACGCGGTGCTCACCGTCAGCGATACGGGCATGGGCATCCCCGAGGACGCGTTGGAGCACATTTTCGAGCGGTTTTACCGGGTGGATAAAGCCCGTTCCCGGAAAAGCGGCGGCAGCGGGCTGGGACTTGCCATCGTCCGCACCATCGTCCAGCGCAACCGGGGCGAGATCGCCGTTTCCAGCACGGTGGGCAAGGGTTCCGTCTTTACCGTCACCTTCCCCGCCTTTGACACGGAGGTGGATAAGTCATGAAGCGGTTTTTCTGTCTTCTTCTCTGTCTTTGCCTGTTTCTGCCCGGCTGTTCCGGCGAGCTGATGAAGAACCCCGTCACCTTTTACTATCCCCGGCGGGAATACCGGTACGGCGCAGAGGACGGTGTGATCTCCAGCGAGCAGCGGGAGGCCTCCGGCCACGCGAACGATCTGCGCTATCTTCTCTCCCTGTACCTGATCGGCCCGTCCAGCGACGAGCTGGTTTCTCCCCTGCCATGGGGTACGCGGCTTCTTGGGGTCAGCCGGGAAAACGGCACCGTCACGCTGGAACTGACGGACACCGCCCAGTCCGTGACGGACACGGAATTCACCCTTGCCTGTGCCTGCCTGACCATGACCACTCTGTCCATCACCGGCGGGGACGAGGTCGTCATCACCAGCGGCAGCCGGAGCGTCACCATGCGCCGGGACAGCCTGACCCTCATTGACGACAGCACCGCTTCCACAACGGAGGAAACCAAATGAAATTCATTTCCTGGAATACAAACGGCCTGCGCGCCTGTGTGGGCAAGGGCTTTCTGGACGCCTTCACCGCCCTGGACGCCGACTTTTTCTGCTTGCAGGAGACGAAGCTGCAAGCGGGACAGCTCACCCTTCCCCTGGAGGGCTACAGCCAATACTGGAACTATGCCGAGAAAAAGGGCTATTCCGGCACGGCCATTTTCGCAAAGCAAGCCCCCGTCTCCGTGGGATACGGCTTAGGGCAGCCGGAGCTGGACACCGAGGGGCGGCTCATTACGCTGGAATATCCCGGTTTTTTCCTCGTCACCTGCTACACCCCCAACGCCCAGCGGGGGCTTGCCCGCATTGACCACCGGTTAAAGTGGGACGAAGCCTTTCGGGCCTATCTCAGCGAGCTGGACAAGCGCAAGCCCGTCATCGCCTGCGGCGACCTGAACGTTGCCCATCAGGAAATCGACCTGAAAAACCCCGCCTCCAACCGGGGCAACGCGGGCTTCTCCGACGAGGAGCGGGAGAGCTTCGGGCGGCTTCTGGACGCCGGGTTCACCGACTCCTTCCGCCGCCTTCATCCGGACGCCACCGGTGCCTACACCTGGTGGAGCTACATGTTCAATGCCCGGGCGAACAACGCAGGTTGGCGCATTGACTATTTCCTCGTCTCCGACCGCATTGCGGACAAAATCACCGCCACACCCATTTATTCGGACATCCTGGGCTCCGACCACTGCCCGGTGGGGCTGGAAATCGAGCTATAACGTAAAAATGGCAGGAACGAAAGAAAGTTCCTGCCATTTTTCATTCCGAAATCTCGATCCCCACCTGCTCCCCTTTCCGAACCAGATAGCTTTTTTTCAGACGCTCTATGTAGGCAAAGGGTTCCTCCGGGGAAATGGGGATAAATTTCCCGGCGGGCTTGTCATGCTTGGGCAGGAGAGAAAACGTCAGCTCTCCCTCCCCCAGCCGCTTGACCGGCAGCGAGGTATTCAGCCCGAAGCCGCCGTCCACTGGCACCACCAGCCCCAGGCTCTCCCGCTTGTCTCCGCAGCTCACCCAGAGTCTGCACATCACGTCTCCGGTCAGCTGGCAGCGGCACAGGAAATGATAGTAAAGCCCCTGCCTTGTCACCTGCACCTTTCCCACCGGACGGTTTCCGAAATATACGCCGTAATTTTCTTCCAAATGCAACGCCCCCTGCCGCATTCTATGCCGCAGGGGGCTTCGTTATGAATCATGTTGCCCGTCCGACGCCGGGAAGGCCGAAGCTGACGGCAATAGCGTCGTCCACCTGCGCCATCTGGTTTTCGTCCAGATGTCCCATGTGCTCCCGCAGACGGCGCTTGTCAATGGTTCTGATCTGCTCCAGAAGGATGATGGAATCCTTGCTCAGACCCACGCTTCCTCCCGCGATGTTGATATGGGTAGGAAGCCGGGCTTTCCCCGTCTGGCTGGTGATGGCCGCCGCAATGACCGTGGGGGAATGGCGGTTTCCGGTGTCGTTCTGCACAATCAAAACAGGCCGGGTACCCCCCTGCTCACTGCCCACGACCGGCGACAGGTCGGCATAGAATATGTCGCCCCGCTTGACTGATGGTTCCGTCATAGTGTTCACTCTCCGTGCATCAATACCCACGCTACCGGATGAATCCATATGTAACGCGGTGATTCTATTCTCCCACGCCATGACCGGATTTATACGGTCGGGCTGGTAAAATATCCTATGCACGGTTTTTCCAAAAAGCTACACAATTTCAAAATTTGTGACCTTCAATGACAGAATGCGCCGTTCCTTGTAGAGAATTTCGGCGTTTTCCGGGCGATCCTCCTTCCCCAGCCAGATATCCAGATGGAGCGCGTCGTCCTCATAGCTGTCGTCAATGGTCAGCCGCAGACGCCCGCCGTCCATCCCGACGGAGGTGATATAGCCGCTTCGCAAGGTTTTCATGAGTATCCACGGGGCGCTGACGGGGGTCACCTGATCCTCCGCCATCAAATCGAATTGCAGTGCCGTGTCGTCGAAGGTCAGCTTTCCCCCGGCGTCGGATACCTTGCCGGTGATGCCCGCGATGGTCTCGGGAGCTGTGACGGCAAAGGTCAGATTGCCCTGGGAATCGCTCTGGCAGTCCATGGAAAAGGTGTACACTTTGTCCGAATAGTCCGCCGTGATCTCGCAGGAAAACCGGCATTTGGAAGCCTTCAGCAGCTCTGAGCGGAGGTCAAGCCCCCGCTGCATCTCCTTCGACCCGCCGGAACACCCGGTGAGAAGCACAAGCACCGCCACGGCCGCCGCGAATTTTTTCAAAGAAATCCCGCCTTATTTCATAAGTCGCGGAAGGGCGCTGAGCATGTCCGTGGGCAGCATCCCATACTGCCCCAGCTCCGCCGCGCACCGGTCTCCCGCCGCCCCGTGGAGCCATGCTCCGCAGGCGGCGGCTTCCAGCGGCGGCAATCCCGCCCCCAGCAGCGCCGTAATAACACCCGCCAGCACGTCCCCGCTGCCCCCGACGGCCATGCCGGGATTCCCTGTGGGGTTGATATAACCGTCCACGCCGTCGGTGACGCAGGTCTCGTGACCCTTTAACAGGACGACGCACCCCAGGTCGTCGGCAAGAGCAGTGGCCGCAGCCATGCGGTCTTCCCCGATGATGCCGCCAAGACGGGCAAATTCCCCGTCATGGGGCGTCAGGATGGTGGGCGATTTCCTTCCGCGCAGTAAATCTCTATGCGCCCGCAGAACATTTATGCCGTCCGCATCCACGACCACCGGGCATTCCGCTTTTTCCAGCACCGCCCTGACCACCGCCAGCGTCCCCTCGGACTGCCCCAGACCGGGGCCGACCAACACGGCGTCCATCCGGGGAAGCCGCGAAAGAATTTCCGGCACGGCGTCGGCGCTGAGCCTGCCGTCTACGTCTGGCAGTGGGAAAATCACCGGCTCGTTGAGCTTCACCGCTTCAATGCCGTAAATGCTCTCCGGCACCCCCAGAAATACCAGCCCCGCACCTGACCGCAGAGCGCCCATGGCGGCGAAGAACGCCGCCCCCGTATACCCCCTGCTGCCGCACAGCAGCAGAAGCTTGCCGAAATCCCCCTTATGTCCCCAGGGGCTCCGATCGGGCAGGAGGGATAAAACCGTCTCGTGATTCAGCCGTCTGATCATATGCTTTCCAGGTGGTACAGCTTGGTGTACTTTTCTGTCAGATAAATGAGTCTCTGCGCCCGCTGTACGGATTCGTATTTCATGGCAATGCACTCCTTTGTTGTTTCCATGTATCAACCATATCACGCCAAGAACGCTTCGTCAAGAGGGCTGAGATCTTCATAAAAGCATATCAACAAGTCCCGTGACAGTTGACTTTCTTAGGGCAGCACTTCACAATTTGGCAAGAAGACTCAGCCAGGATTTTTGTCTCAATTCAAAGTTCGGGAACGGCGGAATACTGTATGTATTTCCCGCTTTTGAAGCCGCGCGGATAGAGAAAAAGGCCCGCCGCTCGGCTGAAGACGATTTATTCAGAGCTTCCCAAGGTTTCTTTGGAACGTGGAGCAAACTATTGATGCAGTCCAAGGCTTGCAAATTTCGGGTAAATGGATTACTATATAAAAAAAAGGAGGGAACGCTATGAATGCGGAACAAATCATGAAGA
Source organism: uncultured Eubacteriales bacterium (assembly GCA_900546075.1). Classification (GTDB taxonomy): domain Bacteria; phylum Bacillota; class Clostridia; order Oscillospirales; family Oscillospiraceae; genus Faecousia. Next base: position 9,286 of record URBH01000046.1, on the reverse strand, counting down.
TTTTTGCGGATACAGCCTATATCCGCACCGGCGGAAGTCCGGAGGAATTGCGTACGGCGCAGTATTTGCAGGACAAGGTGTCTGAGTTTGGGCTGAAAGCCGAGATCGTACCCTTTGACGTGCCGATGTCTACGATGCGGGAGGCGGCTTTTCAGGCGGACGGCGTGGAGGTGGCCTGCAAGGGCTATCTGTGCGCCGGAAGCGGAGAGGTGGAAGCGCCGTTTTATTATTTGCGGGATTCCAGTCCCTACGCGCTGAGCAAATGCCGGGGGAAAATCGTGATGATCGACGGCTACCTGGGCTACTGGATGTATCACGATCTGCTGGAAAACGGCGCTGTGGGCTTCGTCACCTATGACGGAAGCGTCAACTACGCCGACCGGGACATTGACCAGCGGGAGCTGCGCGCCTATGTCCACAACGGAAACCGGATTCCCGGCGTGAACATCAACGCCAAAGATGCGGTGGAGCTGATCCGTAAGGGCGTGTCCACCGCGAAAATTACGCTGAAGCAGGAGGAGTATACCGGCCGGTCTCACGACGTCGTCCTGGACATGCCGGGAGAGGTGGACGAATATATCGCCTTTACCGCCCACTATGATTCTACTCCCCTGTCCCAGGGCGCTTACGACAACATGTCCGGCTCCGCGGGACTGCTGGGCATCGCGGAGCATTTCGCGTCGCATCCCCACCGCTACGGTCTGCGCTTCATCTGGTGCGGCAGCGAGGAACGGGGACTGCTTGGCTCCAAGGCTTACTGCGCCGACGAGGAAAAGATCAAAAATTGCGTGCTGAACATCAATCTGGACATGATCGGCTGTATCATGGGCAAATTTATCTCCTGCGTCACCGGCGAGGAGAAGCTGTGCCACTATATTTCCTACCTGGGCGACGAGCTGGGTTTCCCGGTGGAGGTGAAGCAGGACGTGTATTCCAGCGACTCCACGCCCTTTGCCGACAAGGGCGTCCCGGCGGTGTCCTTCGCCCGTATCGCGTCCCACCAAACGGGTACCATTCACAACCGCTATGACACCATGGCGCTGATGAAGGGGGAGCAGATGGCGGCGGATACGGCGTTCCTCATTGCCTTCGCGGAGCGTATGGCGAATGCCGTCCGGTGTCCCGTTGCCCGGGAAATGCCGGAGAACATGAAGGAAAAGCTGGACATTTATCTTTGCCGGAAGCGTGCGCCGAAGCAGTAAAAACAACCAAAAACAGAATCTTAGCAACAAGGAGCTTCCCTGATTTTTCGGGGAAGCTCCTTAAAAATTCATGTTTATTCCGGTACGGTGGAAACGGTTGTTCATAGATATGTTTCCCAACCGGGTGAAAATTCAAAGGAATTGCCCTATAAAACGCCGGGAAAAACGGGTATTTGTCAAAACGACGAAAACAGGACATAATTTGTTCACAAGTTTGTGTTGTCTTCTGTATTGTATTATTTTTGTAAAATGTTACAATGGAATTGTACTTTTCCACCGGCTTTGCCGGAAAACTAAAAAGAAAGGTCGATACTATGTTAGAGAAAGTTTTCAAGCTCTCCGAGAACAAGACCACCGTCAAGACTGAGGTCGTGGCTGGCCTCACGACGTTCATGACGATGGCCTACATCATCGCGTTGAACCCGAACCTGCTCACCGGCTTCGGCGCCGCCGGACAGGATCTGTGGAACGGCGTGTTCCTGGCAACCTGCATCGCGTCTGCCATCGGTACGTTCTGCATGGCGTTCCTGGCAAACAAGCCCTTCGCAATGGCTCCCGGTATGGGTCTGAACAGCTTCTTTGCCGTGGTCGTCGGCAACATCGTTGCCATGACCGGCATGACTTATGTGGCTTCCTTCCAGGCCGCTCTGGTCATTATCCTGCTGGAGGGTATCGTCTTCGTTGTCCTGTCCATCTTCAACGTCCGCGAGAAGATCGTGGAGGCCATTCCTCTCGGCATCCGTCTGGGCATCTCTCCCGCTATCGGCCTGATGCTGATGAATATCGGCCTTGGTTCCAACGTGGGCATCTACGCAGAGGGCAACGGCTTCACCACTCCCTTCTATGTCATGCGTGACTTCTTTGGCGCACTGACTCCCAGCTATCTCCAGGGCAACATGGGCGACGCCGGTTTCGCCACCATGATCCTGACCGTTGTGACCATGTTCGTCGGCCTGTTCGTCATCCTGGCGATGTCCAAGAAGGGCATCAAGGGCTCCGTGCTGTACGGTATGCTCGTCGCTTCCGTGATTTACTGGATCGGCTCCTTCGCCTTCCTGCACACCAACCCCTTCGCATCCCTGGCTACCGCTTCCTTCCTGCCTCCCTTCGCCGATATGGCCAAGGTTACCCTGTTCAAGTTCAACTTCGCCGGCTTCATGGAAATCGGCTGGTTCACCGCCATCACCCTGATCATCACCTTCTGCATCATTGACATGTTCGACACCATCGGCACTTTGGTGGGCACCGCCTCCCGCGCCGGCATGGTGGACGAGAAGGGCGATATGCCCAACATGAAGGAAGCTCTGCTGTCCGACGCCATCGGCACCATCGCCGGCGCCTGCACCGGTACTTCCACCATCACCACCTTCATCGAGTCCGCTTCCGGTGTTGAGGCCGGCGGCCGCACCGGTCTGACCGCCGTTGTCACCGGCCTGCTGTTCCTGGCCTGCATCTTCATCGCCCCCATCGCTGCCATCATCCCCGCCGCTGCCACCTCCGCTGCTCTGATCTACGTGGGCATCCTGATGCTCCAGGGTCTGAAGCGGGTCGACTTCGACGATATGGATCAGATGGTTCCCGTGGCGCTGATGCTCATCGGTATGCCCATCTCCGGCTCCATCGGCCACGCCATCGGCCTGGGCCTGATCTCCTACACCATCATGAAGATCTTCGGCGGCAAGGCCAAGGAAGTTTCCGTCCTGACCTACGTGATCTCCGCTCTGTTCCTGGTGAAGTTCTTCCTGGCTGTGTAATCCTGACACAAAATGAATTTCCGCCCGAAAGAAGCAAGCTTCTTTCGGGCGGTTTTCCGTTTCCTGACCGGATGATTACCATCAAAAAAGGCGAACCGTAGGAAACGGTTCGCCTTTTGCAATCGATGGTGCTGCAATTACAGGTCGCAGTTGCCCACGGTTCTGGGGAAAGGAAGCACGTCCCGGATGTTGCCCATGCCGGTGAGGTACATGACGCAGCGCTCAAAGCCCAGGCCGTAGCCCGCGTGACGGGCGGAGCCGTACTTGCGCAGGTCAAGATAGAAGGCGTAGTCCTCCGGCTTCATGCCCAGCTCTTTGATACGGTTTTCCAGAATATCGAAGTTGTCCTCACGCTGGCTGCCGCCGATGATCTCGCCGATGCCGGGAACCAGACAGTCCATGGCAGCCACGGTCTTGCCGTCGGGGTTCAGCTTCATGTAGAATGCCTTGATCTCCTTGGGGTAATCCGTGACGAAGACGGGCTTCTTGAACACCTTCTCCGTGAGGAAGCGCTCATGCTCGGTTTGCAGGTCGCTGCCCCAGTGGACGGGGTACTCAAACTCGTCGTTGTGCTTTTCCAGAAGGGCGACGGCATCGGTGTAGGTGATACGGCCAAATTCGTTGTGCAGGACGTTGTGCAGCCGGTCAAGCAGCCCCTTGTCGACGAATTCGTTGAAAAAGTTCATTTCCTCGGGGGCGTGCTCCAGAACGTAGGAGATGATATACTTAATCATGGCCTCGGCCAGCTCCATGTCGTCTTCCAGGTCGGCAAAGGCAATTTCCGGCTCGATCATCCAGAATTCGGCGGCATGGCGGGTGGTGTTGGAGTTTTCGGCGCGGAAGGTGGGGCCGAAGGTGTAGACGTTGCGGAAAGCCATGGCGAAGGTCTCGGCGTTGAGCTGGCCGGAAACGGTCAGGTTGGTGGGCTTGCCGAAGAAGTCCTGGGAAAAATCCACCTTGCCGTCCTCGGTCTTGGGGACGTTGTTCAGGTCAAGGGTGGTGACCTGGAACATTTCGCCTGCGCCCTCGCAGTCGGAGCCGGTGATCAGGGGCGTGTGGACATAGACAAAGTCCCGATCCTGGAAAAACTGGTGGATGGCCATGGCGGCAAGACTGCGGACGCGGAATACCGCCTGGAAGGTGTTGGTGCGGGGACGCAGATGGTTGATGGTGCGCAGGAACTCCATGGAATGGCGCTTGGGCTGGAGGGGGTAGTCGCCGGTGGAGGAGCCTTCCACCGTGATCTGCTCGGCCTGAATCTCAAAGGGCTGCTTGGAGTCCGGGGTGAGAACCAGCGTGCCGCGAATGATCAGGGCAGCGCCGATGTTGATTTTGGAAATCTCCTGGAAATTCTCCAGGGTGTCGTTATACACCACCTGCACGGGGGTGAAATAAGTACCGTCGTTCAGGACGATAAAGCCAAACTGCTTGCTGCCCCGGCGGTTTCGCACCCAGCCGCCGACGTTCACTTCGGTGCCGGCATATTTTTCGGTGTTTTTGAACAGGTCACGGACGGTAATCAAATCCATATGGGTGTCCTCTCTCCTTACTGATTTCTTCAAAGCTCCCCTAAGTATACGTCAATTAGGAAGATTTTACAAGAGGAAAATAAATTTTTTGTGAAAAATATCGATATAAAGGATTCTTAAGTGTACATTTGCGGCATTTTGTGATACAATACCCTAAATTTCGATAAAGGAGCGGATGAACAGTGGGCAGAACCACAGGCAAACAGAGAACGGGGCGGCGTGTACATTTCCTTTTTGTGCCGCTGTCCTTCTTCCTGGTGGAAGTGTTTGCCTTTTTCTTTTTATCCCTGAATACCGAGGAATTCCGGCCGGCGCAGCTTTGGCCGCTGGCCTTCGGTGCTTTGTGGGCGGCAATCTTAAGCGGCTTCGTCAGGCTGCTTCCGGCCAAGGCAGGCAGAGTGGCATACGGCATTTTGTATTTCGCCGCCGCGATTTACGCCGCCGTGGAGACAGGATATTTTTACCTGTTTTCCGAGATGATGTGGCTGTCGGATTTCCGCTATGCCTCCGAAGGGTCGGACTATTTTTCCGTTCTGCTGAGCTACCCTATCGGCTGGTGGCTGGGACTGGCGGCGCTTACAGTACAGGGCGTTGTGATTCTGGTGAACTTCCCCGGATGGAAGCAGAAATGGTCAACCGGCATCGCGGCTGCGGCGGTTGCCGTTGCCGCGTCGGTGGGCGCAGCCTGCCTGCCCCAGGCGGTGTTTTTGCAGGACGGCGGCATCCGCTACGCCTCCTCCGACTACGGCAGAGTCCAGTCCGCTGAGGCGGCCTATAACAACATGTTCAACGCCCACCGGCTGTATCAGGTCTGCGGATTGTATCAGACGCTGGAAAAGGACATCTACAAAAATGGCATCTATCCCCTGACCCCAAGCTGCGCCGCGGCGCAGAAGGCGGGAAAGGCAGAGATCAACGCCTATTTTGCGGGTCGAACCGTGGGCGGGGACAACGAAATGACCGGCCTTCTGGAAGGAAAAAACGTGGTTCTGGTGCTGATGGAGTCCATGGACGACTGGATGATCGGGAAATATACCCCCACGCTGAACCGGCTCATGTCCGAGGGCATTTCCTTCACCCGCTTCTACACGCCGGGGTATGGCGGCATCCGTACCTTCAATACGGAATTCTGCGTGAATACCGGCTCGTTCCTGAGCAGTCAGGGCGGCTACGCCTTCGACTACATCACGAACACCTACCGCCAGTCTCTTGCCAATTTGCTGACCCGGAAGGGGTATTCCGCCAAGACCTTCCACTATAACGACCCCAGCTTCTACAGCCGGGGGGTGTTCTCTCCCGCCATGGGGTATTCCGAGTACGTCTGTTATGGGGATTTCATCGGCGAGGACGAGGAAGACCTTCTGTATGACGATCAGCTGCTGTTTGACAATCCCGGCCTGAACGCCGAATTCTTCCGGGAGGGACAGCCGACCCTGAACTTTATCATTACCCGCTCCGCCCACCTAAGCTACAAGTACAATGAAGTTCTGAGCTATTGGGCTCTGAAAAAGTACCCGGAATTTCGGGGGCTGACCGGCAACGAGGAAACGGACTGCGCCTATCTCAAGGCCAGGCTGGTGGACGACCTGTTTGCCCGGCTGCTTGAGGAGCTGGAGGACAAGGGGCAGCTGGAAAACACCGTCATCATCGGCGTCACCGACCACTACACCTACGGCTATAAGGACGAAGAATCCCTGTACGCCCTTTCCGGGGTGGACGACGCGCTGCTGCTGGAAAGGACGCCCTGCTTCATCTGGAGCGCGGATTTGCAGCCCATGGAGGTAAGCAAGACGCTGAACACCTCCGACCTTCTGCCCACGATGCTGAATCTTCTGGGGGTGGACAGCCCCTACGATTACATAGGCCGGGACGCCTTTGACCCCACCTATGAGGGCTGCGCCCTGTTTTCCGACGGCAGCTGGATATCCGGGGACATTGCCTATGACGCGGGGACGGAGCGCGTCCTCAGCATCACCGGCGGCGAAGCGGAGGTAAGCTGCGAAACCCTTGACGCGATGGCCGAAAAGGTACAGCAGTTCGTGCGGATCAACAATCTGATTCTGGATACGGACTATTATAAAGGTAAAACTGCGACAAACTGAAAAAAGGCTCCCTTCCTGACAAAACGCTGTCGGGAAGGGAGCTTTTGAATGATTATCCCAGATATTTTTCCAGGCACACCAGCTGCACATCGGGAATGCCGTTGAAAACGCACTGCACGACGCCGACTTCCTCATATCCCAGGGCGTGGTACAGCTTTCGCGCCCGGGTGTTTTTCACATTGGTGTCCATCCGCAGAGCGGGACAGCCGTGCTGTTTTGCGTAATCCTCATAGTATGCGACGAAAGCGCGGCCATAGCCCTTGCCGCCTTTCAGTGGGTCAACCACAAGGCAGTGCAGCACCATGACCTCGTTATCTTCCGCGGCGTGCTTCCATGCCGCATCCTTGTATTCGGGCACCTGGGTCTGGTTGATGACGGCGGCGGCGACCACGTTCCCGCCGTCTGCCATGACGAACAGATCGCCCCGTTCCAGAGCGGCCTCCGCCGTTTTCCGGGTGGGGTAGACGCCGCGGATCCAGCCGATGGTGGAAAGCCCCTGTTCCTCGCTGTCATGAATGCGGTCGTAAATTTTCTCGATGCCGTCGATGTCCCTTTTTTGCGCTTTTTGCACGGTCACGGTTGCTTCCTCCTGTTTGCCTGACAGATTTTTGGGCGGTTGTCGGACTTCTTTGGCAGTATCATAGCATAGTCCGGCGGTTTATTCAACGGCATAGACAGTGAAAATTATCCGCCGGGAAAATGCTTGACAGCGAGAACGTAATCTGCTATCATTGGTATATGCACCCAATAGTAACAGCCTCCGAAAAATTCGCAATGGGGTACCCCATTGCATCGGGAGATCTCCCGATGCAATCCCCCGGCTGTCTGCCCGACGGGTACGGGTCAGGACGAGGAAGGAGAACGTACATCCAATGAAAATGAGAAGACTGATTTCCGCGATCATCGCGCTGCTGCTGGTCATGAACCTGTCTGTGACCGCGTTTGCGGCGGAATGGTATCTGGAGGACGGCAACATTACCGTCAGCGCCGGAGACAGCGGCCAGACGGTGTCCCAGGGAAGCAGCACAGACGTTGCGGATAATGCTCCTGTCATCAAGCAGCGCAACAGCGCAGCCGCTACCGGCAGCACCATCACCATTCAGACCACCGGTGACGCGACGGCAAACGTCACCATTCAGGATATCAACATCAGCAGCAACGGCGACGCCATCGACGTGGGCAGCTCCAGCGCGAACATCACGCTGGAGGGAGACAACAAGATTTTCTCCGAAAGCGGCTCTGCCCTGCATGTCTCCGGCGGCGCTGTGACCATCACCGGCAGCGGCTCTCTGAAGGCCGAGATCGGCGATAATGAAGATAATTATAACGATAACGCCAAGATTGGCAGCCACGAGGATGAAGACATGTCCGGTAAAATCCATATTACCGGCAGCGCCACCGTCACCACGGAAGATGACAGGGAAGATGATTTCTATGGTGACGGTGCAGGCATCGGTTCCGGCTATAACGGCAATATGTCCGGCAGCATCACCATTGACGAAAACGCAAAGGTCAACGCCTTCAGCCAAGAGGACGGTGCGGGTATCGGCTCCGGCGAGGGCGGCAATATGTCCGACGGCGGCAGCATCACCATCAGCGGCAACGCGCAGGTTACGGCCGGAAGCGGCTGGGACGGTGCAGGAATTGGCACCGGCAAGTCAGATGATGACCCCCAAAAGAGCGAGATGTCCGGCACGATTACGATTGGCGGCAACGCAAAGGTAACCGCGTGGAGTGAAACCGGCGGCGCCGGTATCGGCTCCGGTGAGGACGGCAGTGTGTCCGGCACCATCACCATCGGCGGCAGTGCGCAGGTAACCGCAGGAAGCGACGATGACGGTGCGGGCATCGGCGCGGGAGATGATGGCTCCATTACGTCCACCGGCAGAATCATCCTCCGGGACAGCGCAAAGGTGAAGGCAATCGGCGAGGATGAAGGTACGGGCATCGGTGCCAGTGATGGTGAACATATGGCCGGACTGATCATCATCCAGGACAACGCGCAGGTCACCGCCATAGCGGGCGATCGTGCCGCTGCCATCGGCAGCGACGACAAAGATGATATGCGCGGAACCATTCTTATCCTTGGCAACGCCCGCATTACCACGGGTAGGCTTTGGGACGACGATATCCACTTTAATTATGAGACAAAGAAAATCGAATACACGCTGGATGAAAATGCCATCGGCCGCATCGGCGACGGGCAGGGCAGCAACCACAAGAGCCTCGAAGGGCACTATGTCCTCGGCCCGGATGTGACGATCAACGGCTTGAACGGCAGCGATATTGAGAAGCTGAAGGACTACATCAACATGCGCCTGAGCGGCGAAAATCACGACGGCGACCCGGAAAACCTGACCGCTCTGGACATCCGCAGCGAAAACGGCAAGTTCACCGTGACAGCGTCCGGCGAGGGTACTGTAGAAAAAATTCTCTACGGCGGCAGTGAGACCGTTCCCACCACGCCGGGTACCTACCCCGTCACCTGCGTCCTGCGGCTGGGCGGCGAGACGATCGAATTCCAGATCGGCACGCTTGTGGTGCCGGAAGGGAAATCCGACGACGCGGATACCCCGCAAAGTCCCCTCTACCGCGTGACCGACAAGGACGGCAAGGACATTGCCTACACGGCCGAGCAGAAGGACGGCGTGCTGACCGTCACCGTTGACGAGGACCTCGCCATTCTCACGGGCAGACTC
>URBH01000045.1 GCA_900546075.1 uncultured Eubacteriales bacterium | reverse complement strand
CATCGCTTTCGATGAGCTTTTCATAAAATGTTTTGTTGTCGATGGTCACGCCATCGACATATTCTTCCTGACCGAAATGCACGGTGAGGGGTACCGTATATACCCGTGTCTTGACCTCAGGAACCAGATCCGCAGTAGAATCAACGATAATCCTTGTTTTCAATTTCATTACATCTCCTTGCGTTCTTCGCTATTTTGAGCAATAACCTCAAGACTTCCGCTGATGGCAGAAAGGCTGCGGTAGAATGCCGCTCGTTCGTCCTCTGTGAGGGTATGGCTGATCGTATCCAGGACAGCGCCAATTTTCTCGGCAATTCTTTTGCCGACTTTCCGACCTTTTTCCGTCAGACGCAAAGGGCTTCTGTACCGTTTGGCCCGCTCGGAATCCCGGACGATGAATCCATTGGTTTCAAGATAGTCCAATGCTCGGGAAATGGTCGCCTTGTCCTCCTCGCAGTGCTCGCACAGCTCTGCCGCAGTCACGCCGTCCAGCGAATATATGTAGTACAGGCAGGATACATGGACGCTTCTCAGATGATAGGCGGCCATCTCCTGATTTTTTATCCTTCGGATATCACGGCTGATTCGGTTGATCAAAACGGTAAATGTCTCAAATCTTTCCTGCATGGCTGCCTCCTGCCTTCCGGGGAACCTCTGATTAAATCGGCAAGAGCTGTGAGTGAGAGATTTTTCGGCCAATCGAGATACCGGAAACGGCGAAATACTTTGTGTATTCCCCGTTTTCGGTACTGAAGAGTGAGCGGAAAAGATCCGCTCACAGCCGCAGACGATTTATTCAGAGTTTCCCTGGGATGTTGAAGTTTCAACAAACTGATTCTATCACAAGAATGTTGAAATGTCAACATTTTAGTCTGCCAGTTTTGGTACACTGTCACGTCATAACTCCAGCTGCCGCCGCCGGATGTCATGGGCAGGCAGATGAAGAAGGGATTACGGATGCATGAGCACATGGCCTTTCCTTTTCCTGAAAAAATGGTATCCCAGATGTGACTTTGCTGACGGAAAACCCTACTGCCAGGGTGAGGAACAAAGAAAGGAAGTGACCCGAAGTGGAAGATGCCAAGATCGTGGAATTGTTCTGGGCACGAAACGAGGACGCCATAAAAGAAAAGGATGAAAATGATAAAACCCGTTGGACGCAGGCACGTCCAACGGGTATTGCCTTAGAAGATTTTGCAGCACATTTTATACATGCCAAAATCCCGGGCGCGAAGAGCCTTCACCAGCGTGCGGTTCCCGGAAACGTCCAGGTCGGCGGGGAAGGTGTCACAAAAGCGGTCGCAGGTCAGGACGAACACGCATTCCTGAATTTCCTCCGGGAGGTCTGCGATGCGATGCTGGTTCAGGCGGATTTGCAGCAGAATGTACCGGAAATAGGTGTCGTCCGCCGGAAGCCCCGCCTGGGCGTGTTCCGCCATCAGCTCCTCCGTGATCCAGTAGGTGTCCACGGATTTGGGCTTGCCGTGGGAGGATTTGACGATCCCGGCCTGGTTGATGCGATAGCCGTAGGCCATATGTCCTGTGACCCAGGCTTCTTTGACGTTGGGGAAGATCAGGTAGGAGAGCAGGGAGTCCTCGTACCAGTAGCCCTCGGGGAAGCAGAGATGTTCAAATAGCGAACCCCGGTAGAGCTTTCCCCAGGCGTGGCCGTGGAGGGTATAGGGGTCGGAGACTTTACGGTCGGATTCGTAGCGATGCATGACGGATTTCTTGTCATCATACACGTAATATGCGCCGCACTCCACCAGATCGCAGTCGTGGGCAAAGGCGGTGTCCAGCATGGCGTCAATGGCGCCGGGCAGGAGAAAATCATCGGAATCGATAAACATGAGATATTTGCCGAAAATCTCCCGGATGCCGGTATTTCTCGCCCCGGAAAGCCCCTTGTTCCGCTGGTGAATGACCGTCACCCGGGGATCATCGGAGTAGGTGTCCGCAATTGCGGGGGTGGCGTCGGTGGCACCGTCGTCTACCAGAATCACGCGATAGGTATACTTTGTCTTCTGTGACAGTACGGAGTCCATGCACTGGGCGAGATAGGCTTCTACGTTGTAGGCCGGGATCACAATTTGCAGATCGCATTCCGGCTCCAGCAGCCGGTTGTCCGCGGCCGCGGTTCCCGTGGGGGGAGGGGAGAAGCGCAGCAGCGTTTCCCGGGCGCTTGCGGAATCCAGGGCGGATTTCCGGCGGAACACCGGCGCGGCTGTGTTCAGAATGCCTTTCAGGGTGCCTTTGATCGCACCTTTGACTGACGATGCTGTCATAGTATCACCTCAAAGCCAGTATACCGTTTCCCGGATGGAAAGTCAATATCCCGCCGCTTGGTTGACTTTTTGGAAAGGATGGGGTAGAATCCGGATGTATTCGGACAGGAAAGGGGCAAACCTGCTGCCCGCTGTTGTAATCGCGGCGAGGGCGGCAGTTTTGCCTGTTTGAGGGAGGGCGTATGGCGAACATTCTGGTATCCGGGCTGACCAACACAGAGACGACCGTGCGGGTGCGGCAGTTTCCGGTGAATTATTACCCCATCGATTACCCCTTCTTCGGGGTGAACACCGCCGTATCCGGTGTGGCGTACAACATTTCCAAGGCGCTGAAGACCCTGGGAGACGACGTGACCCTGCTTACCATGACAGGGCGGGATTTCCCGGCGGAGTATATTCGAAGCGAGCTTCGCGCGGCGGGAATCGGGACGGACTGGGTCAGACCCAAATTGAAGCAGACCCCAAACTCCGTGGTGCTTTACGACGGCGAGGGGAAACGGCAAATTTACTGCGACCTGAAGGACATTCAGGAAACGCCCTACGACTTTCCGGAGGACATTTGCCGGGATGCCGACGTGGTGGCCGCCTGCAACATCAACTTCAGCCGCCCGCTGCTGCATCAGGCAAAGGCGCTGGGGAAAACCGTTGCCACGGACGTCCACGTGCTTTCGGATATCCACGACGAATTCAACCGGGAATTTATGTCCCGTGCGGACATCCTGTTTCTCAGCGACGAGGGAATTCATGGGGACTACCGGGACTTCCTGCGGGCGCTGGGGGACACTTACGGAAACCGTATCATTGTTCTCGGCAGGGGAGCCGAAGGCGCGGCCATGTACCTCCGGGAGGAAGGCCGCATGTTTGCCCTGCCCGCCGTGCAGGTAGGGAAGATTGTTAACACCGTGGGCGCAGGGGATGCCCTGTTCAGCGGCTTTCTGCATTATTTCGTACAGGGATACCGCCCGCCGGATGCACTGGCGCGGGCGCAGGTCTTCGCGTCTGCAAAAATCCGCGTCAGCGGCGCGGCCAACGGCTTCCCGGCGGAAGAGGAAATGGAATCGCTCTGCCGGGAGTATGCGGGGAGAATGGAATATCACGAAGTGTAAAAATCGAGGCAGCACGGGAACGTGCTGCCTCGGCTTTTTTCATTCCAGAACGTGTTCCAGACCCATTTGCAAAATGGTCTTCACATGGTCGTCGGCCAGGGAGTAGAGGATGTTCTTCCCCTCCCGGCGGAATTTGATCAGGTGCATCTGCTTCAGGATCCGAAGCTGGTGGGAAATGGCGCTCTGGCTGACGTCCACAGTCTGGGCAATGTCCGTCACGCACAGCTCCTGCCGGGCAAGAAGCGCCAGAATATGCACCCGGGTAGAATCGGCGAAGCCCTTGAATAGCTCCGCAATGGCGTCCATGGTTTCCTTTTCGGGTACTGACTGCATTCAGATCCCTCCTTTTATCCCGTCTATTTTAGCCCATTTTTTCGAAAGATGCAACTGTTTTTTCCATGGCGTCCCGCAGCGCCTGGGCGATGGGCAGCATGGTATCCCCGTCCGGCTTGACCACCCGGCGGTCGTAGGTCATGAGGCCGTTCACTTCATCCTCCACGTCGCTGACCTGGGTGTAGATGGCGGCGCACAGACCTTTTTCCACGGCGGGAAGAATGGATTCCCGGTAGAGCGTTGCTACCGCTTCATTCAGGGCTTCTTTCGTCGGACAGGCACCGTAGCCGTAGGTCTTGTCGGGGTTGAAAATATGTCCCTCGACCCGCCAGGTTTTTCCGCCGAATTCCGAAAGCACCAGAGGGCGGAGGCCGTCGCCCTTCAGGCGCAGCTTTCCAAAGTATTGATGGCGGCTGTCCACGTCGGTGTTTTTCCCCCGGAACCAGCCGGAGGTGGTGTCGATGAAGCGGGTGGCGTCCAGCGCGCGGAACCACCGGCAGACCTGGTCGCTGTCGAATTGCCCCCAGCCCTCGTTGAAAATCGTCCAGTAACAGATGCAGGGGTGATTTTTCAGCTGGTTCACCGCGTCGGCCGCGCCCTGACGGAAGGCATTGCGGCTTCGTTCGTCCCGGTGAAGGCACCGGTCGTTCCGCTTCTGAATGCCGACGGTGGGGAGCACGGTGTCCCGGAAATAGCGGTAGCTGCCGTTGTTGACCATGTCCTGCCAGACGATCATGCCCAGCCGGTCGCACTGATAGTAGAATTCCTCCGGCTCGACTTTGATGTGCTTGCGCAGGGTGTTGAAGCCGAGATTTTTCATGGCGAGGATATCGTCGGCGTAGCTTTCCGGGGCGGGGGCAGTGAGCAGCCCCTCCGGCCAGTAGCCCTGATCCAGCAGACCGTGGAAGAACCAGGGATTGCCGTTGAGACACAGGCGGGGGTATTCGCCCACCTTTTTGATTTCCAGAGAACGGATGGCAAAGTAGGATTCCACCCTGTCCTGCGCCGTTTCCAGGGCGAAGCGGTAAAGATACGGGTTGTCCGGACACCAGAAACGGGGATTTTCCGGGGCAATGGTCACCCGCCCGTTTTCCAGCGGGAACTGTCCCAGCTGCTCCACACTGACCGTACCCTCCAGGGGAGGAACCATGGAGATGGTCACGGACGCACCGTGATTTTCGATGTTCAGCTTCTCGATATAGGCCTCCGGCACGCTTTCCAGCCACACCGTCTGCCAGATGCCGGACACGGGGGTGTACCACATGCCGCCCCGGTTTCTCACCTGCTTGCCGTAGGGGAAGGCCTGGTCGCGAAGATCGTCGGTGCAGCGGATCACCAGCTCGTTTTCCTCCGCCAGCGCTTCGGTGATGTCCACGGAAAAGGAGGCATAGCCCCCCTCATGGCGGCACAGGTGCTGCCCGTTCACGAACACCTCCGCCGTTTGGTCGGCGGCGCCGATGTGGAGCAGCACCCGCTCCCGGCGAAAGCCCTCGGGCAGGACAAATTTTCGGCGATACCACAATGGCGCGCCTTCCTCAAAATGCCGTCCGATGCCGGAAAGCCGGGACTCCGGGCAGAAGGGCACCGTAATGCCCATGTCAAATGTTGCCGGTTTCTCGGATGACACGGCAAAATCCCATTCGCCGTTTAAGTTTATGTAAGAATCCCGGCGCATCTGCGGCCTGGGATAGACCTGCCAGGGCGTGCCGGAAAGGGTTTCGCCCCGGGGCGTGGTAAGCGTTTGCAGCATGGATATCCTCCTTTTGCCGGGGAATGGAAGCTTTTCCCGGCCGGAACGTTGGAATACAGGGCATTTTTATGGGATATTCTATTTATTAATCTACCATACCCGGGCAAACGTGTCAAGAAAAGCTGCTGCCGGCGGCAGGGAGAAGCGTCAAAATCGACTTTTTCTATTAAGTTTTTACGAAAACGCTTTGCAAATGAAAAGAAATATGCTATAGTATACTGAGTTTGGTGCGACCATCTGTACCTAAAACATTGGAAAGGCAAAAGAGATGCAAGATCTATCGAAAATTTCTGTCGTCCTGCCTTCCTTGGACCCGGACGAGAAGCTGAACGCCGTCATTGACGGCCTGCTGGAATACGGCTTTTCCGACATTATCCTGGTCAATGACGGAAGCAAACAGGAAAATTTACATTATTTCACGGACGCCGCCGCAGCTCATCCCGAGATCCATCTGATCCATCATGAGGTGAACCGGGGGAAGGGCGCGGCTTTGAAGACCGCGTTCCGGTGGTTCCTGGACAACTGCCCCGAGGGCGTGGGTGTCGTAACGGTGGACGGCGACAACCAGCACCACCCCGAGGACACCCGGGCGTGCTGCGAAAAAATGCTGGAGACCGGACACTGCGTTCTGGGCTGCCGGGACTTTACGCTGGATCACGTGCCGAAGCGCAGCCGGTTCGGAAACCACACCACGTCGATGGTATTCAAGACCTTCGTGGGCATGACCATTTCCGACACCCAGACCGGCCTGCGGGCGCTGCCCCGGGAGGCGGTGGCGTCCCTGGTGGAGGTGGCGGGAGACCGGTTTGAATACGAGACCAACATGCTCCTGGCCTTCAAGGAAAAGGCCATCCCCTTCGAGGAAACCAAAATCCGCACCGTGTACATTGAGGAGAACAAAAGCTCCCACTTCCGTACCTTTGTGGATTCCTGGCGGATCTACAAGCTGATTCTGGCGCATTTCTTCCGGTATACGGTGAATTCCCTGGTCTGCGCCGTGGTGGACACCGGCCTGTTTACCCTGTTCACCGCGATGCTTAAAAAAGTGCTGGAGGGCTTCGCCCTCACCGCCGCGGCGGGGACAGGGGCGAGGGTGCTCTCGTCTCTGCTGAACTTCTTCCTCAATAAGAAGCTGGTGTTCAGGAGCAACGCGGATACCGGCAAGACCATGCTTCGCTACTACTGCCTGGCGGTCCCCCAGATGCTGCTGCAAATTCTGCTGACCGACGGCGCGTATGTGCTTTTCCACGTAAAGCCCACCGGCGTGCTGCACACGCTGATTTACGTGGTCGTGATGATTCTGCTTTACATCATCGGCTATATGATTCAGCAGCGCTGGGTGTTCGCGCCCCAGAAACAAAATGAACCCGAGGTTGAGAAAAAATGAGCAAACGAAACACAATGCCCGATTATGATCCCGTTCCTTCCCAGCGGGGCGGGGCTTCCAGGCCGCCCAAGAAGAAAAAGAAGAAGGGCAGCGGCCTGTTCGGACGGATCGTCCGGCGGTTTTTCCTGGTGCTGTTCACCGTGATTGCCCTGATCCTGGTGGCGGCGTGCCTGGCGGCGAACCTGATCTTCAATGGCCCGTCCCCCGCAGCCCGGGATATTTTGACCATGACGCTGCTGGAGCCCAGCGGAACCAAGTGGATTCCCGGCCTGTTCATGGACGCGCAGACCCTGGATTCCATTCGTACGCGGGATGATTCCAACCTGAAGGACGAGTTTTCCAACACGTCTGAGATCGTCATCAACAAGGATACGGCAATTTCCGCCGGTACCGACGAGTGGGCGAATAGCCCCGACGGTATCCGCTTTGAGTCCCACTCCGGCGACACCTACAACGCCCATATTATGATCGTCCGCGACCCCAGCAAGGTCTACCTCGGCACCTCCACGGAGAACTTCTCTACCTCCATTCCCGGCACCCGTATCGACGACCAGATCGAGACCGACGGCGCCATTGCCGGTGTCAATGCGGGCGCGTTCTTCGACAACGGCACCTCCGACCCCTCCGTCGGCTCCGTGCCGGAGGGACTGGTTTACTCCAAGGGCGTCTGCAAGTGGACGACCGGCTCTCCCCCCAACGGCATCAAGGGCTTCGCGGGCTTTAACAAGGACAACATCCTTGTGGTCGCTCAGGACAATCTGAGCAAGGCTCAGGCGGAGGAGCTGAACATCCGGGACGGCTGCTGCTTCGGCCCCGTCCTCATCATGAACGGCGAAATCAACCAGGAGGCCTACAACTCCAATTCCGGCTGGAACCCCCGTACCGCCATCGGCCAGCGGAAGGACGGCGCCGTGGTGTTCGTGTGCATCGACGGCCGTCAGGCCGGCTCCGCAGGCGGCACCTATAAGGACGTCATCGATATCATGATCGAATACGGCGTCGTGAACGCCTGCAATATGGACGGCGGCTCGTCCAGCATTATGGTCTACCGGGACACCTACGGCCTGTTTGGCGAAGCCGGTACCGTGCAGGTGATCAACAGCTATTCCCTGCTGCAGGAACGCCCCAGAAAGATGCCGACTTTCTGGATGGTCGCGCCGTAAGGAAGTGAGGGAAACCATGTATCAAGGAAAATTCGATTCTAAAAATAAAAGAACCACGGTGGATGTTTCCCAGCTGGTCGCCCAGCGCAACAGCGCCCCTTCCCAGGAGCAGCCCCCCCGCCAGCCGGTGCGGGAAAATCCGCCGAAGACCAACCCTGCCCGGGCGCAGCAGCCCCCCCGCCAGCAAAATGCACGGCAGAGTCAGCCAACCCGGCAGCCCAGCGGAAAGCGGCCGCCCGCGACCCAGACCATGCCGGAAAAACGCCGCAAAGGCCCCCGGCTGGGGGGCGTGATCTTCTACACCCTGTATTTCATGTTCATCCTGGTGTTCTTTGTGGCCACGTTCTTTGGCCTTCAGTGGCTCCAGGGCTGGCTGACGGATTATCAGGCCGCCCAGCCCACCACCAAGAGCCAGGAGGTCTTTGAACAGCTGTTCTCCCACCCCGATTGGAGCGCTCTGTACGACGCCGCCGGGATAGAGGACACCCCCTACGAGGGCAAGGATCAGTTCGTCGCCTATATGGAAAACAAGGTGGGCGATTCTCAGCTGACCTTCAAGGAGACCTCCGCGGGTCTTTCCGGCGATAAGAAGTATCTCGTATTCCTGGGGGACGAGAAGATTGCTTCCTTTACCCTGTCCGGTCAGACGGCTGCCATCACCGACATTCCCGACTGGGAGCTGAGCGGCGTTGAGCTGTTCTTCGACCGGAGCGAGACCTTCTATATCAAGAATACCGACGGCCACACCGTCGAGGTTAACGGTGTTCCCCTGGACGACAGCCACGTGATTCAGATCGCTACCACGGCAGCGGCGGAACGGCTGCCCATCGGCATCACCGGCGTGAGCATCTGCACCCAGGAAATCTCCGACCTGATGGCCACCCCCACCGTCACCATCTTTGACGAGTCGGGCAAGGCCATGGAGGTCAGCTACGACGCCGAGACCCACACCTTCACCGAGCAGACCCAGGCCAACACCATCTCCGACGACGAGAAGGAAGCGGCGCTGAACGCGGCGAAGACCTACTGCCTGTTCATGATCGAGAAGGCGTCCAGGGCGGACATTGCCAAGTACTTTGACACCTCCTCCGAGGCCTACAGCGTCATCACCAACCTGAGCGGCAACCTGTGGATGCAGGGCAATAACGGCTACCGCTTTACCAAGGAAGAGGTTTCCGATTACGCCCGCTACAGCGACGACCTGTTCTCCGCCCGTGTGGCGCTGACCCTGAACGTCACCCGTACCGACGGCACCACCAAGGACTACGACTACGATCAGACGTTGTTCTTCCGGAAGCAGGACACCGGCAAGTGGCTGGCCTATGAGGCCACCAACGCGGATGTCAACGCGCCGGTGGGCAAGGTTCGCCTGACCTTCATGAACGGCGACACCGTTCTCAGCAGCGACTTCATCAAGACCGACGCCACGGAGCTGGATACCCCCCTGGTCTCCGCCCCCGAGGGCAAGGTGTTCATCGGCTGGTACCGCATCGACAAGTACGACAACGGCACCACCTACACCATGGTCTTCGACCCGGATGAAAACGGCCATGTCACCATCCCCAACGGCACCACGCTGGAGCCGATGACCCTGTACGCCCTGTTCGAGACGCCGTCCGGCACCGACGCCACGGAAGGAGGCTAATATGCTGGCATTACTGAACCAACTGGCGGTCAGCTTTGACCTGCCCATTCTGGACTGGATCCAGGCGCACTTGCAGTGCGGCTTCCTGGATGCCGTCATGCCCATCGTGACCCTCTTCGGGGAGGGCGGCATCTTCTGGATTGCCTGGGCGGTACTGATGCTGGTATTCCCCAAGACGCGGAAAACCGGCATCGCCATGGCCATCGCCCTTATCATGGGCGTGCTGATCTGCAACGTGACCCTGAAGCCCCTTATAGGACGTCCACGACCCTATGATTACCAGCTGGAACACTTCGGCGTGACCATCAAGCTGCTGATCGACGCTCAGCACGATTACTCCTTCCCGTCGGGACATACCATCGCCTCCTTTGAGGCGGCGGTGGCGCTGCTGCTGAACGACAAGCGGATGGGCATTCCCGCCATGGTGATCGCCGTGCTGGTCACCTTCTCCCGGCTGTACCTGTACGTCCACTACCCCACCGATGTGATCTTCTCCATCATCGTGGGAACCGCCTTTGCCTTCATCGGAAACGCGCTGGCCGGAAAAATCGCCGACCGCCTTCCCGCGCCGGCGAAAGGAAAATACGAAAGTTAACCGTCTGGGAAGCATACCCCGCGTGGGTATGCTTCCTTTTTCTTTTGCCCTTGCAAGCGGCGAAAAAAACAGATATAATGACAAAAAAGGGGGCGGGACGATGGAATTGCGAATCGCGGTGTGCGACGACGCGGAGGAAGATCGGGCGTATGTTTCCGGTCTGGCAAAGGATTGGGCGGCGCAGGCCGGGCATCGGGCGGAGATCACCGCCTTTTCCTCCGCCGAGAGCTTTCTGTTCCGGTACGCGGAGGTCAAAAACTGGGACATTCTGCTGCTGGACATCGAAATGGGCGCCATGGACGGCGTGCGTCTGGCCAAGCGGGTGCGCCGGGATAACGAGGCGGTGCAGATCGTCTTCGTCACCGGGTATTCCGACTATATCGCCGAGGGCTACGAGGTGGCGGCGCTGCATTATCTCATGAAGCCCGTCAGCGAAGGAAAGCTGTTCGGGGTTCTGAACCGGGCGCTGGAAAGGCGGCAGCGGGAGGAGCGGTGCCTGAATCTGGAGCTGGGCGGGGAGATGGTGCGGATTCCCTTTTATGACATCCGGTATCTGGACGTGCGGCAGAATTACGTGACCGTTCACGGGAAAACGGAGTACACCGTCAAGCGGAGCCTGAACGAATTTGAAAAGGAGCTGGACGACCGGTTCTTCCGGGCAGGCAGGAGCCTGATTATCAACCTCAAGTACATCCGCCGTGTTACGAAAACGGAGGTCAGCCTGTCGGACGGCACATTGCTGCCCCTGCCAAGGGGCGCGTATGAACCCCTGAACCGGGCGATTATTAAGCATACATAGGAGATTGGCTATGTCTTTCTTTTCCAAACAAATCGACAAGCGGATTGCGGCCTACCAGCGGGAGCTGATCGAGACCCACTACCGGGAGGTGGAAAATATGTACCGGCAGATTCGGGGCTGGCGGCACGACTACCGCAACCACATCCAGATGATGAAGGTGCTGGCGGCGAACGGGGATATGGACGCCCTGAAGGCCTATCTCGACGAGCTGGACACGGACTTAAACACCGTGGATACCGTGGTGAAAACCGGCAACCCCATGGCCGACGCCATTCTCAACAGCAAAATTTCTCTGGCACGTTCCCGGAACATCCCGACCCAGGTGGACGCCCACATCCCGGTGAAGCTGAAAATGTCGGAGCTGGACTTGTGCTGCATCATCGGCAACCTCTTCGACAACGCCATGGAGGCAAGCATGGCCTTGCCGGAGGAAAAGCGGCTGATCCGGGTGTACATGGACATGAAGGGGACGCAGCTCTACATCTCTTTCACCAACTTCACCGCCGCGAAGAAGCTAAGTAAGGTGGGCAGGGGCTTCAAAACCTCCAAGGGCGAAGGCCACGGCTTCGGGCTGGTGCGCATGGACGACATCGTGTCCCGCTACGACGGCTACCTGAGCCGCAACAGCGAGGACGGGGCGTTCACCACGGAAATCCTCATCCCCCAGGTATAGGGAAACTTTGAATAAACCGTCTGCGGCTGTGAGCGGATCTTTTCCGCCCACTCTTCGGTATCAAAAGCGGGAAATACACAAAGTATTCCACCGCTTTCGATACCTCAATTGGACGAAAAATCTCTCGCTCACAGCTCTTGCCGGTTTATTCAGAGCTTCCCTGAAAATGCAGTTCGTCCCCGAAAATAAGCAATTCGTCCCCAGAATCTTCCGGGGACGTCTTTTTGTGATAGAGTAGGTTAACGAGGTGAGGCAAAATGAAAGACAAAACAAAGCCAAAATACAACGCCGCCCAAAATGTAGGGTGGATGATAAAGATCGCCTGGAAGGTCAGAAGACGGGTGCTGTTTCTCTGCGTCGCCATGGCGGCGCTGGAGGTGGCCAACAATCTGGCGCAGCTGTACGTCGCGCCGGAAATTTTAAGCCGCGTGGAGCGCCACGCCCCCATGGGCGAGCTGCTTGGCACCATCGGGCTGTTTACCCTGGCACTGTTCCTGACCATGGGACTCAAGGCGTATTTCAAGCAGATCGCCCTGTTCCCAAGGGTGGACGTGCGCTCCGGCATCGTCGGCATGATCGGCAGAAAGTGCAATATGACCTCCTTCCCCAATACGTTGGAGGCCAAGTTCATCAAGCTTCGGGAAAAGGCGCATCAGTCGACGCAGGGCAACAATGAAGCGACGGAAGAGATTTGGGAGACCCTGACTCTGCTGATGCAGAATGTGGGCGGATTTCTAGTGTACTTAACCATCCTGTCCCACCTGAACGGGGTGCTGCTGGGAGTGATTGTTGCCACCTGCGTGGTTGGATTCCTGGTTTCCCGCTATTCCGATAACTGGACGTTCCGGCACCGGGAAGAGGAAGAATCCTATTACGCGAAAAAATCGTATATCCGCAGAAAGGCGGAGTCTGTGGAGCTGGCAAAGGATATCCGGATTTTCGGCTTGCAGGGCTGGCTGAATGAGCTGATGGATCGCGTCCAGAACGTGTATCTGGATTTTCTGCTGCGCAGTGAGAAGGTTCGGCTGCTGTCGGATGTTGCCGAAGCGCTGCTCACCATGGCGCGAAACGGCATTGCCTATGCCTACCTGCTCCACATGGCGCTCCGGGATTCTCTGAGCGTGCCGGAATTTATCCTGTATTTTACCGCGGTGTCCACCTTTACCACCTGGGTCATGGGCATTTTGCAGGCGGCGCAGAAGCTGCACGAGGAAAGCCTCGACATTTCCCAGGTGCGGGAATTTCTGGACTACCCGGAACCCTTCCGGTTTGAGGGCGGCGCAGCGATTCCCAAGGCGGACGCCTACGAGCTGAAGCTGGAGCATGTGTCCTTCCGCTACCCCGGGGCGGAGGAGGATACCATCCACGATCTTGACCTGACGGTGCGCCCCGGGGAAAAGCTGGCCATCGTGGGACTGAACGGCGCGGGCAAGACCACCCTTGTAAAGCTGCTGTGCGGCCTGTTCGACCCCACCGGGGGGCGGGTGCTGCTGAACGGCGTGGACGTAAGGGACTTTAACCGCCGGGAATACTATGGGCTGTTCAGCGCCGTATTCCAGGAATTTTCCATTCTGGACGTAACCGTGGCGGAAAACATCGCCCAGACCAATGAGAACATTGACACCCAAAAGCTTTGGGACTGCATCGAAAAGGCGGGCTTGACGCAGACCATTCAGAAGCTGCCCAAAGGGTTGGACACCCATGTGGGCAGGGAGGTCTACTTAGACGGCGTCCTGTTCTCCGGCGGCCAGACCCAGCGGCTGATGCTGGCGCGGGCGCTGTACAAGGACGGCGCGATTCTGCTGCTGGACGAACCCACCGCCGCACTGGATCCCCTGGCAGAAAACGACATCTATCAAAAGTACAAGGACATGACGGCGGGGAAGACCTCTCTGTTCATCTCCCACCGGCTGGCGTCCACGCGGTTCTGCGACCGCATCATCTTCGTGGCGGACGGCCACATCACCGAGGAAGGCACCCACGATCAGCTGCTGGCCCGGGGCGGAGCCTATGCCAGGCTCTTTGAGATCCAGAGCCGGTATTATCAGGAAGGGAAGGCGTTCTGACAATGAAAGAGAAAATGAATTTAAGACACGCCCTGTCCGTCCATTTCCGCGCGGCCAGGGAGCTGAACCGGGTCAACCGCAGCTTCTTCCCGGTGATCACCCTTTATGCCGTCGTCAAAGCGATTCTGCCCTATGTGACGGTGTTTTTCTCCGCTCAGATTCTGAAGGAGCTGGCGTTGCTGCGCAGACCGGATGTGCTGCGGAATTGGGTCATTGCCGGGGTGCTGGGTACCGGCCTGTGCGCCATTGCGAAGGCGGTGCTGTACCGGCGGCAGAAGACCGCGTACACCGATATGTATTGCAGAAAAGAGATCATCTTCTGCCGGAAGTTCTTTGCCATGGACTACGCGGACATGGACAAACAGGAGACCCACGACCTGCGGGCGCAGATCGCCGAGAATGAGAATTGGGCAAGCTGGGGTCTGATGCGCACGCCCCAGGCGTATGAGTACGCGCTGGGAAGCATTACCGGCATCTTAAGCGGCATTGCGCTGACGGTCACCCTGTTTACCTCCCCGGTGCCGGAAACTGCCGGGAAGCTGACCGCCCTGAATAACCCCCTGTTCATCCTGGCTCTGGCGGGCGGCATGATCCTCGTCAGCGTTCTGGCGGGAAAATGCAACGAAAAGTCCATTTCCTACTGGAGCCGCGCGACGGAGGACGCCACCATGGGCAACCGCCTGTTTACTTCCTTCGGCTTTATCGGCCAAAAAAAGGGACGGGGCGCGGACATCCGGATGTACAACCAGCAGAATCTGGTGTCGGCCTACTGGAACGGCAATTCGGCCTTTGGTACCAACGGCAGGCTGGGAAAGGTTGCGAAGGGACCCATGGGCATCTATTCCGCACTGGGTACGGGCATTGTGGCGCTGATCTCCGGCTTTGTGTACGTGTTTACCTGCCTGAAGGCCTGGGGCGGCGCGTTTGACGTGGGCAGCGTGACCCAGTATGTGGGCGCGGCCACCGCCATGGCGGGAAGCATTTTTGAGCTGACCGGGCTGCTGGGCATTCTGAAAACCAATACGAAATTTCTGGATACCACCTTCCAGTTTCTGGATATCCCCAACGCCATGTATCAGGGCAGCCTGACCACGGAGAAGCGCGCCGACCGGCAGTACGAGGTGGAATTCCGCGACGTGTCCTTCCGCTACCCCGGCCGGGAGGACTGGGCGCTGAAAAACGTGTCCATGAAGTTCAAGGTCGGCAGGCGGCTGGCCATCGTCGGGGAAAACGGCAGCGGAAAGACCACCTTTATTAAGCTCCTGTGCCGCCTGTACGATCCCCAGGAGGGAGAAATCCTCCTGAACGGCATTGACATCCGCAAGTATAACTATCGGGACTACATGCAGATTTTCTCCGTGGTGTTCCAGGACTTCCAGCTCCTGTCCCAGCCGTTGGGGGAAAATGTGGCGGGCAGCGCCAAGTATGACCGGGCGCGGGCGACGAAAGCCCTTATGGATGCGGGCTTCGGCGACCGGCTGGCGGCCATGCCCCAGGGGCTGGACACCATGCTCTACAGGGACTTCGCCGAGGACGGCGTGGAGGTTTCCGGCGGCGAGGCGCAGAAAATCGCCATTGCCCGGGCGCTTTACAAGGACGCGCCCTTCATCATTCTGGACGAACCCACCGCCGCCCTTGACCCCATCGCCGAGGCGGAGATTTACGAGAAGTTCAACGCCATTTCCGGCGACCGCACGGCCATCTACATCAGCCACCGGCTGTCGTCCTGCCGGTTCTGCGACGAAATTGCCGTGTTCAGCGACGGCCGGGTGATTCAGCAGGGAACCCATGAGACGCTTCTGGCGCAGGAGACGGGGAAATATGCTGAGCTTTGGCACGCCCAGGCGCAGTATTATACCAAGCAAACGCCTGACGCTGCGGAAAATTGACGGATTTGCCAAAAAGAGAACAAGGCGTTTATGCTTTAGGGAGATTTTGCGCACTGTTTCCGGGGCAGGCGTTGCAAAAACGAAGGACATGGTGTAAAATAACCGGATAGACAAACGATTCAAAGGCGGGCGTCAGCCCGCCTTTGAATCTTGCTTCAGGAGGAACCCCAAATGGCAAAATACATTATGGCGCTGGACGCCGGAACCACGTCCAACCGCTGCATTCTTTTTAACGAGCAGGGGGAAATGTGTTCCGTCGCTCAGAAGGAATTTACCCAGTATTTCCCCCAGCCCGGGTGGGTGGAGCATGATGCCAACGAGATCTGGTCGACCCAGATAGAGGTCGCCCAGCGGGCTATGGCGAACATCGGGGCGACCGCTGCCGACATTGCCGCCATCGGCATCACCAACCAGCGGGAGACCACCATCGTCTGGGACAGGAAAACAGGCGAGCCGGTGTGCCGCGCCATCGTCTGGCAGTGCCGCCGCACCAGTGCGTATTGCGACGAGCTGAAGGAAAAAGGACTGGTGGAGGAATTCCGGGGCAAGACCGGTCTGGTCATCGACGCCTATTTTTCCGGCACCAAGCTGCGCTGGATTCTGGAGAATGTGCCGGGCGTCCGGGCGCGGGCGGAGCGGGGCGAGCTGCTGTTCGGCACCGTGGAGACCTGGCTCATCTGGAAGCTCACCGGCGGCAAAGCCCATGTGACGGACTTTTCCAACGCCTCCCGTACCATGCTGTTCAACATCAACACCCTTCGCTGGGACGATGAAATTCTCGCGGAGCTGGACATCCCCAAGTGTATGCTCCCGGAGGTCAGGCCCAGCAGCTGTATTTACGGCGAGGCGCTGGCGCAGTATTTTGGCGCGCCCATCCCCATCGCGGGGGCGGCGGGAGACCAGCAGGCGGCGTTGTTCGGTCAGACCTGCTTCCAACCAGGAGAAGCCAAAAACACCTACGGCACCGGCTGCTTTATGCTGATGAACACCGGCGAAAAGCCCGTGTTCAGCGAGAACGGGCTGGTCACGACGATTGCCTGGGGATTGAACGGGCAGGTCACCTACGCGCTGGAAGGCTCGATTTTCGTGGCGGGGGCGGCGATTCAGTGGCTGCGGGACGAGCTGCGGCTCATCGATTCCTCCCCCGACTCGGAGTACATGGCGACCAAGGTGCCTGACACCAACGGCTGCTACGTCGTCCCGGCCTTCACCGGTCTGGGCGCGCCCCATTGGGATCAGTACGCCCGGGGAACCATCGTGGGACTGACCCGGGGCGTCAACAAATATCACATCATCCGCGCGACTTTGGACAGCCTGTGCTACCAGACCAACGACGTTCTGCGGGCCATGGAGGCCGATTCCGGCATCCGTCTGGCGGCGCTGAAGGTGGACGGCGGCGCCTGCGCCAACAACTATCTCATGCAGACCCAGGCGGACGTTATCAACGCGCCGGTACAGCGCCCCCGCTGCGTGGAGACAACCGCCATGGGCGCGGCGTATCTGGCGGGGCTTGCGGTGGGGTACTGGGAAAGCAAGGAAGACGTGGTAAAAAACTGGGCGATTGACCGCACCTTCGCGCCGAACATCGGGGCGGAGGAACGGGACAAGCGCATTCGCGGCTGGAATAAGGCGCTCAAGTGCGCCTACGGCTGGGCGAAGGATTAGGGTAT
The DNA here is from genome assembly GCA_900546075.1 of uncultured Eubacteriales bacterium. Classification (GTDB taxonomy): domain Bacteria; phylum Bacillota; class Clostridia; order Oscillospirales; family Oscillospiraceae; genus Faecousia. The sequence goes on along the minus strand of URBH01000045.1, from coordinate 1,144 downwards.
GGAACTGGAATCGATAACGGGAGCCGCCGTGGAAGAAAAGGCCGTCCCGCCCTTTTTCCGGGAGCTGATGCGCCGGGGCTGTCTGGATGCCGGGGAGATACGCGCCGCGTCCGACGGATTCTGCGCGGCGGCAAAATCCCTTGCGGATATCCTGGTGGGGCAGGGCATTACGACCTTCCCCAATGACCGGGACGAGCTGCGGGACTGCGACAAATTCTTTGACGACTGGTACTGCTACGCCGTCCCCCAAAAGGGCGGGTACGTCTACAGCCTGTTCAAGCTGAGAGAGCAGGAGTTCGACGCCAAAAACGGCCTGATCGCGGACGGAGACACCCCCGGCGTGACCGTTTCCTTTATCGCTTTCGACACGGAGGTGCTGGCGCAGTGCCTTTCGGAGCCGACCGTGGCAAACCGGAAACGGCTGAATCAGGAGATCAACCGGGTGGTGGCGGCGCGGGGGCAGAGGCACGACAGGACGCTGAAAGCCTATTTTCTCAGCCCGAAGGCGGAGGGGCCATACCTCATTGCGGAGCTGTACGTCCGGCATATCGCCTCCTTCGCGGGGGAGGGCTGCATTGACGTTCCCGAACACTACGCGTCAGTTTACCGGGAAAGCGCGGCCGCCGGCTTCCATGGCTGGGCGGGGAGAATCCCCCGCTTCCTTGAGGAAAACAACAAGGCCGCAGGCCATACGGTCTGCGACCATGAGAAAATCTACATCCAGAATCCGGACAGCCTGTCCGTCTACGAAAAGCGGGCGATTCTGGCGACCCATGCGGCGAACGTCTCCGTTCACTCCTTCGCCGCCGAGGTGCGCTTTCACGCCCGGTTTCTGACCTGGTATGCCAGACTGCCCATCCCGTTTCTGGGAAAATCGGCTTATGACAGCGCCATCCGCGCCGACATGACCATCGACGACACGGAGTTCGACGCGCCTGCCCCCTTCTACCGCATGAACGGCAGATGGGTGAGGGCGCAGCGGAAATACCATAAGGAATACGAATGAAAAAGGCCATCCGCCCCGGCTTTCATGGGTGGCCGTAAAACAGCGAATGGAGCGCATCGATACAGATGCGCTCCATTTCTCGTGTACAGCCCCTTGGCTCTCCCTCTGGGAGAGCTGTCACCGAAGGTGACTGAGAGG
>URBH01000044.1 GCA_900546075.1 uncultured Eubacteriales bacterium | reverse complement strand
TTACAGGGGGCGGCTTAACCGCCCCTTGGTTACTTTTCAGCAGGCAGGGCGCAAACGTAACCAAGGGGGCGCAAAAGCCCCCCTGTAATAGATTTCTGCCAGATACCAGAATCAAATTTGCGCATAAACCTTGACACTACCAGGTGGTATGAAGAATGATTCTATAAGTTTCTGAAACCATTTATGCCATAATGTTCTTTTTGATCAATAGAGTGGGGGTCTCGATGGTTTTCTCGCCCATTTTCATTTGTTCCTTTTTCATAGTTCTTCTTCCTTCCCGCATTTTATTTGATTCGGCGATCCACTTGCCATTGTGTGCCCGGTGGATATGTGCATGTGGATTCCACTCATATAATAAAAGACAATCTGAACGTCAAAATGCAACACAGAAAACAAGATTTTCTGTTTTTTCGGCAATTTGCACAGTGTACGCATGGGCGCTTTGTCGCAAATTTTTTCAGTGCGGATGTCCGGAAAAACAACGGGAACGCTGCTGGAAGATGTCTAGCTTCCAAACTTTATCATGACAGTTGTCCTGATTTGTGAAAATCGGGAGCGCTGGTTAAAATCGTAATAGTCACGACTGCAGGCTTAGCCAGCGGCTTGATTAAGCCCTAGGGGGGCTTTTTACCGGCTAGCAGCTAAATTATCTTTCATTTGCATCAAATGCTCTGCCGCCCGTAAAGGGGCATCAGCCATTTTTATCGAGCGCATATGAATTTGTTGGATTGTTATTCCCGACTCGTTTCAATTGATGCTTGAAGCTAAGGATTTCTTACGGGGTACCTCCACCGGCATATCCGGTGGTTTCCAAATCTAACGAAAATCCAGCCCGATACCGCAAAAGCGGCATCGGGCTGGATAGAAATTAGTTTAAACTAGGTCCTTGCACTGGTTGTAACACAATAAGAGGCATGCGGATAGCGGACAACACTATCTATGTAGTAATCGTCCAACTCGTTGGCAATACTGAACCCGGGCGTATTTCCCCAGCGGGCAACATGGTCTTCCCCCAGGAACTCCTTGCCCCGGGCATCCAGGACCTGCTTTAGGGTCTGGTCTCCATATTCCGGGGACAGATAAGGCAGGCCGCTATTGTCCCCGCCCAGGGCGCTGTAGGTCGTGGAGGCGATCCACGCCTGGGACTGCATACAATTCTCCCTCACGGGATGGCCGTAAAAGGCATCGATCATCTCTCCCCCGGGAATCAGATAGGAGACCCGGTTTTCCCGCAGGGTAAAGGGGGCCGATCCGGAAAGTATCATATGGTTTTCCTTCCTGAAACGTCAGTTCTCCCGCTCCGTGGAAAACAGTTCCATGATCCGCAGCATGGCCCGCAGCATATGGAACGCCACCTTGACGGTCGAACCCTTAAAATCGTAAATAACTTCATTGTTCTGATTCAACGCGTGGAACCAGTCTCCGTATTCCCGGTCGATAAAGTGGGTCTGGGTAAACTGGTGCAGATGGAGGAATCTCCTGAAATAGGTCTCCTCGCCGGTCAGCTTTGCAAGCAGGGCCCACAGATACATTTCCTCGGCGTAGGACCAGCTCACCTTGTCTGTACCGGCAAAGTCAATCTCATATTTCCAGGTTTTGAACTTTATGGCGTCTTCCCCGGCGCTGTAGGAGAAAACGCTCTCCCCGTCCGGGCCCCGGGAGGCCCGGTAGTTCGTCTCTGCGATGTCCCGGATCCTGGAGATTCTCGGATCCTCCGGGCCATAGGTGGTGAGGATGGCCTCCAGGCAGAACCACATAGATTCAAAGGCGTGGCCTGTATTCACCAGAAGGGCGTTGGGTCCCTGGCAGCGCCGTCCATCCCGGTATTTCTTCTCCAGGATCAGTCCCGTTTCCGGGTCGTACATCCCGTTCAGAACCGCGTCCAGGCAGTGATCGATCAGCTGGCGGGCATTCCCGGAGGGGAGCACCCGGTTGACCTCATAGGCCACATTCAGTCCGATCATGGGCAGGGCGTGAGAGCAGATCTCCCTGCTTGCCTCGAAGGGGGCGGTATCGGAGAAGTTCACGTCCATAATATTTTCAGCGTAGCGGTCAAACAGAGACTGGAGAAGCTGGGCGTCCTCCGGGGTACCGCCGCCGGAGGCGGAGAGGAATCTTGCCAGCCCGGCAATGATGAAGCCGTCGGAGAACACAGAGGTAGGGCCGTCCAGCACCTTGGCGCCGGTCCGGTCTACCAGATAGTGGAAGCGGCCGTTCCCCGCGTACATATGCTGTAACGCGAAGTCCTTTCCCAATCTGGCCAGGTCCAGCCAGCCCTCCTCCGGGAAATGCTCGTGGGTCTCCGAGAAGCTGTAGATCAGTCTGCCCTGTCCCCAGGCGCCCTTGTCGGTGGAGCGGACATTCCAGCGGCGGTCAAAGTCGGTGATGAAGCCCCCATATTGCCTGTCGGGAGCCACCTGTTTCCAGTATTTTAAAATCTGGTCCTGGACCAGGGTCCGGTATTCCCGGACGATCTGCTGCTCCGAATCTCTGTCAAAATAGTTGCGCTCGCTTTCGCAGTGCTCTCTGTACTGTTCGGCCAGACCGCGGATGATATTTCTGTCATTTTCTCGCATTGTAATTCCCTCTCTATATAAAATGCGGGAGGGCGGCGGTCAGCCGCCCTCCCCGTTGGCTTTGGCGATGGATTATCCAGCAATATTCGCGATGGCGTTCAGGAAGAAGGTGAAGTTCACAGACTCCTCAAAGGTCTTGGGAGTGGAGCCTTCGGGAACAGAGCCGACCTTGGAATCGTACAGGGCACGCATGTAGGTCCAGCCAATGCCGTCCTCCTTTTCAAACCAATCCTTGTACTCCGCCGCGGAGATGCTTCTGACCACGTCGGCGCTGAAAGAGCCGTCAGGCTTCTGGCAGAGCTTTTCACCGGCGGCGATAGCCTCATCCAGATGCTCGGTCCTGTAGACCGCGGACTCGTAGAGGGCATTGATCACGCGCTGCGCCACTTCGGGGTTCTCCTCGATCCAGTCATTGGAGGCCACCCAGACACCGGTGGTAGCCTTGCTGGCCGGGAGAATGGTGCTGTCCGCGACGATGCTCACGTCGCTGTTGGAGGAAACGGCGGCAGTGGTAGCGGGAGAGAAGGCAACGGCGATATCCACACGGTCCGCGCTGCTGGTGGACATACCGGCAGGAATGTTCGCGTTGTTATAGTTGACCACGGTCAGCTTGTTGGCCTCGTCGGTGTTGGGGGCCACATATTCCGCCAGATAGGATTCTACGTCGCACTGCATCCAGAGCTTTTCCTCATCGGGACGGCCATCATTGATGGTGTTGATGAAGTTCATCAGCCAGATGCCGGGGGTAGTGCCGACTTCCAGATAGATCTTCTGGCCCTTCAGGCCCTGATACAGCTCCTCGAGATCATAGGTGCCGTCGTTGTTGGCGTCGGTGAAAACGCCGTCACGGGCCAGCAGACGCTCGGAGTTTCCAAGGAAGTCAAAGAACACAAAGCTAAGCTGATTGCCGGTGGAATCAATGGCGTTCCAAGACACGCCCGGGCCGATGTAGCCGATATCCAGGGTACGGTTGTCCGCACGCATGGCAGCCATCTCTGGGGGACCGCTCTCCACGATCTCCAGCTTGACATCAATGCCATACTTCTCAAAGATGCCCTTTTCCAGTCCAATGGCGGTCAGCGCGGAGCCCTCATTGGAGTGGACGGCCAGACGAACGGTTGCTTTTTCATAAGTATTGTTGGCGCCAGTGGGCTTGGTGTTTGACGCGCAGCCGCTCATAACTGCCATAAGCATGACCAGTGCGGTCAAAAGCGCGATCAATCTGGTTTTCTTTTTCATAAGCATTCTCCTTTTTTATATTATCAGTCCTGACCGGACTAATATCCTTAATTACTTCCGGACTTCCAGATACATCTTATATACGCTGTCCCAAATATAGTTCTTATATTTGGCGAATTCCGGCAGAAGCTTGGTCTTCTGGGTCCGGGGATAAGGCAGGTCGATGTCGATGATCTCCTTGACCTCACCCGGGCGGGCGCTCATCACGACCACCTTCGTAGCCAGCAGGACCGCCTCGTCCACATCATGGGTGATGAAGAAGCAGGTCTTACGCTCGTTTTCCCAGGTGAGCAGCAGCTCCTCCTGAAGCTGGGCCCGGGTCTGGGCGTCCAGAGCGCCGAAGGGCTCGTCCATCAGAAGCACCTGGGGATTGACAGCGTAGCCCCGGGCGATGGCCACACGCTGCTTCATGCCGCCGGAAAGCTCCTTGGGATAGGAGTGCTCAAAGCCCGTCAGGTTTACCATTTTGATATATTTTTTGACCAGCTCGTCTTTCTCGGCCTTGGTGTACTTGCGATAGGTCACCACGGTCTTTTTTTCGCCTGTTTTCGGGTCTTCGACTTCCTTTTCACAGGGACGGGTCAGGAACTTCATTCCATACTTGATGTTGCGCTCTACGGTCATCCAGGGGAACAGGGCGTACTGCTGGAAAATGACGCCCCGGTCGGGGCCGGGACCCACCACGTCCTCTCCCTGCATTTTGACGCTGCCGCTGTCGAAGGGCTCCAGTCCGGCAATAATGTTCAGCAGGGTGGTCTTTCCGCAGCCGGAAGGGCCTACGACGCAGACAAACTCGTTTTCAAAGATCTGAAGGCTCACATCCTTCAGGGCGACCACATCGTCCCGGTGGGCGACGTGGTAGGTCTTATTGACGTTTACAATGTCGATCAGAGGCTCACGCATCTTCAGTTCCTCCTTATTTCCAGCGGGTCAGCTTCTTTTCCGCGAAAAGAAGCAGCCAGTCCAGCACATAACCGATCACGCCGATGGTAATGATACCCAGCAGAACAATGGGCACATCCATGAACTGCTGCGCGCCCTGGATCCGGGCGCCGATGCCATAAATGGTGCCGGTCATTTCCGCCGCGATCAGGGTGGTGAGGGCGGTGGCGATTCCCAGCCGGGCGCCTACCAGGATGAAGGGGAAGGCCGCGGGGATCATAATATCGAGAAACAGGTTCCGGTCGGTAGCGCCAAAGGTGTATGCCGCCTTCACCAGGGTCAGGTCCACTTCCTTGATGCCCTGGTAAATGGTCACCACCATGACCAGGAAGGAGGTCAGAAAAATGATGGTGTACTTGGGCTTCTCACCTAGGCCCATGGCCAGGATCACCAGCGGGATCAGGGCGATGGGCGGGATGGTCCGGAAAAACTGGATCCAGGGCTCCAGGAACTTCCGGATCTTCGGGTACCAGCCCATCAGGAAGGAAATGGGAATGGCGCACAGGAAGGCCAGGCCAAAGCCAACGCCCACACGCTTCAGGGAGATCCCCACGTCCTTCCAATATCTTCCGCCCGCGCTGGATTCGGAAAGGAGCGCCTTCCAGACCTGCCTGGGGCTTGCCAGGAATGTGCCGATGGACGGGATGCTGGCAAGGAGGCTCCAGATCAGGAAGCCGAACAGGATGGAACACACCGTAATAATGTTCCGTGTTGTCTTGTTGCCCTCGCTGAAATCTTTGAGTTTTCTGGCTTTCTTTGGTTTGCTCATTTTGCCCATGTTTTTCTCCCTCGCTTTACCTTGATGAAATGGATTGAAGAATATTTCCCGGCATGAACGCGATTTGGACAAATCCCGTTTCCCAAGCCGATAGTTCACAAAAGAGACCCCGCCATTTCGTGGAAATTTAAGAACTTATGGTCAATACCATGCTATGATAATCTGATTCAGCGGCCGCCTGTCTCCCGCCGGAATCGGGATTTCTCCAGTAATTCGCAGTACGCTATGGTCATTGTGCACAAAAAACAGGCTATAAAATTGTCAGTTCTAAGCTATATTTTGATTATACACCCCTACGCCAAAATTGTCAAGTCTTTGTTAAGTTTTGGGAACATTTTTATTTTTCGGCCAGGCCATGAGAAATTTGGAAAAGCAAAAAAGAATATGGCCATGTTAGGGAACGGCTGCGCGCGTTACTCGCCGATCTGACATGGCCATATTCTTTTTGATCGCGGCTGGAGGTCCGGGAACAGGGGCGGACAGACAATTTCCGGTGGCATACGCGCCCCAGCGGGCTTAGGCCCCGCAGCGTCTCCCCCGCCTGAAATTCTTTTATACTCCGTTGGGTTCCGGCGCGCGGCCGGGGGTCACGATGGTGCCTCCCAGATCCTGAAAGGCCGTCCGGAACTCCGTGGCCAGCTGCTTTTCCGATATGATGGTGTTGATCTGCTTCAGGGAGCAGTAGGTATACAATGAGGCGCTGCCGATCTTTCTGCTCTCCACCATGAGGATGACACGGCTGCTGTGGGCGACCACACTCCTTTTGATGGCGAATTCCAGTGGCGTGGACTGAGTCGCTCCGTTTTGGATCGTGATGCCGTTGGCGGCCATAAAAGCCTTGGCAATATTGCAGTTTTGCAGTGCGTCAATGGTGGTCTGGTCGGTAAAGGAAAAGGTTTCCCGGTTCAGCGATCCGGGCAGACACACGATGGTCAGCTCCGGGTTGGACACCGCCCGGTTGATCACGTCCAGGGAGGGCGTCACGATGGTGATGTTCTTTTTGCCGTGCAGGTAGTCCACCATCTGGCAGGTGGTGGTACCGGAGTCGATGTAAATGATGTCATTGTCCTCCACCATCTGGGCGGCGTACATGCCAATGAGGGCCTTCGCTTCCGCGTTGATACCCAATCGTACGCTGAAGGAAGGCGGTATGGAATCGATCTGCGCGCTGACGCCGCCATATATCTTACGAATGTTCGTGCGGGCAATAATATCCTTCACATCCCGCCGAACCGTATTCATAGAAAGTCCAAACACTTCACATAGTGTTTCCAGTGAAACCGACTTGTGCTCACGAATATAGTTTTCCATTTGCGTAAGTCTGACTTCACGCATGACAAAGCCTCCTTTTACGTTGGTTTTAACATATTATAATTCCTTTTTGTCAAAATTTCAATAGATTGCGAAGAATTCCATAAAAAACAGTTCCCGGCTTTCTCCTTCCCAGTGGAAGCCATAGAAAACACACGCAATTTTTTTGGGAACACAGTTGACATTCCGCTGTACAGGTTTTATACTATACTCAAGAGTTAACAATAATATACTCTAAATTTGATAACTTCCCTCCGGATCTCAGGTCAGGGGGCAGAAAGATGAGCTGGCTCACAGTATGGTTCGTGTTGGTATCATCGGAACCGGTGGAAGCACCGGCATCGCCCGTCGTCACGCCCAGGGTCTGAGCAAAGACCGTCGGGCCAAAATTACCGCCGTGCTAAGCGGCAGTGCGGATCGGCCCCGTCTACACCTGCTCCGCCTGGTTTGGCGGAAAGCGGCTGGCTGACCCCAATATCGGCCTGGGGTGGAGAATGCGCCGGGCAAGCTCCGGCGCGGGGGCGCTGTGCGATTTTGGCAGCCACCTGATCGACCTTACCGATTATGTGGCCGGGCAGCGCTACCGGGAGGTAAGCTGTATGGCCGACACCTTCATCCCCATGCGCAGACTGGATCAGCAGATGGCCCCGGTGGAAAACGACGACGCGGCCGCCTTCCTTGCCAGAGGCGACCACAGCATCGGCAATTTCTGCGTCAGCCGCACCGGCATGGATGACGCGATGCTTCTCGTGACCGGCGTCGGCGGCATGGTTCAGCTCAGCCTTCGCGGATCCGAGCAGGTGACCTACTTGGAGAAGCATCCGGACGGAGGGTACACCGGCAAGGTCACACAGTATAACCCCACCGCGCAGTCCCCCACGGAAGGCCGCTTTGACCGGCAGACGCAGGCATTTCTGGATGCCATCGAGGGGAAGGCCGCGGATGTGGCGGACATTGCCCAGGGCGCCTATGTGGAGGAGGTTCTCTACGCCGCCCAGCGGGCATCTGTCACAGGAAATACGGAACCAGTGGGATAACGCGGCGCCCCGCCGCGGCATTCCATAGAAAAATCGCCCAGGTTCATTTATTTTTCGAAAAGAAGGATGCTATGTTTGATTTCAGCTTATGTGGACTGGAACCGGAACAAATTGAGGGCAAGGCCAGAAAATACGCCTTCCTTTTGGACCAAGCGGCTGCCGGCTTCCCGTCCAACCCCGAAAGCTCCGGCTGGGCAGATCCTGACGGCTATGTCACGGAGGCCCTCCTTGACCGGATCGAAAAGAAAGCCGCCCAAATTCAAAAAGAAGGCACCCTGTTTGTCCTGATCGGCGTTGGCGGGTCCAACAATGCCGCCCGGTCGGTCATCGAGGACCTGCGCCCCTCTGGGGTGAAGGTCCTCGATGCCGGAACGGCGCTGGCTCCCTCCGCCATTTCCCAGGTCCTGGAGGAGATGGAGGGACAGTCCGTCTTTCTGAACATTGTGGCGAAGAACTTTGCCACCCTGGAACCGGGAGCCACCTTCCGGGTGCTCCGGAAATGGATGCGGGAGCGCTACGGCTCCCAGGCGGCAAGCCGCATTCTGGCCACCGGGCCCCGGGGCAGCCTGCTGCATCGGCTGTCAGAAGAAAACGGCTGGGACTTCTTCGATTTCCCGACAAGCGTGGGCGGCCGCTACTCCGCCATGACGGAGGTGGGGCTGCTCCCCATGGCCGTGGCCGGCGTGGATATCCGGAAGCTGGTAAAAGGCGCGGCCGCTATGCGTGCCCAGCTGCTGAGCGCCCCGGCGCCGGAAAACCCCGCCCTGTTCTATGCCGCGGCTCGAAACCTGCTGTACGAAAAGGGCTATCGGGCGGAAATGCTCACCTTCTTTGAGCCCCGGCTGCGGTGGTTCTCCAAGTGGTGGATCCTGCTATTCAGTGAGAGCGAAGGAAAAAACGAGCTTGGGCTGCTTCCCCTCTCCTGTGAATGCTCGGAGGAGCTCCATTCCATGGGGCAATTCCTCCAGCAGGGAAGCCCGATGGTGTTCGAAACCTTCCTCCGGGTCAGAGAAGCTTCCCCGGGGTCCAGTCTTTCCCCTGACGACATTGAGGACGGCTTTGGGTATCTGGACGAAAAGCGCTTTGGGGACCTGAACGCCGCGGCGGAAGCCGCCACGATCTCGGCCCACGCTGAGCATCTGCCCTGTTTGCAGCTCAGCATGGAAAATTGGGGAGAAGAAGCCTTTGGCAGTCTTTTCTACTTCTTCATGCTCTCCTGTGTCTTTTCCTGCGCGATGGCAGGCGTTGACCCCTTTGATCAACCCGGTGTGGAAGCATACAAGCAAAGTATGTTTAAAATTTTAGGAAAGAGGTAAAGCATATGCAGGCGTATTACACGTATTCCTCCGAAGAATTGATGGAAAAAGCCAAACTCCCCGTATTTTGCATGGACTCTTCCGAAGCCACGTTCCGTAAGCTGGCGGAAGAGATAGTCAGCGTGATTGAGCGCAACAACAGCCAGGGAACGCGCACGGTCATCATCTGCCCGGTGGGGCCGGTGGGCCATTACCCCTATTTTGTTTCCATGGTCAACGAGGGCCGCGTCAGCCTGAAAAACTGCTGGTTCTTCAACATGGACGAATACCTTCTGGATGAGAAGACCTGGATCGACCCCAGCGACCGTCTGTCCTTCCGGGGCTTTATGCAGCGGAACGTATACGCGCGGATTGATCCCCAGCTGGTCATGCCGGAACAGCAGCGTATTTTCCCGGATCCCACCGACCCCGGAGCCCTCACCGCCAAGCTGGATTCCCTGGGCGGGGCAGACCTGTGCGTGGGCGGGATCGGCATCAACGGCCACCTGGCCTTCAATGAGCCCCAGCCGGATCTGAGCCCGGCGGAATTTTCCGCCCTGACCACCCGGGTGCTGGCCATCAGCCCCGAGACCCGCACCGCGAACGCCATCGGCGACCTGGGCGGCGCCATTGAGGATATGCCCCGTTACGCCGCCACCATCGGCATCCGGGAGATCCTGGGTGCCAAGCGCGTCTGCCTGGGCGTATTCCGGGAATGGCACAGAGCCGTGGTCCGCCGGGCCGCCTGCGGCGAGGTCAGCGCCAGCTTCCCCGTCACCCTGCTGCAAAATCACCCCGATGCCAGAATCTACGCGAACCACATCGCGTCTGAAAGGCCGGTGTAAAATATGGAATGGTTATGGATCCAAAACGCCCGGCTGCTGACAGAGCAGGGTCTTCAGGACGGCTGCCTTCTCTGCCGGGACGGCAAGATCGAAGCGGTGGGCAATATTCCCCGGCCCGGGGACGCCCAGGCTGTGGATGCTGGTCACGCCATTCTGGCCCCCGGCTTTCTGGACCTGCACACCCATGGCGCGGTCAACGTGGACGTAAACAGCGGCGACGCCCAGGGGCTGGTGGAGATCGGCAACTTCTTCGCATCCCACGGTGTGACCGGCTGGCTGTGCAGCATTCTCACCGATACCGAGGAGCAGACGCTCCGCTGCATTCACGCGGCCCGGGAGGCCATGCAGGCCAGCTCCGGCGCCCGGCTTCTGGGCATCCATCTGGAGGGCCCCACCCTCTCCGGGAAATACGCCGGTGCCATGCCGCCCCACTTGCTGCAGCAGGGTGACCTGTCTCTGATCCGGCGGTATCAGGAGGCGGCGGAGGGTGCCATCCGGTCTATGACCATCGCGCCGGAGGTCCCCGGGGCCCTGGAGGTCATACGGGCGCTGTCCGACGAGATGGTGATCTCCCTTGGTCACTCCGAGGCCACCTACGATCAGGCCATTGCCGCCATTGACGCGGGCGCGAAGAGCATCACCCATACCTTTAACGCCATGCGGCTGTTCCACCAGCATGAGCCGGCCATTATGGGCGCCGCCCTGGAGCGGGATGTCTACTGCGAGGCGATCTGTGACGGCCGCCATCTGCACCCCGGCTCCGTGAGAATGCTGCTGGCGATCAAGGGCAGCCACCGGATGGTCCCCATCACGGACTCCATCATGGCCACCGGACTCCCGGACGGCGACTACCGCCTGGGCGTCAACGAGATCACCGTGGTGGACGGCGACGCCCTGCTGAAGGGCAAATCTGTCCGGGCGGGCAGCACCCTGACCATGGACCGGGCGCTGCGGAATCTGCTTTCCTTTACCGGACGCCCCATGGAGGATGTCCTTCCTATGCTCAGCCAAACGCCGGCAGCGCTGCTGGGTGATTCCCACCTTGGCGCCATCGCGCCGGGATATGACGCGGACTTCGTGCTGCTGGACGACGCGGGCAACATTCTTCAGACGTACATTCAGGGGAAACCCCACAATATTTAAGGAGGAATATCATGTCACTGGTACCTATGAGATCCATTCTGGAAGCAACGGAAAAATACAATTACGCCCAGGGCGCGTTTAACGTCAACGCCGTTGCCCAGGCCAAAGCCGTCATCGAGGTTCATGAGATGTTCCGCTCCGCCGCCATTATTCAGGGCGCGGATCTGGCAAACGCCTTTATGGGCGGCCGCACAGACTTCGCCAACGGCACATTGGAAGATAAGAAGATCGGCGCGAACAACATCGCCAAGGCCGTCAAAAAGTACGCAGAAAACAGTCCCATCCCCGTAGCCCTCCACCTGGACCACGGCAAAACCGTGGAATCCTGCGTCGCCGCCATGGACGGAGGCTATACCTCCGTTATGATCGACGGCTCCAGCCTGCCCTTCGAGGATAACATCGCCCTGACCCGGGAAGTGGTCAAGCTGGCCCATGCCCGGGGCGTAACGATCGAAGGCGAGCTGGGCGTACTGGCAGGCGTGGAGGATCATGTCTTCGCCGCCACCTCCACCTATACCAATCCCCTGGACGCCATCCGGTTCATCAAGGCCACCGGCGTGGACGCCCTGGCCATCAGCTACGGCACCAAGCACGGCGCCAACAAGGGCGCCAACGCCGTGATCCGGAAGGAGATTGCCATTGCCACCAAGGAGTGCCTGCGTCATGAGGGCATCTTCTGCGCCCTGGTCTCCCACGGCTCCTCCACCGTTCCCCAGTACATCGTCAAGGAGATCAACGATCTGGGCGGCACCATCACCAACGCCTACGGCATTCCCAAGGACCAGCTGAAGGAAGTCTCCAAGCTGGGCATCGCCAAGATCAATGTGGACACCGACATCCGCCTGGCCGTTACCCGGAACCTGCGGGAGCTGTTCTGGTACCATCCCGAGCTGAGAGAGCATGAGGCCATCCGGCCCATCTATGAGCTGCTGCAGACCCAGACCTCCGACTTTGATCCCAGAGTATTCCTGACCCCCATCATGGACACCGTGATGTACGGCACAGTTCCCAACGAGGATGTGGCCCGGATCACCGAGGCCATCGAGAAGGGCGTCAAGGAAGCGGTGGGCACCCTGATCGTGGACATTGACAGCTACGGCAAGGCCCCCCTGGTGGAGCAGGTCACTCTGGACGAGATGGCCGAGCGCTACCGCAAGGCCGGAATCTGATCGGAGCGAGGTAGCGGATATGGGAGTCAACATTCTGGTCGCCCACGGCGGCGGCCCTACCACGGTCATCAATACCTCCCTCCAGGGCGTTGTGGAGGCCGCCCGGGAAAGCGGCAAGGTGGATAAGATCTACGCCGCCCGGTTTGGGGCAGAGGGAATTCTGAAGGGGGATCTCATTGATCTGACCGACGTTCCCGCTTCCACCATTTCCAAGCTCAGCCATACCCCCGCTTCCGCCATCGGCTCCTGCCGGCGGAAGCTGACGGACGCGGATTATCCCACCGTTCTGGAGACCCTGAGAAAATTCCACATCGACTGCTTCTTCTACAACGGCGGCAACGATTCCATGGACACCTGCAACAAGGTCTCCAAGCTTGCCCAGGCCGAGGGGCTGGATGTGAAGGTCATCGGCATTCCCAAGACCATGGACAACGACCTGGACATCACCGATCACTGTCCCGGCTTCGGCTCCGCCGCCCGCTACGCGGCGGAAGCCTCCTGCGAGCTGGCGCTGGACGCTTCCGGCCTGCCCATCCATGTGGTGGTGCTGGAGCTGATGGGCCGCAACGCCGGATGGGTCACCGCCGCCTCCGCCCTGGCCGCCCGGGCCACCAACTGTGAGGTCCTGACCTACCTTCCCGAGGTACCGGTGGACGAACACAAAATGCTGGCGGACATTGAGCGGGCCTGGGCCAAGGGTAAGGGCCTTCTGGTCACGGTTTCCGAGGGGATCTGCGGGCTGGACGGCAAGCCTCTGGCCTCCACCGGCATCGTGGACGGCTTCGGCCATACCATTCCCGGCGGCACCGCCCAGCACGTCACCGACAGTATCATTGAAAAGCTGCGCATCAAATCCCGGGCCGAAAAGCCCGGTCTGCTGGGCAGAGCCGCCATTCCCTACGCCTCCCCTGTGGACCGGGAAGAGGCTTACGCCGTGGGGAAACGGGCTGTGGAAGCCGCTCTGGCGGGAGAGACAGACGCCATGGTGGCGATCGACGCCCACCGGGGTGAAACCTACCGGTTTGATCTGTTCCTGACGCCCCTTGAAAAGGTCGCCAACGTGGAAAAGAAGTTCCCCCTGGAGTGGATCCTGGACGGAAACAAGATCGACGGCCGGTTCTTTGACTACGCCATGCCCCTGATGATGGACCATGTACCGGATTACGCTATTCTTCGCTGAGAGGAGAACCTATGAAACATATTTTTCTGAATCTGAAGCGTTTTGATGTGCCCGTGTGCTACGGCGGCGTCAACCGCATTGCCCCGCCCAAGGATTGGGGCGGCTACATTGTGCACGGCACCCAGGACGCGCTGAAGCGGTACGACCCTTCCGAAGTGGAGTTCGTACAGTACTTCCCGGAAGCCCACCTGCTCAGCGCCGTGGACGCCCGGTGCGAGGGAAGCCCCGTACAGGTGGGCTGCCAGGGCGTGTACCGGATGAATACCGCCGTCGGCGGCAACTTCGGCGCTTTTACCACCAATCGTCCCGTTTCCGCCATGCTGGCCTGCGGTGTTAATTCCGTGATCATCGGCCACTGCGAGGAGCGCAATGACAAAATGGGCATTCTGGCAGAGGCCGGTGTGGTGGACACCAAGGCGGTCAACCGCATCCTGAACCAGGATATCCGGCTGGCCGTGGAAAACGGCATGAAGGTCCTGTACTGTATCGGCGAAAAGGACACCGAGCTGGACCGCTGGGACCAGGTCCTGCGGGAGCAGCTGGAGATCGGCCTGGACGGTGTGGACAAGTCCCAGGTGGTCATCGGCTATGAGCCCATCTGGTCCATCGGCCCCGGCAAGACCCCGGCGGGCAAGGACTATATCACCAAGATCGCCCGTTTCATCAAGGAAGTCACCGGCGGGATCCCGGTGGTCTACGGCGGCGGCCTGAAGGTGGACAACGCCGAAATGCTGGCCTCCATTCTGGAGATCGACGGCGGTCTCATCGCCCTGACCCGCTTCCAGGGTGAGATCGGCTTCTACCCCGACGAGTATGTCGAGATCATTCGCACCTATCTGGGTAAATAAGGAGAGACACTATGAAACTGGATTTTGAATACGGCCATGGCCTGATGAGTGCGAACCTGCCGGATAATACCGACGTGTTCATCCCCGGCAAAACCATTCCCGACCCTCCCTGCCTGCCCCAGGACTGGGACACCCTGTACGCCGCCACCCTGGAGAGCATCCGCAATCCCTACGGGATGCCCGCTCTTCGGGAGCTGGCCGCCCCCGGCAAGACAGTGGTGTTCGTCATTCCCGATATCGTCAAGGGCGGCTGCCAGCCCACCTCCCACCGGAAGGTCTCCATCCGGGCCTGCCTGGATGAATTGTACGCCGGCGGCATCCGGAAGGAGGACATCCTGCTGCTGTTCAGCAACGGCCTGCACCCCCGGGCCACCGTTTCGGAAATGAAGCAGATCCTGGGAGAGGAGCTGTTCAACGAGTTCTACTGGACCAACCAGATCACCAGCCATGATTCCGAGGACCCAGACCACATGGTAGATCTGGGCACCACCCAGCAGGGCGACCCGGTGCTCATGAACAAGTACGTCTTCGACTGCGACATTCCCGTCCTCATCGGCCATACCCAGGGCAACCCCTATGGCGGCTACTCCGGCGGCTACAAGCACTGCGCCACCGGCATCACCCACTGGCGGAGCATCGCCTCCCACCATGTGCCCAAGGTCATGCACCGGGCGGACTTCACCCCCGTATCGGGACACAGCCTGATGCGCACCAAATTTGACGAGATCGGCCAGCACATGGAGGAGAAGATGGGCCATCCCTTCTTCTGCTGCGACGCGGTGCTGGACACCTACTCCCGGCAGATCGCCATCTATTCCGGCTATGCCAAGGTCATGCAGCCCCTTTCCTGGGAGATCGCCAACAAGCGCACCTATGTGCCCTTCGCGGAAGAAAAGTACGACGTGATGGTCTTCGGTATGCCCCAGAACTTCCACTACGGCGACGGCATGGGCACCAACCCCATCCAGATGATGCAGGCCCTATCCGCCCAGGTCATCCGCCACAAGCGGGTGATGAAGGACAACTGCGTAATCATCTGCTCCTCCATCTGCAACGGCTACTTCCACGACGAGCGGTGGCCCTACCTGCGGGAGCTGTATGAAATGTTCCAGCACGACCACATGAACATCCTGCCGGACATGGACCGGTACGGCGAATATTTCGCCACCAACCAGGAGTATATCCGCAGGTACCGCTACTGCAACGCCTTCCATCCCTTCCACGGCTTCTCCATGATGAGCTGCGGCCACATTGCCGAGATGAACACCAGCGCCATCTACATCGTTGGCGCCCAGGAGCCGGGCATTGCCCGGAGCATGGGTCTGAAGACCCGGGCCACCTTCGAGGAGGCTCTGGAGGACGCCAAGAAGAAGTTTGTCGGTTCCAACCCCAGGATTCTGGCGCTGCCCCAGACCTTCAAGGTGGGCGCTGTCCACCTTTGCATGAAGGGCGACGATCTGAGCGACGTCTGATCTCCGGGGCTGCTCCGTCTCAAAAAAAGAAAGGAGGGATCTGATACTGTTTAGCATTTAAAAGGTTTGATAATCCACTCTCTTCCCGTGATACTGGCAATTGTTTGTTTTGATAAAGAATGTAAAGTATCACATAGGCGCTCAACAACTTTTTCCAGCGATGCAAAAGGTTCATTCCGGAAGCCACGTTTCCGAATTTCTTTCCAAATCTGTTCAATTGGATTCATTTCAGGGGTGTACGGAGGAATATGAAAGAGTACAATATTCTCCGGTATGTTCAGCTCCTTGGATCTGTGCCAGGCCGCTCCGTCACAGCAAAGCAGTATCATATCATCAGGATACCCTTTGGATAAATGTTCCAGAAACAGATTCATACACACAGTATTGGGTAAGCGTCAAACCTCCCCACAACTTGCGTAGCAATGCCATCGCATGAGATAATATCCCAAACCCCGAATATCTCCCATGCAGTCTATGGGAGATATTTGTCAAATTGGGAGATGGTCAAAATGGATCAAAATCTGAAAGTAATGTCTAAGCAGGAGCGGCTGGAGAATTGGGCAGCCAGAATCACGGCCTGTCGTGGCAGCGGTATGACTGTTCGGGCCTGGTGCCAGGAAAACGGTTTTTCCGAGAAGACCTATTACTACTGGCAAAGGCGGCTATTCCAGGCGCTGTCGGAACAGCAGCAAGCGACTCAGCAGCCTGCCTTCGTGGAAATTACATCAACACCGAATGTTCGGCCATCCGGCGGCGCTGCTGTCACAGTTCGTATTACCGGAGCTGAGGCAGATATCCATTCCGGCGCGGATGCAGTCACCGTGGAAACGGTGCTGCGGATATTAAAGTCATGTTGAGCGACTTTACCGGAGCGGACAAGGTGTATATCGCCTGTGGCTACACAGACCTGCGCCGCGGGATTGACGGACTGGCAGCCATGGTTCAGCAGGAATTCCGGTTGGATCCGTTCACCAACACATTATTTCTGTTTTGCGGCAGGCGGCGGGACCGAATCAAAGCACTGTACTGGGAGGGCAACGGATTTGTGCTGCTGTACAAGCGGCTGGAATCCGGTTCTTTCCAATGGCCGCGAAAAGAAAGCGAAGCCAGAAGCCTGACCGCCCAACAATATCGCTGGCTCATGGAAGGGTTAAGCATATACCAGCCAAAGGCGCTGGGGGCGGTTTCTGGACTGGAAATTGTTTAGAAAAACGCAGATTTTTCTGTACTTTTCCATGGAAATATGATATAACAAATCCATGAAAAAGAGAGAAAATTTACGGACAGGTAACCCGGAAATGGTGGCCATTTCCCGGGCGGAATATGAGAAATTCCTGGGTCAGGAGCAACAGCTTCTGGCCCAGGACGAGCGCATTTCCCGTTTGGAAAGCCAGATAGAACTGTTAACGGAAGCTCTGCGGCTGGCCCGGCACAAGCAGTTTGGCGCGTCTTCTGAGAAGGCCGACGAGTCGGTCATGGAGCAGATGAGCTTCCTGTTCAACGAGGCCGAGGTGTTCTCCGCCGCGGAAACAGAGGAACCGGAAGAAACCGATGTGGCCGGCCACAAGCGGCACAAGAAGCACACCTATACGCTGGACACCATCCCGGAAGGGATCCCCACGAAACAGGTGGAGCATCGTCTGGAGGGCGAAGACCTGGTCTGCCCTCAGTGCGGGGATACCATGACGGAGATCGGTAAGGAAGTTGTAAAGACATTGAAGATCATCCCTGCCCAGTATATCGTCCGGGAGGATATTTACTACACCTACGCCTGCAAGAGCTGCGCTGAAAGTGCTGACGAGGGTTGCGAAACGCCCATTGTAAAGGCTCCCAGGGAGAAGAATATCATCCCCGGCAGCTTTGCAATCCCGGAAGCCATTGCGCACATCATGACCCAAAAGTTCGTCATGGGTTCTCCCTTGTACCGACAGGAGCAGGAGATGAACCGGAAAGGCATCCAGCTGAGCCGGCAGACCATGTCCAACTGGATCTTAAAAGCGGCAGAAGATTACCTGACTCCCGTATATGAGCAGCTGCATAAAGAACTGCTCAAGCGGAATGTTCTTCACGCAGATGAGACGACGCTGCAGGTGCTTCATGAGCCTGGGAAAGCGCCGCAAAGCAACAGCTATATGTGGCTGTACCGGACCAGTGGGGATACAGAGAAATCCATAGTTCTGTATGAGTACCAGCCGGGACGGGGTGGGAAGCATCCAAAAGAATTCCTGGATGGATTCCGAGGCTACCTCCACACGGATGGCTATGCCGGATACCACAGCCTTCCGGGAGGGATAACGGTAGCAGGTTGCTGGACCCATGCCCGGAGAAAGTTTGACGAGGCAATGAAATCCCTGCCCAAGGGAAAAGCAAAAGGCAGTTCGGCCGCCCAGGGGCTGGCCTATTGCAACCTCCTGTTCAAACTGGAGGATAGCTGGGCAGAACTGACACCGGAAGAGCGATATAACCAGCGGCTGGAGCAGGCAAAACCTGTTTTAGACGTAAGCGTCAAATCTACCCCCGCAAAGAAACTGCCGGACACCAACTAAGGTATCCGGCAGGAAAATCAAAATATGTCCGCCGCAGGTGCTTCTCCGAGGAACTCATCCACGGCATTACCTATGGCATACTGGAATGCCTCATCCGTCATCCAGGAGCAGGCGGAATAGGTGCGTTCAATGTTGTTCAGCATAACACGTGTGCCGGGTGGATAGTTCTTTCGAATAAACTCCACCTGCTCACGGCTGGGAAATGGCATATTCATTTCGTTTTCTCCTTTTCA
>URBH01000043.1 GCA_900546075.1 uncultured Eubacteriales bacterium | reverse complement strand
CCCCTTGCCTCTCCCTATGGGAGAGGTGGCCGAGCGAAGCGAGGACGGAGAGGGGAGATCAGGGTGCAATACCCTTCTCAGTCACCTGCGGTGACAGCTCTCCCAGAGGGAGAGCCAAGGGACTGTACCCCACATTACGTAGCATATTGGCACGAAAATGGAGCGTATCTTTACCGATACGCTCCATTCACTGTTTTACGGCCACCCATCAAAGAGGGAGTTTCCTTAGTTTTATGCCAGATAAATCGCCTTGCAGGCCAGCATGGTTTCGTAGCAGTCCAGCTTGGAGACCAGCTCCAGGGGCGCGTGCATACTGAGCACCGGCACGCCTGCGTCCACGGTGACGATGTTCCGGTTGGCCATGTAGGCCGCTACGGTGCCGCCGCCGCCCTGGTCTACCTTGCCCAGCGTCGCAATCTGCCAGATGACGCCCGCCTTGTCCAGCGTGGAGCGGACGTGACCCATGGCTTCGGCGGAAGCGTCGGAGGCGCCGCCCTTGCCCCGGGAGCCGGTGTACTTGCAGATGGCAACGCCGTAGTTCAGCTGGCTGTTGTTCCGCTTGTCGCAGGTCTCCGGCCAGTTGGGATCGAAGGCGTTGGAAACGTCGGCGGACAGGCAGAAGGAATTGGCGAAGCAGTCGGACAGCTTGACGCCCTGGGCGTCGCACAGTCCCTCCATGAAATGCTCAAAATAGTGGCTCTGCATACCGGAAATGCCAACGGAGCCGATCTCTTCCTTGTCGGCCAGAATGCACACGGCGGTCTTCTCGGGCACGTCCAGGGCAAACAGGGCTTCCAGCTCAGCGTAGGCGCAGACCCGGTCGTCGTGGCCGTAGGAGCTGAGCAGGCTGCGGTCAAGACCCGCCTCCCGGCAGCGTCCCGCGGGAACCACCGTCAGCTCGGCAGAGAGGAAATCCCTCTCCACAAGGCCGTACTTTTCGTTCAGCAGCTTCATGATGTGCAGCTTCACGAGGTCAGAGCCGTCGCCCTCCAGCGGCTCGGAGCCGAGGATCACGTTCAGCTGCTCGCCCTCGACGATCTTCCCCGCGGGCTTCTGCATCTGATCCGCCGCCAGATGGGGCAGCAGGTCGGAAACCATCAGAATGGGATCGCCCTCATCCTCGCCGATGGTGACCGTGACCACAGAGCCGTCGGCGCGGTACACCACGCCATGGAGCGCCAGAGGAATGGCCGTCCACTGGTATTTCTTGATGCCGCCGTAATAGTGGGTCTTCAGATAGCTGATCTCGGAATCCTCGTACAGGGGATTGGGCTTGATGTCCAGCCGGGGAGAGTCCACGTGGGCGGCGCAGATATTCGCGCCCTCGCTTAAGGGTCTGGTGCCGACAACGGCCAGCGCGATGGACTTATTGCGGTTGTTGTAGTAGATTTTGTCGCCGGGCTTGGCTCCCATGCCGGGGGCGAAGGGCTTGTAGCCCAGCTTCTCGGCTTCCCGGACGGCCCAAGCGGTTGCTTCCCGCTCGGTCTTGCACTCGCTCATGAACGCCATGTAGCGCTGGGCGTAGCTTTCCATTTCATCCCGCTGGGCATCGGAAATCCGGGTGTAGCCGTTCTTGGGCGACGCCAGCAGGGAATTGCGCAGTTCTTCTGTGGTCATGTTGCATCCTCCTATGTTTCTTTCCGCCTCCGCCATCAGGCGGGGCGTTACGTTGGGGTAGGTCAGATTTTCCGGCAGCGCCGGAAACAGCCTGGCCTCCCTGATCTCACTTTCCGGCAGGGGTTCCAGGCGGCGAACCGCCGCGAAGAACACCATGCCGTTGGCGCTGCTTTGGGCATCGAAGCCGTAGTAGTCGCAGACCGGGTACAGCTCCGCGTCCCGGACGCCACTTTCCTCGTACAGCTCCCGCCGGGCGGCCTGCAAGGGCGTTTCTCCCGGCTCGATGTGACCGCCCTGGGTCTCCCAGGTGTCCCGCTCCCTGTGGCGGCTGAGAAGCCACTTCCCATCGTACCGGGAGCAGACGACAACGAAGGTATACGTCCCCAGTGTCCCCACCGGGTGGACGGTGCATTGCAGCGACCTGCGGCGCTCGCTCGCCGCATCCATTATACCAATCTCCCGCAAAAACGCAAGGCATTTTTCCCGGAATTCCGACTTAAGTCCAGTGTTTTCCAACACATAATCGCATTTTTCCCGGAACCAGTCCTCGTCCGGCTGGGCGGCGATGCGGCGGCGGGCGTAGTCTTCCGGAATGCCGTCCCGGCGCATAAGGCGGCGAACCCGGTCTTCCACCGGGGCAGTGACGGCGACCGTCACGTCGCACAGTTCGGCTAGTCCCCCTTCAAACAGGGCGATAGCGTCGATGGCGGCAAGGGCAGGCTTTTCCGAAAGGCGGCGGAGTACCTCCCGCTTCACGGCGGCGTGGGTGATTTTGTTCAAATCCAGCAGGGCGTTTTTGTCGGAAAATACCAGATTTCCAAGTTTTTTCCGCAGCAGAACACCGTCCTCCACCGTGCCGGGGAAGCGCGCCTCGATGGCCGCGAGAAGGGACGCGTCCCGTGTCAGCAGCTCGTGGTAGATGGCGTCGCAGTCCAGAACCACCGCCCCCCGCTCCTTCAGGACATTCAGCAGGGTGGTTTTTCCGCAGCCGGTACCGCCGGTGATGCCCAGAATCATGCTTCCTCCTCCGCGTCCACGATGTGGAACGCCGCGGCCTTTTTCAGCCGGTTCTGCACGGCATAGGCCACGCCGCCCCCCACCGGACACCGGGCATAGACCTGGTGAATGCCGGGGTCGTCCAGCTCCCGCAGGGCGGCGAACAGCCCGGCGGACAGGGTGTTGACATCCGCCTCCCGGCCGTAGGCCAGGGGGCTGCACCCGGCGTACAGGGGCAGCTCCTCCTCAAAGCACAGCACCCGGTCGCCGGGGGTGAAATGGCGGCGGATGTAGGCGGCGGCCTTTTCCCGGCTGCCGGAGACGATGACCACCGGCTCCGCCGGGGCGTAATGGCGGTATTTCATGCCGGGGGCTTTCACCACGGCGTCCTTGTCGATCTGGGCGGTGACGGCCTTGTCGATGACCAGATCCCCCAGAACGGCGATCAGCTGCTCCGGGGTGATCCCGCCGGGGCGCAGCAGCCGGGGGCGGTCTTCCGTCAAGTCCACAATGGTGGACTCCACCCCCACCCGGCATGGGCCGCCGTCCACGATGGCGGCGATTTTCCCATCGTGGTCGTGGAGGACGTGCTGGGCGGTGGTGGTGGAGGGCTTCCCGGAAATATTGGCGGAGGGCGCGGCAATGGGAACCCCCGCAAGGCGGATGATCTCCCGGGTCACGGCGTTGTCCGGGCAGCGGACGGCCACGGTGGAAAGTCCCCCGGTGGTGCGCCGGGGGACGCAGTCCCGGGCAGGCAGCACCATGGTCAGCGGCCCCGGCCAGAATTTTTTCGCCAGCTCATAGGCCGCCGCAGGCACGTCATGGCAGAACAGCGCAATTTGCTCCGCGCCGCAGATGTGCAGAATCAGGGGGTTGTCCTGGGGACGACCCTTGGCTTCAAAAATCTTGGTCACGGCGGCCTCGTCCAGGCCGTTTGCGCCCAGACCGTACACCGTCTCCGTAGGGATCGCCACCAGCTCCCCCTGACGGATCAGGTCTGCGGCAATTTCCGGAGTCTGTGCGTCCAGCGCTGACAGAAGAAGTGTCTTCATCAATACACCTCCAAATATTAAGTGGCAAAGATGGGCAGCCGCTTTTGTTCGCGGCTGCCCATCTTTACAGGGTAAAGTTACACGGTGGGCTGGTTGGCAGCCTCGATGATCTTGACAAACTTCTCGGGAACCAGAGACGCGCCGCCGATCAGGCCGCCGTCGATGTCGGGCTGTGCCAACAGCTCGAAGGCGTTCTTGTCGTTCATGGAGCCGCCGTACAGGATGGAGATGGCGCGGGCGTTCTTGGAGGAGTACAGCTTGCGCACCACGGTACGGATGTTCTCGCAGACCTCTTCCGCCTGCTCGGGGGTGGCGGTCAGGCCGGTGCCGATGGCCCAGATGGGCTCGTAGGCGATGATGACCTTGCGGATCTTGTCCTCGGGAACACCGGCCAGACCCAGCTTGATCTGCATGGTGATCCACTCGGTGGTGATGCCGCTCTGGCGCTGCTCCAGGCTCTCGCCGCAGCACATGATGGGGGTCAGGCCGGCATTCAGGGCAGCCAGAACCTTGGCGTTGACGTCGGCGTCGGTCTCGCCCATGGCGCGGCGCTCGGAGTGGCCGATGATGACGTACTTGCAGCCGGCGTCCACCAGCATGTTGGTGGCGATCTCACCGGTGTAAGCGCCGGAGGCGTTGGCATTGCAGTTCTCGGCACCGATGCCTACCCGGGTTTCCCGCATGGCGCGGACGGCGGCGGGAATGCACACGGCGGGAACGCACAGAGCCACGTCGCACCAGCGGCCCTTGGGCAGGATAGCCTTCAGCTGGGTCATAAACTCCTTGGTCTCGGAGGGGGTCTTGTTCATCTTCCAGTTGCCGGCAATAACGGTCTTGCGGTATTTTCTGTTCATGATTCCATTTCTCCTTTTATTGGTAGGGCTGTTAATAGAAACGCGATTCCCGGATTATTTGTCTTCCAGGCAGGCGATGCCGGGCAGCTCCAGGCCTTCCAGGAATTCCAGGGAAGCGCCGCCGCCGGTGGAAATGTGGGTGATCTTGTCGGCAAAGCCCAGCTGCTCGCAGGCCGCAGCGCTGTCGCCGCCGCCGACAATGGTGGTGGCGCTGGAATCCGCCAGAGCCTGCGCCATGGCGATGGTGCCCTTGGCCAGCGTGGGATTCTCAAACACGCCCATGGGGCCGTTCCAGACAACGGTCTTGGCGCCCTTCACCGCGGAAGCAAACAGAGCGCAGGTCTTCTCGCCGATGTCCAGACCTTCCTTGTCGGCGGGGATGGCAGCGGCGTCAACGGTGGTGACGTCGATGGGGCCGTCGATGGGGTCGGGGAAGGAATCGGCAACGACCACGTCAACCGGCAGGAGCAGCTTGACGCCCTTGGCCTCCGCCTTGGCCATCATGTCCTTGCAGTAGTCGATCTTGCTCTCGTCCAGCAGGGACTTGCCCACGGCATAGCCCTTGGCGACCAGGAAGGTATAGGCCATACCGCCGCCGATGATCAGGGTATCCACCTTTTCCAGCAGGTTGTTGATGACGTTCAGTTTGTCGGAAACCTTTGCGCCGCCCAGGACGGCCACGAAGGGACGCTCGGGGTCGGACAGGGCCTTGCCCATGATGGAAACTTCCTTCTGAACCAAAAAGCCGCTGACGGCGGGCAGATAGTCGGCCACACCGGCGGTGGAAGAATGGGCGCGGTGGGCGGTGCCGAAGGCATCGTTGACGAAAATATCCGCCAGGGAAGCCAGCGCCTTGCTCAGCGCAGGGTCGTTTTTGGTCTCGCCCTTCTCAAACCGGGTGTTCTCCAGCAGCATCACGTCGCCGTCCTTCAGCGCGGCGGCCTTGGCCTTGGCGTCCTCGCCTGCCACGTCGGCAGCCATGATGACTTCCTTGCCCAGCAGCTCGCTGATGCGCTTGGCAACGATTTTCAGGCTCAGCTCGGGCTTCCACTCGCCCTTGGGCTTGCCCATGTGGGAGCAGAGGATGACCTTGGCGTTGTGGTCAACCAGGTACCGGATGGTGGGCATGGCGGCAACGATCCGCTTGTCGGAGGTGATGACGCCGTTCTTGGTGGGAACATTGAAGTCGCAGCGGCACAGAACCCGCTTGCCGGATACGTCGATGTCCTCGATGGACTTTTTATTGTAGTTCATGATAACTCCTCCATATTCTCGGGAGGTCACTCCCGCATTTTACCGAAGTCGCGCAAATTGGGAAACGACAGCTGACGCAGTGCCTCGTAGACGGTGACGGCAACCGCATTGCTCAGGTTCAGACTCCGGGCATCCGGACGCATGGGAATGCGAACACACGTGTCGCAGTGCGCCCGAAGGAAGTCCTCCGGAAGCCCCTTGGTCTCCTTGCCGAAAAACAGGTAGCAGCCGTCGTGAAAAGCGGCCTCGGTGTAGCTCCTGGGCGCTTTCGTGGACAGACACCACATTTCCTCCACCTGATTCTTCGCGAAGAAGTCCTCCAGATTTTCGTAGTCCCGAACCTCCACCATGTGCCAGTAATCCAGGCCTGCACGGCGGACGGCCTTCTCGGAGATGTCAAAGCCCAGCGGCCGTATCAGGTGCAATCGGCAGCCCGTTGCGGCGCAGGTGCGGGCGATGTTCCCGCAGTTCTGCGGGATCTCCGGCTCCACCAGAACAATATTCAGCACGCACATCACCCCGGTGGCAGTCGCGTCGGACTGTTTTCTCAAAATCCGCTCGTCTTCTATTGTAAGACAAACGGGCGGTAAAATCAATCGTAAAAATTGTTAATTTTCAACTTTTTTATAGTATTCACATAAAAAAAGGACATTGGGACAGAATTTTGTGAAAAATGCAGCAGTTTGCATGATTTGTGCCGTTTTTTCGAAAAATAGCACCCGGATGCAAGAAAAAACGCTTCCAAAAAACCAACCGGGAACCTGGGAAAAATCCCGGTTCCCGGTGTGATTCCGTTACATTCTGCCTTCGGCGGTTTTTTCTTGCTTTGCAAGGGAAACTGTCATTTCCCCACCCGTCCGTAGAGCTTTGTGGCGGCGTAAATTCTCGCGGCCAGGGCGTCGGAATCGAAGCCCTTTTCCGCGCGCCACGTCCAGTTGGCGCTGGACAATGTGCCGGGGAAATTCATCCGGGCTTCCTTGCCAAGCTCTAAGTAGTCCTGCATCTGCACCACGCACAGCCGGGACACGGAGCCCATGCAGCCCCGGATCATGCCCCGGATGTAGCCCTCCTCCCGGTTCAGTCCGAGATAAGCTTTCGCGCAGGCCACATCCTCCGGGGCGGCTTCGTCAAACCACTGCTTCAATGTCACATTGTCGTGGGTGCCGGTGTAGCACACGGAGTCCACGGGATACAGGTGGGGCATATAGTCGCTTTCCTCCCGGGAGTCGAAGGCAAATTCCAGAACCTTCATGCCGGGATAGCCGGAGTCCTGCTGCAATTTCCGCACTTCGGGGGTGATAAATCCCAAATCCTCGGCGATAAATTCCAGATCGGGCAGAGCCTGCTGAATGGTGCGGACAAAGTCCATTCCGGGGCCTTTCACCCACTTGCCGTTCCGGGCTGTGGTATCCCCTGCCGGCACCGACCAGTAGCTCTCAAAGCCGCGGAAATGATCCAGACGGATAACGTCGTACAGCTTCCCGGCGGCAGCCAGGCGCTGAATCCACCAGGAATAGCGGGTCTGCGACATCTTTTTCCAGTCGTAAATGGGGTTGCCCCAGAGCTGACCGTCTGCGGTGAAGGAATCCGGGGGGCAGCCCGCCACCTGTTTCGGATGGCGGCGTTCATCCAGCTGGAACAGCTCCGGATTTGCCCACACGTCCGCCGAATCCAGGGGCACGTAAATGGGAACGTCGCCGATGATCCGGACGCCGTTGGCGTTGGCGTAGCTGCGCAGAGCCTTCCACTGTTTGTCAAATTCATACTGCGCAAAGAATTGCAGCCGGATTTCCTCGGACAGCTCCCGGCGCTTTTCCGTCAGAGCATCCGCCTTCCGCAGACGCAGAGCTTCCGGCCAGTCCAGCCAGGGCTTGCCGCCCAGGGTGTCCTTCAACGCCGTGAACAGAGCATAGTCTTCCAGCCAGCTCCGGTTCTGCTCTACGAAGGTTTCGTAGGCTTTATCCGGCGTAAACCGCTGAAACGCCAGCCGCAGCACGTTCATCCGGTGGGCGTACATGGCACCAAAATCTACCCGCTTCGGGTTGCTGCCCCAGGGAATGTCCCGGATTTCCTCCTTTTTCAGCAGTCCCTCCTCCGCCAGGGTATCCAGGTCGATGAGGTAGTGGTTGCCCGCGCAGGCGCCCAGGGACTGGTAGGGGGAGTCGCCGTAGCCCGTGGGAGTCAGGGGCAAGATCTGCCAGCACCGCTGTCCGGCCTTGACCAGAAAGTCCACAAAGGCATAGGCGTCCTTCCCCATGGTGCCGATGCCGTAAGGGGTCGGCAGGGAGGTAATATGCATCAAAATTCCGCTTTCGCGCATTGCAATGGTCTCCTTAATTGATACCGCTTTACGTTCTTATCGAAAAACAGCATCTGTGATATGTGATCGTTCATTAAAATGCTCAATTCAGGATTGAGCATTTTAATGGATTATCAGTGTGAAATTTCCCGAATGCTCTCCCGGGAGAGGATCTCAAAGGGTACCGTCTCGTGACAGGCGGGCGCGCTGCGCTCGATGTTTCCCAGCAGAATTTCCACGCTGCGCTTTGCCAGCAGAGAAACGGTCTGACGGACGGTGGCCAGTCTCGGCACCAGGAAGCTGCTCAGCGGCAGGCCGTCCACGCCCATGACCGACACGTCCTCCGGCACCCGCAGGCCGTTGTCCTGCAAGGCGCGGATGGCGCCGATGGCCATCACGTCGGCGGTGGCGAAAATCGCGGTGAACCGGCAGCCCTTATCCAGCAGCGCCTTGGTCGCCTGATACCCCGCCTGATAGGAATAGCGCACGCCCTGATAGTCCCGTTTGGGGTCGAAGGGGATGCCGTGGGCAGTGAAGGACTGCATACAGCCCTCGTAGCGCAGACGGCTGGTGTCGGAAATGGCCCGGTCGCCGCCGATGATGGCGATACGGCTATGTCCCAGGCGAATCAACGTATCCATGGCGCTGCACGCGGCCTCCCGGTCGTCGGTGGAGACGCTGGACAGGTTGTCAAAGGACAGCATGGAGGCGTCGTTGGTGACCACGACACAGGGAACGTCAATGCCCCCGAAATCCCGGATAAAGTTCTCGTTGTTGCCGCCCAGGAACAGAATGCCCAGGGGCTTCTTTTCCCGGCACAGCTGCGCGGCTCTGCGCACCTCGTTTGCATCCTCGTCCATATAGTCCACCGCCAGCTGGTAGCGGGTATGGGCGATCAGCGTCTGG
Source organism: uncultured Eubacteriales bacterium (assembly GCA_900546075.1). Taxonomy (GTDB): domain Bacteria; phylum Bacillota; class Clostridia; order Oscillospirales; family Oscillospiraceae; genus Faecousia. Next base: position 10,679 of record URBH01000043.1, on the reverse strand, counting down.
ATGGACTCCACCATCTCCCCGAACAGCTCGTTGCCGATACCCTTGACCACCACCAGAATGGTGGTGGAATGAAGCTGCTTGAGCTGCTTGGCGTTGACGTTCAGCTGAAAGCCGCTTTCGGCGGCGGCCTCCAGAATTGCCTGTCTCGCCCGCTCGCTGACGTTGGGATGATTGTTCAGCGCCCGGGAAACGGTGCCGACGGCATAGCCGGTCTTGGCGGCCAGGTCTTTGATGGTCATGGCGTTCGCCCCCTCTCTCTTTTCGGAATCCTTGAAATGCCCACCGGCTGAATAAACAGCCGGTGGGTAAAAATCAGTTACGGGAACTCAGCCCTTTACCGCGCCGGCAGCGACGCCCTTGATGATGTACTTCTGGCAGAACAGGTAGACAATGATGATGGGCAGAATGGCCATCATGATGACCGCCATAGTCGCGCCCAGATCCACGGTGCCGTAGCTGCCCTTCAGGTACTGGACGTGGATGGGGATGGTGCGGTACTTGGTGATGTCCAGAACCAGATACGGCAGGAGATAGTCGTTCCAGACCCACATCAGCTCCAGAATGCCAACGGAAATGAGGGTGGGCTTCAGCATGGGCAGCACCACATTGAAGTAGGTGCGCACGGGGCCGCAGCCGTCAATGGAGGCCGCCTCCTCGATTTCCAGAGGCAGACCCTTGACAAAGCCCACGAACATGAAGATGGCAAGCCCCGCGCCGAAGCCCAGATAGATCACGGGAATCGTCCAGGGGGTATTCAGCTTCAGGGAGTCGGCGGTGGAGGTCAGGGTGAACATGACCATCTGGAAGGGAACGATCATGGAGAACAGGCACAGATAGTAGAAGAACTTGGCAAAGCCGCTCTGCACCCGGGCAATGTACCATGCCGCCATGGAGCAGCACAGCAGGATCAGCGCCGTGGAAACCACGCTGATGAACAGGCTGTAGCCCACGGACTTGAGGAAGGGGTAATTGCCGAAGGTCATACCCTTGACATAGTTGGCAAAGCCCACGAAGCTCTCGGAATTGGGCAAAGCAAATACGTCCAGATTGATGGCATTGTTGGACTTCAGGGAGTTGACGACAACCTCGTAAATGGGCATGATCCAAACAAGGCAGATCAGCACAAAAGCGACGGTCAGCACCGTGCTGCCGGCGGAATACTCTTTGATTCTCATTCTGTCTTTACGCATCACTGCTGCACCTCCTTGCGGCGGGTCGCGGCCTGCTGGGCAATGGCCAGAACGGCCACCAGAATGAAGAAGATAACAGCCTTTGCCTGGGCAACGCCGTGCCAATTCTTATTGATGTTGTAGGTGGAGTAAATGTTCAGCGCCAGCAGCTCGGTCTGGTTGAACTTCGCGCCGTTCTGGATGACGCTGGGCAGACCGCCGGTCAGCGCCAGGTTCTGGTCGAACAGCTTGAAGGAGTTGGTCAGGGTCAGGAAGGTGCAGATGGTGATGGAGGGCATCACGTTGGGGATGATGACCCTGAACAGCGTCTGGCTGCCGCTGGCGCCGTCGATCTCAGCCGCCTCCAGCATATCTCCGGATACGGCCTGAAGTCCGGCAATGTAAATGATCATCATGTAGCCGATCTGCTGCCAGGCCACCAGAATGACCAGACCCCAGAAGCCGTAAGTGGCGTTGGCGGTGAGGTAGGTGGCGTAATTGCGCAGAATGCCGTCAAAAATCATGCTCCATATGTAGCCCAGCACCACGCCGCCGATCAGGTTGGGCATGAAGAACACGGTGCGGAACAGGTTGGAGCCGCGCATCTTCTGGGTCAGGGCATAGGCGATGAAGAAGGCCAGTACATTGATCAGAAGAATGGAGACCACGGCGAAAAAGGCGGTGTTCTTGAAGGCGTTCCAGAAGCTGACGTCCGTCCAGATTTTGGAATAATTCGTCAGGCCGACCCATTTGGCGTCCTTGGGAATATTGAAGGTGCAGAAGGACAGGTAGATGCCCTGCAAAAACGGCCAGACGAAGCCGATGCAGAAGGCAGCGAACACAGGGAGGATGAACAGCGGCGCCCACCGCTGAATGGGACGGCGGATCAGTCGGCTGTTCAGGCCGGCGCCGTCATTTTTTTTGCTCAATGAGATTCCCTCGCTTTCCTGTATTGTATTTTACTATATGGTGTGGGATTGCTCTTGCTGTCAGAACGGCACCCCTTTCCGGTGCTGCCGCGCAGGACAGGAGGCTGCATCCGCCCAAAAGCCGACGTACCCTCCCACCCTGTGTAGGCCGGGACATTCAAAGGGGCGGGCTTACCGCCCGCCCCTCTGGGTTTCAGTTGTGGTGTGCCGATCAGCCGTTCACGGTCTTGTACTCGATGGCCCAGCCGTCAACGAAAGCGGTCTTAACAGCTTCCCAGTTGGCGTCGGTGGGATCAGCGGAGTAAGCGGCCAGAGCGGTGACAACGGTAGCTCTCCAGGAGTCCACGTTGGGGGTGTAGTTGAACGCCCAAGTCACAGCGTACTTGCCGTCAGCCAGCAGCGCGTTGCCGTCAACGATGAACTTGTTGGCGGAAGCGGGGCAGCTCTTGAAGGGAACAGCGCCCAGCTGCTCGACCAGGACAGCGGATGCGTCGGGATCGGTGACCAGCCAATACAGGAAGTCCAGAGAAGCCTGGATGTCCTCTTCCTTGGCCTGGCTGTTGATCGCCCAGCAGTTCTCGGTGCCGGAGCACAGGCCGGCCTTCTCTTCGCCGTCAACGCCGCAGTAGATGGGGATCATGGCGATCTCGTCGGGCTTCAGGTTGAACTTGTCGGCGGTCAGGGCCGCGTACTCCCAAGTGCCGTTCTGGTAGAAGACAGCCTTGCCTTCGCCGAACTCAGCCTCGGACTGGTCGCCGGTGGCGGTGGACAGAGCGGTGGCGTCAGCGGCGGAATCGGTGATGTACAGATCCCAGATGTTGCGGAAGTTGTCCAGGTAGGTGCCCTTGATCTCGGCGGGCTGCTCGGTCACGTCGTCGTCACGGAACTCATAGTAGAGAGGCATGTTGGCCAGATGACCGGAGAAGCGCCAGGAAGAGGAGCTGTCCAGACCGGCGGAGGAGAAGGCGTCGAAGCCCAGCTCGGCAGCGCGGGCGTGGATGTCGTCAGCGACGGCCTTCAGGGACGCGAAGTCCTTGATCTCATCCAGAGAGTGGCCGGCATCGGCCAGCAGCTTGGTGTTGACGATGATACCGAAGGACTCGTAGCAGTAGCCCATGGCCTTCAGCTCACCGGCCTCGTTGTAGAGGTTGAAGTCGTTGGTGGCCAGCTCGCCGGCGAGAGCCGTTCCGGTCAGATCCAGAGCGTACTCATCCCAGTCCTTCAGGCCGGACATGTTGCCGATGTTGTAGACGGTGGGAGCGCCGTCCTTGCCCATCTGGGCGTTCAGGGTGTTGGAGTAGTCGCCGGAAGCAGCGGTCACGACCTTGACGGGCACGCCGGTCTTCTCGGTGTAGCTGGCGGCCAGACCCTGCAGAGCCTGGTCGAACTCAGGCTTGAAGTTCAGGTAGTAGACGGAGCCGGCAGCGGCGGGCGCGTCGGTCTTGGCCTCGGTGGCGGGAGTGTCAACCTTGGCTTCGGTGGGAGCCTTGGTCTCGGTAGTGGTCTTGGAGCCGCAGGCGGCCAGACCCATTACCATGACAACTGCCAGCAGCAATGCAATCAGCTTTTTCATTCGTGTTTCCTCCTATTTTCGTTCCGGCAGAGCCGGATGGTGGTTTGGAAACGATTCCAACGTTTCCATGTCAACATCATAGCGCACTTTATCCAAAAGTGCAACTGAAATTTTTGCTTTTTTGAAAGTTCTGCATATTCAACAATTTTCGGTGCGCTGTTTTGGTGATTATTTCGGCTATCCCGGGATTTGCGGCCGTTTTTACCGATTTACAGGCGGCGCCGCCACCTTTGAGGTGACGGCGCCGCGGATGTTACTTCTTATATAAGATACGAATGGAATTCAGAACGCACAGCAGCGCCACACCGGAATCGGCGATCACCGCCAGCCACATGGAGGCGTAGCCGCACAGGCCGAGGAGCATGACGGCCAGCTTCACCGCCAGAGCGAACACCACATTCTGCCACGCAATCCGGGCGGTCTGTCTGGAAATGCGCAGCGCCTGAGGCACCGCCGCCACGTCGGAGGTCATGAACACCACGTCCGCCGCCTCGATGGCCGCGTCCGCGCCGCTGCCCATGGCCGCGCCCACGTCCGCACCGGCCAGCACGGGGGCGTCGTTGATGCCGTCGCCGACGAACATGGCAGCGCCCTTGGTCTCCCGGATGGATTGCAGCCGCGCAAGCTTCTGCTGGGGCAGCAGCCCCGCGTGGACTTCCCGGATACCCACGGCTCCCGCAACGGCCTTGGCCGATTCCTCGGCGTCGCCGGTGAGCATCACCGTCTCGATGCCACTGTCCCGCAGGGCGCGGACGGCGTTCTCCGCGCCGGTCTTGATGGTGTCGGCAATGAGCAGATAGCCCTGATAAACGCCGTCCACCGCCACCAGCACCTTGGTGCCGTATTCCCTGGACTTGGGGAAGGACACGCCCTTCTCCGTCAGTAGCCGCTCGTTGCCGCAGAGAATTTCCTTGCCGTCCAGCTTTGCCCGGATGCCCCGGCCGGCCAGCTCTTCCAGCTCCTCGGGACGGCGCAGCTCCATGTTCCGCACCTTGGCCGCCGCGACGATGCTCTCGGCGATGGGGTGGGTGGACTGCTGCTCGCAGTTGGCGCAAATCTCCAGCAGCTCGTCGCCGCCTACGATTTTCTGCACGGTAAAGTCGCCCTTGGTGATGGTGCCGGTCTTATCCATGACGACGGCCTTGATCTTGCTCATGGCTTCCATAGACTGGCCGCCCTTAAAGAGGATCCCCCGCTTGCTGCCCGCGCCGATACCGGCGAAGAAGGCCAGCGGCACGCTGAGAACCAGCGCGCAGGGGCAGCTCATGACCAGGAAGGTCAGAGCGGTGTACACCCATTTGCCCCAGTCGCCGGTGACGAGCGAGGGGATGATTGCCGTCAGCACGGCGGCGCCTACTACGATGGGGGTGTATACCCGGGCAAAGCGGGTGATGAAGCGGTCGATCTTGGGCTTGCTGGCGGCGGCGTTTTCCACGCTGTCCAGAATGCGGGTGACCATGGACTCGGACAGAGGCTTTTCCACCCGGACGGTGAGCTGACCTGTGGTATTGACGCAGCCGGAGACCACGCTGTCTCCCTCGGCTACGGAAACCGGCACCGGCTCGCCGGTGATGGGGGCGGTGTCAATGCGGCTGCTGCCGCTGACCACGATGCCGTCCAGGGGGATCCGGTCGCCGGGACGAACCAGAACGACGTCGCCGATTTTGGCTTCTCCCGCGGGAATTTCCCGCACCGTTTCCCCGTCCACCAGCTGCACCACCTCGGGGCGCAGATCCACCGCTTCCATGATCTGGCTGCGGCTGCGGGCGACGGCTCTGTCCTCAAAGTATTCGCCGACGCGGTAGAACAGCATGACGCCCACGGCTTCGGTATAGCTTCCTGTGAAGAACGCGCCGATGGAGGCAAGGGCCATCAGGAAGTTCTCGTCCAGCATCTGACCCCGGGCAAGGTTCTTCACGGCTGTCACAACCACCTCTTTGCCCAGCAGCACATAGGCCGCAAGGCACACGCCCAGCGTCAGCCAAGTCAGTCCGAAATGCTCCAGCACCAGCCCCACTGCAAACAGGGCTGCACCCACCAGGAGCGGCTTCAGGTCTTCCGGCTCCTCGCCGCCGTGCTCGTGACCGTGGTCGTGATGATGCTCGTCTTCATGGTCGTGCTCGTGGTCATCATCGTGATGATGGTCATGGCAATGCTCGTGATCATGATCGTGGCCGCAGCAGCAGTCATGATGATGCTCCTGTTCGCCGCTGTGGCTGTGCGCGCCGTCTTTGGGGTAGAACTCCACACCCGGCTCCACCTTCTGTGCGACCTCCTGAAGCTTGGGCAGCAGAGCGTCGGGGTCTTCGGCGGTGATCCGAAGCTGCATCGTGGCGTAGGTCAGTACCGCCTCCTGCACCTCCGGGAGTGCGTTAAGCGCCGCTTCCACCTTCGCCGCACAGTTGGCGCAGTCCAGATTCTCTACCCGATATACTTTCTTCACCATGGGAATGCCTCCCTAATTAAATGTATATATGAGCATACGCTCATTTGTTGATATCAGTATACACCGCTTTCTTCCCTTTGTCAATAGGCAAATACAAAAAATCCGGGCAGCGCCGCATGGATATGGCGCTGCTCCGGCATTTTTTCAAAAAAGCAGCAAAGAAATCCACGTCACGACGTTGTCCCCGTACTGGAACTCGATCCCGCAGCGTTCCAGCGTGGGGATGATGTTGATGCCATGACTTTCCACACAGGGGTGCATCCGCTCCGGGTGACGGCAGGGCAGACCGTCCTCGATGGCGCATCGGGGGCAGATGGCGCAGGATTCCGTGGACAGGATATACGGCTCCACCCCCTGTTCCCGGAAGAAGCCGCCCACCTGATTGGTAATGTCCTCGTGGTCGGCGCGGGTGGCGAGGGTCTGGTTGATGTCGGCGATGTCGGAAACCTCTGTGACGGTGGCGATCATCAGGCAGTTTTTGTAGCGCAAACATTTCTCCCGGCACGTCTCCACACTGCCGACACCCGGGGGACACGCCCAGCTTTTGCCGTACATGGGGCATTCATGCTCGCAGATCCACCGGACGCGCTGGGAGAATTCCAGCTCCTGTGGGTCGATAAACTGATAGCAGTACAGGGGAAGCTCCGCCAGCTTTTCCTCCAAAATTTCCCGATTCATCCAAATTCCTCCATAATCCGGGTGCAGCCCTCTACCAGGTCGTCCCAGGTTTTGCCAAAATCTCCCGTATACCAGGGGTCGGCAACGTCCCGGTCAAGCAGCGGCCGAATTTTCTCCAGGTCATCGGGAAGCAGACGTTTCAGAAGCCGGGCATTGCTGCGATCCATATAATAAAGCCGGTCAAAGTACCGCAAGTCCGCGGCAGTCACCTGACGGGCGGTGTGATCGCCGCAGAAAACGCCGTGCCGCTCCAATTCCCGCCGCGCAGCCGGGTACACGGGATTACCGATTTCCTCCCGGCTCACCGCCGCAGAGTCGATCTCAAACCGCTCCGCCGCCCCCGCGGCCATATTCTTCAGAATGTACTCCGCCATAGGACTGCGGCAGATATTGCCGTGGCACACGAAAAGTATTTTTATCATCTATCTAAACCTCTTGAATTTACTGATTTTCCTTGATTTTCAGGCATTTTCTCAAATGGTCCGATGCTCGTTCACTTGGCATATCGTAGCATAAATTCGCACATCTTTGCCAGCAAAAGTAGTACAACAAGTAGTAAATTGAGCCTAAAATCGTGTTTTACTACTGGCCCTTTTTTGCGATATATGGCGAAATTCTATGGCAGAGCTTTGCCGTAAATCCTTGCCCTGCAACAAGAGTACGGATTGTACCGGGAATTTTCTGCCGCTTTCATATTTTGCCGTATCGCATACCCGCTGAACTCCCTCTACCACGAAAAGTAGTAACTACTCAGCATTGGCTACTCGCTGCAATTCCTCCTGCGCATCCTCAAATCCGATGTGCGTATAAGTATTGAGCGTCACGCCAATGTCAGAATGACCCATGATGTATTGAAGCGTCTTGGGGTTCATTCCGCTTTTTGCCATGTTCGAGCAGAACGTATGTCTGCAAACGTGCGGCGTGATCTTCGGCATCTGCACTTTATAGATGCTGTTGTACTTCTCGCAAATATGCTGGAAATACTTTTCCCAATGCAGGGCCACCATCGGCATATCGTTTTTATCCAGATAGAGAAAACCGCTTTTGCCGCAAATCATCGGTTCCACTTTTGGTTTTTTCCTGTTGGCAATGATGCGCTTGAAGCACTCATACACATCATCCGTCATAGGGATAACCCGTGTACCGCTGCTTGTCTTGGTGTCCTCGATGATATACTCCATATTCCGCTTCCGCTGCAACTGATGGTTAATGTTAATCTTTCGATTTTTCATATCCACATCCGCCAGCGTCAAACCCACAAACTCTGAAATCCGAAGCCCGGTCTTAAACAGAATATAGATACCATCATAGTATTTGCAAAAATGCTTGTCACTCGCCACAAATTCAAGAAACGCTCTTTCTTGCTTTCTGGTAATCGCTTCCCTTGTCACGCTGTCGTTGACTACGACGGTGGCAAGCTGAAATTCAAATGGATTCTTGCGTATCAAATCATCATCAACGGCCATCTGAAAGGCAGGTCGGACAACACCCCTGATAGAATGGATGGAGCTGTAACCCCTGCCATCCTGCTGCAACTTTATCAGCCAGCATTTCGCGTCAGACTGCTTCACTTTGTCAATCCGGCGCTTGCCGAATTCCTCTTTCTTAATGATATTGAGGACAAAGTTGTAATTGGCCTCGGTATTATGCCGGACGCCTGTTTTCTGCATGAGATATTTTCTTACCAGTTCCTCCACAGTCATTTCACCACCGCGAGGTACAATCTGATCGTCAATATCTTTCTGAATCAGTTTTTCTTTCTCCCGCAGAGAAAGATCGTCCCGCTTGCCCGTTGGCAGCTTATCCGTTTTCTCCAATTTCCAGCTATAAACAAACTGGGGCTTTCCTGTTGCGTCGATATATTTGAACGCATATCGTCCATCTTTGCGTTGGCTCTCTCCGTTGCGAAGAATACGATTTCTGTTATCTCGTCTTTTCTCGCTCACCGTTCATGCTCCTTTCTGTGAAAAGAGCCTCCGCGCGATATACTAACAGTATATCATAGCGGAGGCCCTTTTTCTATTGCTAAATGAAGCAAAACTCGGAGCCAAAAGGCAGAATATATGATCTTCAAGCGCGTATAGCAAATGCTTTTATCATCAGCGAAAGATCAGATGGCCGACAAATCATCCAGAAAGGCTTCAAAGCGTTTCCGCTTAATCAAAACCTTTACTCCATTCTGAATTACAAAGCCAGAATCCATATTCTCGGCTACCAGCTTTCGCATTTTCTTCTCACCAATATTGAAATATTCCGATGCTTCATCAATGGTAAGGCAAAATTTATCTTTTACCTGAACTTCAATTTCGCCTGCCATGATTCACCTCCCTTTCTTCAAGCGGCAGCATAGACTATCATTCCATGCCGCCATGAAAGATGAATAAATGGGCAAGAAACGGACGGCTGGTGGCATCAGCTCCACAGGAATTTCACCTCGGCCCATGCTTGTGGGTGCGCCGCGCAATGCTGTGTGGGCGTTCAACGCGGGAGTATCGTTAGCGTATGTGCCGCTGCTTATGAGCTGCCAACTCTCGGTGTAGATGGTTCTCGCTCACTCATGGAACATGAGGTCATGGCGCATCAACCGACGCGGAACATACAGAATGTGTCCGTTGCCCTATACTGCTCCGATGGCATCCCACCGGGCTTTCTTTTTCAAGGTGCTGCCAGCGGCCCGCAGCAGAGGGAAGAAACAGGGAAAGGGTTAAGCTGTTTCAGCCTCCGGGGGCCGGTTCGTCACGGTATTGTGACGATGGAAGAAATGAGCTTGATTTCCAGACGGCGCTTCATGTACTCGTCCACGCACACATGAGGCTGGCCGTATTCGTCGTAAAGCGTCCGGGTACATAACTTGTTGATGTAGCCCTCGTAGTACCGCAATACTCGTTCCACAGCCTCGGCATCACCGGCGCGGGCGGCCTTGATCACCGAAAGGGGCAAAAGCTCAATGCCTTTGTAGTTGGGATTTTTCATCCGCGTCTAACCTCCCTCCGGCATCAACGCCATCAATTTTGTTCGCAGCTCTTTCAGCGTTTTAGTCCTGTGCCGCTGGACGGCACTTCTGGACATTCCCATGAGTGCGCCGATCTCGCCGTCTGCCAGTTCCAAAACACAGTGCAAAATCAAAATGCTCTGCGCCTGCTGGGACAGCTCAGCAAATGCGGCGGCCACAAGCTCGTTGTCGATATGTAAATCATAGCCATGCGACGAAAACACAAAATCGTCGCTGGGGTAATGATCTACGGTGTAGAGCTTGTCCAATTCTGCCTGCGGGAGAACGCTGAACGACGTTTCACGGTCGCGCTGGCGTTTCATATCCCGGTGGTAGTTTCGGGCCTCATTTCGCAGTACGGTTTTGCAGAAAGCATCAAACCGGCACTGTTCGCCATAGTCGCGGGGGATAGCTTCCATCTTCTCACCCCCTTTCTGTGGGGGATGTTGTGGTTCTGTCCCTTTCCGCCAACATGACACCGGCAACGCCGTGCGCTGCCCGCTAAACGCCTCTTTTTTGAAAAAATCTCAAAATATTTTTTCGAAGCGGGTTTGTCCTCAGAAAACAGCAAAAAGCGCCCAGCAAGTCGCAACGGACCTGCAGGGCGCAAAAATGTTTTATGAAGAAGATTGCTTGCATGGTATAGTTCATATTCGAAGCCGGACTGCTCTGATGGAGGGGCTATGCTTTTTTTAACTGGTGCAGATCATGGATACTGCGAAATAAAAAAAAGGACACGGTAAATTAACCTCCAATCGGCTACCGTGTCCCTGCAAGTCGTCATAGGTTTGTGTAAACGCAAAGAAACGGCGGCTCTGAAAATCAAAGCCGCCGTTTCAAATGGGCGTGTCAAATTGTCTGCTCTACGACGGCTTTTTTTCTTTTGCCGTCG
>URBH01000042.1 GCA_900546075.1 uncultured Eubacteriales bacterium | reverse complement strand
CCGGTGGAGTTCATGGCGGCGCTGATGACCTCGGTGCTGGACTCTGCGGAGAAGATTGCCGGTTATATTGCCGAGTGCAAGGAGATTGGCATCGAGACACTGCCGCCGGACATCAATCACTCGGAAGACCATTTTTCCGTGGAGGGAGACTGCATCCGCTTTGGCCTGGGGGCGGTGAAAAGCGTGGGTCACGGCCTGATTCGTACCATGGTGACGAAGCGCACCGAGGGCGGCCCTTTCCGTAATCTGGAGGATTTTCTGGAACGGATGGGGGAGGGCGAACTGAACAAGCGCGCCGTGGAGAACTTCATCAAATGCGGGGCGATGGACTGCTTCGGCCATCATCGCAGTGAGCTTCTGGCGGTGTACGACCAGATGATGGACAGCGTGTCCGCCTCCCGGAAGAAGAACCTGGAAGGGCAGATGGGGCTGTTTGCCATGCTGGACGAGGACGACGAAGCGGGCAAGGTGCCAATCCCCAAGCTCAAGGAGCTGAGTAAGGCAGAGCTTCTCTCCATGGAGAAGGAGACCACCGGCGTCTACATTTCCGGCCACCCCATGGACGACTACCGGCCCTATCTGCGCAACACCCACGTAGTCCACATCGGCAGCCTTATGGAGGAGGACAACGGCTTCCGGGACGACCAGATCATCAGCGTGGCAGGCATTGTCCAGACCGTGAAAATGAAGACCACCCGGAACAATTCTATGATGGCATATGTCACGGTAGAAGACGATACGGCGTCCATCGAGATGCTGGCGTTCTCCAATGTGCTGGATCAGTACGGGGGCTACCTCCGGGAAAACAGCGCCGTGGTCATCACCGGGCGGCTGTCCCTCCGGGACGACAAGGAGCCGCAGATCGTCATTAACCGCGCCCGTCCCATCTCGGACTATGCCGACGGCAGCGCGCCGCCGGAGCGGCCGCAGCAGACGGATAAGAGCGGCACGCTGTATCTCCGCCTGCCGGGGGAGGAAGGGGCGCTGTACCCCAAAATCCGGTGCATCCTGAACATGTTCCCCGGGGACAGCACTGCGGTGCTTTTCTTTGCGGACACGGGACGACGCCGGGGTACCCGGTGCTGCATCCGGGAGAATATGCTTACTGAGCTGAAAAATGTGCTCGGAGAAGCGAATGTTGTGCTGAAATAGCTTTTCTTTTAGAACATATTGTGGTATAATAATCAATCAAGAGGAGTTGATGCCGTGAAAAAGCGAATATGGCTGCTTCCGCTGCTCATCCTCACGTCGGTTTTGCTGACCGGCTGCGCCTTGCAGACGGTGAATGAAATGTATGCGCTGCCAAAGCGGTCGAAGGAGTACGACAGCTTGCAGTCTGCCATCGATTCCGCCATGTACGGCCTGAGCTATTCCGCGCCGGTCTCCGGGGAAAACCGGCAGACGGTGCAGATGGCCGATCTGGACGGCGACGGCGTGGAGGAATATATCGTATTTGCCCAGGGAAGCTCTGCCAACCCTTTGCAGGTGCTGATTTTCCGGCAGGAGGAGGACGGCACGTGCCGCCTGATGGAGGTCATTCAGAGCAACGGCTCCGCCTTTGAGCAGGTGGAATACGTGCAGATGGACGACGCCCCCGGCTACGAGCTGGTGGTTGGGCGGCAGCTCAGTGACCAGGTGCTGCGCAGTGTGTCGGTGTACTCCTTTTCCGGCGGCAGCGCTGAGCAGCTGATGATGGTGGGCTACTCCAAATTTATCACCTGCGACCTGGATGACGACGGGTACAGTGAGCTGATGGTCATTCTCCCCGGCGAATCGGAAACCGGGACAGGCTCTGCGGTGCTGTACCGCGTGCAGGACGGCAGCATTGAGCGCTCGGTGGAGGTCAATGTGTCGGAGAATGCATCCCACATCCGGCGGATCACGGAGGGACGGCTGCTGGGTGGAACCCCTGCGGTATTCGTCGCCAGCGCGGTAAACGAAAGCGCCATTGTGACGGATGTTTTTGCCTGGCGGAACGATCGGTTTTCCAATATTTCCTATTCCCGGGATTCGGACACCAGCGTCCAGACCCTGCGAAATTACTATGTGTACGCCGAAGACATCGACGGCGACGGCGTGATGGAGCTTCCCAGCCTGATTACCATGAAGCGCATTTCTCCGGAACATGAGGAGAAGCAGAAGTTTCTCATCCGCTGGTTCGCCATGGATTTGGAGGGCAGGGAGATGGACAAGCTCTTTACCTTCCACAATTATTTGGGCGGCTGGTACATGCAGCTGGCGAGCAGCTGGGCGGCGCGGGTATCGGTAGATCAGGACGGCGGACGGTATACGTTCTACGTGTGGGACGAGGACTACCGGCAGGCGTTGGATGTGTTTTCCATTTATGTTCTGACCGGCGGAAGCCGGGAGGAGGACGCCACGGTGGACGGCCGGTTTGCCTTCTATCGGGCAGAAGGCGTGGTTTACGCCGCAAAGCTGGAGGCCAATGCGGCCGGATTCGGCATTACGGAGAATCAACTTATCAACAGCTTCCATCTGATTCAGCAGGATTGGAAAACGGGAGAGACTTGAGGGGTGTCATATGAAAAAAGTACTGATTATGGAAGATGAACTGAATATCCGAAGCTTTGTGGTGATCAACCTGAAGCGGGCAGGGTACGACGCCATCGAGGCGGGGAACGGCCAGGAGGCCCTGGACGCCATTGCCGAAACCCCGGACATCGGCGTTGCCATCCTGGATATTATGGTGCCGGGGGATATGGACGGCTTCGAGGTTTGCCGCCGCATCCGTGCCAGCAACAAGCAGATGGGCATTATCATGCTCACCGCCCGCACCCAGGAGATGGACAAGGTTACCGGCCTGATGACCGGCGCGGACGACTATGTCACCAAGCCCTTTTCTCCCGCGGAGCTGACTGCCCGGATTGACGCGCTGTACCGCCGTATCGGCGGCGACAGCTCAGCAAGCTCCGAGCTGCTGACCCAGGGACCCTTCGTGATGAACACCCGCAACCATACCCTGGAAAAGAATGGGAACCGTATCCGCCTGACCCAGGTGGAGTATGCGATCCTGAAGCTGTTTATGCAGAACCCGGGCAGAGCGCTTTCCCGGGAGGACATTCTCTCCGCCGTCTGGGGACGGGATTACGAGGGCGAGCTGAAAATTGTGGACGTGAACATCCGCCGTCTCCGGCTGAAGATCGAGGACGATACCTCCAATCCCACCTATATCACCACGGTCTGGGGTCTGGGCTACAAGTGGGGCGCCTAACCCGGAATGAACATGAAATCCATGAAAAAGACGGGCGGCCTGCGAAAACGCTGGCTGCTGAACACCGTCGGCGTTGTCTTCGCCCTGGGGCTGGTGTGCGTGATGGCGGTAACGGCGTCCTACGCCACCTACTACTACTCCAACATGCAGTCTGACATGGAGAACCGGGCGAAAACCACTACGGATTTTTTTGCCGACTATATCAATCAGGACTACGGCGATTACTACCAGTCCTGTATCACCTATGCCAAGACCTTTGAGGACAAGGGCAAGATTGAGCTGCAATTTATCAACAATCAGGGCAGTCTCGTGGCGTCCTCCTATGGCCCCTGGGCGGGGCCGTCTCCCAGTACGTCGGATATCTGGGACGCCATCAGCATCCGGGACAAAAGCTCCTACATTGGCCGCGACCCGAACACCGGGGAACGCATCATGGCGGTTTCCTGCCCCATGATCTATTCCAACGGCGAGGTCATCGGTGTGCTGCGCTACGTGACCTCCACCCGGCTGGTGAACAGGCAGATCATTCTGGTGTGCTTGGTTTGCTGCTTTGTGCTGACGGTGGTGCTGGCGGTGGTGCTGCTCAGCAGCGGCTACTGCATCCGCTCCATCTTAAATCCTGTGGCGGAGATCACGGAAAAAGCCCAGAGAATCGCCTCCGGCAGCTACGGCGTCCAGATTCAGACGCCCTTCAAGGATGAGATCGGCGATCTGGCGGACACCATCAACGAAATGTCCACGAAAATCGCCCAGAACGAAAAAATGCAGGCGGAGTTCGTCTCCCAGCTGTCCCATGAGCTGCGCACCCCGCTGACCGTTATCAACGGATGGAGCGAGACGCTGCTGGCCGGAGACGACCTGAACGACGACACCCGGCAGGGAATGAAGATCATTTCCAGCGAGGCCAAGCGCCTGACGGAGATGGTTATGGACTTGCTGGACTTCACCCGGATGCAGGACGGCCGCATGACCCTGGCCGTGGAAATGACGGACATCCGGGGGGAATTCGAGGACACGGTGTATATGTACGGCAGCCGCCTTGCACAGGACGGCATTCAGCTGGTATACCTGGACAACGACGAGGACATCCCGGAAATTCCCTGCGACCCCCAGCGGATGCGGCAGGTATTTTTGAACCTGCTGGACAACGCCGCCAAGCACGGCGGCTCCGGCAAGCGGATCGAGGCGTCCATGTCCTTTGACGGCGAAAACGTGATCGTCTATATCCGTGACTTTGGCCCCGGTATTCCGGAGGACGAGCTGCCATTGGTAAAGAAGAAATTCTACAAGGGCAGCTCCAGCGTCCGGGGCACGGGCATTGGCCTTGCGGTGTGCGACGAAATTGTGGAAATGCACGGCGGCACGCTGACGCTGGAAAACGCCGAGGGCGGCGGCACGCTGGTGACCATCCGTCTTCCGGCGGAACATTGAGGAGAAACCATGGCAAACAAAGAAACCGAAACCTGTGAAAAATTCAAAACCATGATCGGCGGTCAGGCGCTGATCGAGGGCATCATGATGCGGGGGCCTGAAAAGGACGCCGTGGTCATCCGGGGCAAGGACGGACTGACCGTGGAGGTTTCCCCCCGAAAGCTGAACCCGCCCGGCTCCTGGAAAACCTGGCCCTTTATCCGGGGCATTTTCAACTTTTTTGACGCGCAGATCGTGGGCGTGAAGGCGCTGCTAAGGTCTGCCGACCTGGCACCAGACGAAATGCAGGAGGAGCCGTCCAAATTTGATAAGTGGCTGGAAAAGAAGCTGGGAAGCGAAGCCTTCCAGAAGGCCATCGTCGGCATTGCCGTGGCCATGGGGCTGCTGCTTTCCATCGGCCTGTTTTTCCTGCTGCCTATGGTCATCAGCGGATTTTTTGACAAGATCATTACCGGCACGCTGCTCCTGAACCTGGTGGAGGGCATCATCCGCATGGTGATCTTTATGGCCTATATGATTCTGATATCCCGGATGCCGGATATGAAGCGGGTGTTTTCCTACCACGGCGCGGAGCATAAGACCATTCGCTGCTATGAGGCGAGACTGCCCCTGACGGTGGAAAACGTGCGAAAAATGACACGGCTGCACCCCCGGTGCGGCACCAGCTTCCTGCTGGTGGTCATGGTGATCTCCATTCTGGTGTTTTCCATTGCGTCGTCGGCGCTGCTGGCAATCTTCCCCGGACTGGAAGCCATTCGCGGCACCTTTGGCTATCGGATGCTGATGATTGCGTTTAAGCTGCTGCTTTTGCCGGTGGTGGTGGGCATCACCTACGAGATCAACCGCTGGTGCGGAAGAAATGACAACGCTTTTACCAGAGCACTTTCCGCGCCGGGTATGTGGATGCAGCATTTCACCACCAACGAACCGGACGACTCCATGATTGAGGTGGGTATCGCGGCGGTACAGGCCGTGCTGCCCGAGAAGGAGGGTTCTGACCGTTGGTGAAGCAATACGGCCAGCTATATCTGGACGCCCGCCATGCGCTGCTGGAAACCGAGGACGCCCAGACGGCGGGGATGATGGCGCGGCATCTGCTGTGCCATTTTTCCGGGAAGAGCCAGGAGGCCATTCTGGCAGACCGTGACCTGTACGCGTCGGAGCAGGTTTGCCTGGATATGAGCCGCGCCGTCCGGCGGCTGCTGGACGGGGAGCCGCTGGCCTACGTGCTGGGGGAGTGGGAGTTTTACGGTCTGCCCCTTCGGGTAACGCCGGATGTGCTGATTCCCCGGGACGATACCTGCGCCTTGGCAGAGCTTGCCATTCGCAAGGCGCTGTTTCTGGAGCAGGATCCCCGGATACTGGATTTGTGCTGCGGCTCCGGCTGCATCGGCCTTGCCATTGCCAGCCGGGTCAAGGACGCGAAGGTGACGCTGGCAGATTTGAGCATGGAAGCCCTGGCAATCGCCAAGGAAAACACCGGCCTGAACCGTCTTGGCGGACGGGTGCGGTGCGTTCAGGCGGATGCCATGCAGAAAGCCCCGGCCTTTCTCGGGAAATACGACATGATCGTCTCCAACCCGCCCTATGTTACCGGGGCGGAAATGCAGGCGCTTCCCCACAGCGTCAAGGATTTTGAGCCGGAAATGGCGCTTTACGGCGGGGAGGACGGCCTGGACTTCTACCGCGCCATCGTGGAGAACTACACGCCCGCGCTGAAAAAGGGCGGATTTGTCTGCTTCGAGTTCGGCATGGGACAGGGAGACGATGTGTGCCGGATTCTGGAAGAAAATGGGTATGCCATTCTGGAACGAACCAGAGATTATAATGACAGAGAACGTGCCGTGCTTGCCCAGTACGGCAGGAAGGAAGATTGATTATGGCTACAAAGAAAACGATTTATGAAGCCCCCGCCCCCGCGTCGGACAAGAAAAAGGCATTGCAGACGGCCCTTGCCCAGATCGACAAGAACTTCGGCAAGGGCACGGTCATGCGTCTGGGCGACCGCCCGGAGATGAACGTGGAGGCCATCCCCACCGGCTCTCTGGCGCTGGACGCGGCGCTGGGCATCGGCGGCGTGCCCAAGGGCAGAATCATTGAGATTTACGGCCCCGAATCCTCCGGTAAGACCACTCTGGCGCTGCACATTCTGGCAGAAGCCCAGAAGCGGGGCGGCGAGGTGGCCTTCGTGGACGCGGAACACGCCCTTGACCCCGTGTATGCCGCCGCGCTGGGCGTGGATACGGACAATCTGCTGGTGTCCCAGCCCGATACCGGCGAGCAGGCGCTGGAAATCACCGACGCGCTGGTTCGCTCCGGCGCGGTGGACGCGGTGGTCGTGGACTCCGTGGCCGCGCTGGTTCCCAAGCAGGAAATTGAGGGCGAAATGGGCGACACCTTTGTCGGCCTTCAGGCGCGTCTGATGTCTCAGGCGCTGCGGAAGCTGGCGGGCACCATCGCCAAGACCAACTGTGTGGTCATCTTCATCAACCAGCTGCGTATGAAGATCGGTGTGATGTATGGTAACCCGGAGACCACCACCGGCGGCAACGCGCTGAAATTCTATTCCTCCGTCCGTCTGGACGTGCGCCGCATTGAGTCCATCAAAGAGGGAAGCAATGTCATCGGCAACAAGACCCGGGTCAAGGTGGTCAAGAACAAGGTCGCGCCGCCTTTCCGGGAGGCTGTGTTTGAAATCCTCTACGGCAAGGGCATTTCCAAGTGGGGCGAGCTGGTGGATTTGGCGGTTCAGCTGGACATCATTCAGAAGAGCGGCAGCTGGTTCTCCATGGGCGACGAGCGCATCGGTCAGGGCGCGAACTCCGTGAAGGATTACCTCATCGCCAACCCCGACATCGCCGAGAAGGTGGAAGCCGAGGTGCGGGAGAATCTGTGGAAGCTGAACAACGGCGCCCCCAAGGCGCCCGCCAAGGCCGCCGATAAGGCGGTAGCCGTCAGCGCCGACGATTTTGACGATGAAGGTTGAGTCCCTGAAAACCTCGCCCGACCGGGCAGGGCGCTATTGGGTGACCTTTGACGACGGCAGCAAAATGGGACTGTACCGCCAGACGGTGGAGGATTTCGCCCTTTATTCCGGCAAAGAGCTGGACGAGCAGGAGACGGAAGCCCTCCGCACCGCCGCCGGGCAGATGTCCGCCAAAATGCGGGCAGTCCGCATTGTCTCCGCCGCCAGCGTTTCCCGCCGGGACTTGGAAGCCCGTCTGGTGCGCAAGGGGGAAGACCCCCAGCAGGCCAAAGAAGCGGTATCCTGGATGGAAGACCTGCATCTTGTAGACGACCGGGCGACGGCGGAGCAGGTGGTAAGCAGCTGCATCTCCAAGGGCTACGGCCTCGCACGCGCCAAGCAGGCGCTCTATGAGAAGCGGATTCCCAAGGAATACTGGGACGAGGTGCTTGCGGACTATCCCGACCAGACGGAAAAGATCACGGCGTTTCTGAAAAGCCGCCTGGACGCGGACTCCGACGAAAAGCAGATCAGGCGTGCCGTGGACGCCCTGATCCGCCGGGGTCACAGCTACGTCAGCGTCCGGCGTGCTTTGGACGCGCTTTCCTTTGACACAGAAGATTTTCAGGAGGAATTCTGAATTATGGCAAACATTGGTTTTATCTCCCTCGGCTGCGCCAAGAATCAGGTGGATTGCGAGCGGATGATGTATCGGGTGCAGGAGGCGGGACATACCGTCAAGTCGGATGTTATCGGCAGCGACGTGGTGGTCATCAACACCTGCGGCTTTATCGATTCGGCAAAATCCGAGGCGATCGACTACATTTTACAGACCGCCGCCCTGAAAGCGGAGGGACTGGTGGGCAAAATTCTGGTCACCGGCTGCCTGTCCCAGCGGTATCAGGGGGATATTCTGAAGGAAATGCCCGAGGTGGACGGCATTCTGGGTACGGGAAGCTACACGGAAATCGTTCCCGCCATTGAAAAGCTCCTGAACGGGGAGCAGGTGGTGGACTTCGGCTCCATCGACGCCCCGGAAGTGGAAACGGGACGCATCATGACCACGGCAGGGCATTACGCCTTCATCAAAATCGCCGAGGGCTGCGACAACCACTGCGCCTACTGCGTCATTCCTTCTCTCCGGGGCAAATATCGCAGCCGTCAGCTGGACGACGTGCTTTACGAAGCTCGGATGCTGGCGGACAGCGGCGTAAAGGAGCTGATTGTGGTTGCGCAGGACACCAGCCGTTACGGCACAGACTTGCCCGGGCACAAGCGGCTCCTGCCGGAGCTTCTGCGGAAGCTCTGCGAGATCGACGGGCTGCACTGGATCCGCGTCCACTACGTCTATCCCGACGAAATCGACGACGAATTCATTCAGGTCATGGCCTCCGAGCCGAAAATCGTCAAATATCTGGACATCCCCATCCAGCACTGCAACAGCAAAATCCTGAAGCTGATGAACCGCCGGGGGGACGGGGCGTTTCTGAAAGCCCTGTTCGCAAGGCTGAGAGCCGGAATTCCCGGACTGGTCATTCGCACCAGCCTGATCACCGGCCTGCCCGGTGAGGGGGAGGAGGAATTCGCCGAGCTGTGCGATTTTCTGCGGGAGGAGCGCCTGGAGCGCGTCGGCGCGTTCGCGTTCTCGCCGGAGGAAGGCACCCCCGCCGCAGAAATGGAGCACGTGGACACGGACACCGCCGTCAAGCGGGCAGAGATCGTGGAAATGCTGCAATCGGAAATCATGGACGCCTACAACGCCGAAAAGCTGGGCAAGACCATGGAGGTTCTGGTGGACGGCTACGACGAGGAAAGCGGGCAGTTCTACGGCCGCACCTTCGCCGACTCCCCGGACATTGACGGCCGGGTCTGGATTGCGTCCGACGAGCCGGTTCACGAGGGCGATTTTGTCATGGTAAAAATTGACGGCTGCACCGACGGCGATCTGTGCGGCTATGTGGTGGAGGAAGAAGCATGACGCTGGCAAGTAAAATCACGCTGGTGAGGGTGGCAATGATTCCGGCGTTTATGGTGACCATGTACTTATCCGGCGGCGCGCCGGGGATGTGGATGTACATTTCTCTCGCAATTTTTATTGTTGCCAGCCTGACGGATTCCCTGGACGGCTATATCGCCCGGCACTACAATCAGGTCACGGATTTTGGAAAATTCCTTGACCCTTTGGCTGACAAGCTGCTGGTGATCGCCGCCATGTGCATGTTCTGCCAGTGGGGCGTGTTTCCCGCCTGGGCGCTGATGATCGTGCTGACACGGGAATTTGCCGTAACGGGACTGCGGCTGATTGCCGTCCAAAAGGGGCATGTGATCGCCGCCGGATGGAGCGGCAAGGTGAAAACCGCCAGCACCATGGTGGGGCTTTGCGTCATGATGGCGCTGCCCGGTGCGGCCGTTCTCAACTGGGTCGTGATCGGCGTCATTGTCCTTACCACGGTTTATTCCGGCGTGGAATACTTTGTCCAGAACTGGAAATGCCTGTGGAGCTGAAAAACGAAGCGCTGTCATCCCGCTGCGGCGGGATGACAGCGTTTTTGCGAAAAAATATTCACCCATGCAACGTTTTGACCGGCTCAATCGTTTCCTATCTGAGAGGAGGGGAAGGCAAATGCCTACTTTGCTGCGCACCAACAAAGAAATCATGGAAATCTATGACCGCCAGGTAGACACCGTTTACCGTGTCTGCTATGCATACATGAAAAACGCCCCGGAAGCAGAGGATATGACCCAGGAGACCTTCCTGCGGCTGATGTCCAACGGAAAGCCTTTTGCAGACCAACGCCACGAAAAGGCGTGGCTTATCATTACCGCGTCGAACCTCTGCAAGGACACCCTGAAAAAGTGGTGGCGAAAAAATGAGAACATAGACGATTACACGTCCCTGCCCCAGGAGCGGACGGAGACGGGAAACGATGTGCTGGACGCCATTCTGGCGCTGCCCCAGGACTACAAGGACGTCGTCTATCTGTACTACTACGAGGGATACACCACTGCGGAAATTGCTGCCCATCAGAACTGTCCGGAAAGCACCGTCCGCAGCCGCCTGTCCCGGGCAAGAAAGCAGCTTATGACCATGTTAGGAGGTGCTGACAGATGAAAAGTCAAGTGATTTGTGACGCTTTGAACACGGTCAACCCCACGCCTGCCCAGATTACCAGAATGCGCGCGGCTCTGGAAGCCCAGCTTCCCGCCGAAAAGCCACCTCGCCGGGGCGCGCATCAGCAGAAAGCATCGTCTCAGCGCTGGTGGACGATCATTCCCGCCGCCGCGGCGCTGTTTGCGGTGGTGCTGCTGGGCATTTTTGTCCTCGGACGGACGGATAAGACTCCGCCGTCCATGTCCAATGTCCCTACCGAGCCGCTGACGCTGGAAAGCCTGCAATCCTCGGCGAATTACAAGGCCAGCATGGAGATCAAGGACTACGTCCAGAGCTGCAACGCCACAGGCGATGTAGACGAGACCCTCTCCGAAGCCTACCGCGCCTATGGCTGCCGGAATACGGAAATGGCGCAGAAGGTGGATGAAATCTGCACAAAATACGGCCTGAACAAGGTTGGAGACGGAATTTCCCCGGATACCACCGAGGAAATGTTCACCGCGCTGAATGTCAGAAGCATGGTCAGGGACTCCGGGAACGGGGACGTGACCACCAGCAATCCCAGCTATTCCGCCGACGGCAACTTTGAGTTCTGGGGCGCGACCACGGTCAGCGGCCTGGACTACCCCATAGAATACCGGGCGTACCGCGCCATGAAGCAGACCCTGTCCACGGCCTATTGGGAAATCGAGAATACGAGCGATTACCAGTGGTCGAATGCCGTCACCACCGCCGGGACGGATGTCCTCATTGCCGTGGGGCAGAACAATTCCCTAGTGTTGACGGACACCGGCGACTCCGTTGTCGTGATCGTTGTGATGAACGCCACAACGGGGGACACCCAGACGGGAAAGGCGACGCTGGAAGCCTTTGCCAACACCTTTGACCTGTCCCTCGCCCCGAGAACCCGGAACGCCCCCGTTGAAACCACCGCGCCAACCGAAAGCGGCACCGCGATTCCGGAAGCCTACCAGCCGGTCATCGCCAAA
This sequence comes from uncultured Eubacteriales bacterium, assembly GCA_900546075.1. Taxonomy (GTDB): domain Bacteria; phylum Bacillota; class Clostridia; order Oscillospirales; family Oscillospiraceae; genus Faecousia. The sequence continues at coordinate 8,518 of URBH01000042.1, read as the reverse complement.
TATGTCACCGCCCTGACGGAACACTGGGGCGGGGAGGCGTGCAGCAACGCGGACATCAGCATTCTGGTGAGCTACGCAACCTCCCCCAGCGAGCTGGGCTATGCGCTTCTTGATCTGGACAATGACGGCACGGACGAGCTTATCATCGCCAACGACGCCGAACGGCAGGTCATTTACGACCTGTATTCTCTGGTGGACGGCAAGGTGGTGCATGTGTTCACCGGCTGGGATCGGAATTCCTATGAGCTGCGGGAAGGCTACCGCATCCTGAACGTCGGGTCGAACGGCGCGGCGCTCACAGACTATGTGTACTGCCACCTGAGCAGGGGACAGCTTGTCACAGACAGCCTTATCCGGTTTGACGCGGCGACAGACCCGGATCACCCCTGGTTCCGGGGAACGGGCGAGAATGATCTTGCGCCGATCACCGACGAAAACTGGTCGGAGGACGAAATTTACAGCACCGCCGCCAGTCTTCCCATTGCAATCACACCATTCGCAGACGACAGTGCCGGGAGCTACGACCCGGCACTGGCCGACTATGAAGGGTATCTTTCCACCATCGACACAAGTTCCATAGATTACTATGCCCTCCGGGACTTGGACGGCGACGGACAGGACGAATTGCTGCTGTATGATTCCGACATTGAAAGCCTTGATAAAGTGGCCACAATTCAGAACGGCACTGCGAAGGAATTGGAGTTTGCCAGCTCCGGCAGTGTACTATTCTTATGTCCGGACAATGTTCTGGAAGAATGGCAGGGGTTTTCCGGCGGCGGGGAAAGAATGACCTACTATCGGGTGGAAAACCATGCTGCTGTCCCGTTTGAGTGTATTACTTACAGTGCCGATGAAAGTCAGTGGTATCGGGACAGCAATTACGACTTCTTTGAAGAAGATTTGACACCTATCACCGAGGAAGAGGCTCTGCGTGTTACCGGCGCTTACTCCGGCTCCCGTATGCTTATGTGGGAGTGCAATCCGAAGCCCCTTGAAAAGGTAAATTCAGCGGACATCGCAGAAAATGATGCTGAGGCTCTGGCCGATTACAAGGCGTATCTTTCCACGATCGACACGGATAGGATAAAATGCTATGCACTTCGGGATTTGGACGGCGACGGGCAGGATGAACTGCTGCTGTTTAACAGGGACGGTGTACTTTGCGAAGTGGCCGGAGTCCAAAATGGCACTGCGCGGGAGATTTTGAGCGGAAGTACGCTTTATTTATGCGCGGGAAATGTTCTGGAGTACTGGGGCGAGGGTTCCGGCGGAAGCAGCAGTACCTATTATCAGGTGGAAAACAAAACGGCTGTTCCGATAGAGAGCATTGCCTACAACGTCCATAATGACCAGTGGTATCGGGACAGAGATTTTGACATCATGAAACAAGACCTGACACCCATTACGAACGAGGAATATCAGCGCATTGTGGACACTTATTCTCACATGAGCATAAAGGATTGCAACCCGAGGGCAATCCCGAAAATATAACATGGTGAAGGCGGGCGAAAGCGCCCGCCTTCGATTTTGACTGGATTTTTCCGTTTTGATGTGATATAATGTTCGGGCATTTCAACACACAAGCGAGGGAAAACCATGAATGATAAGGAAATCGGCGAGATCCGGCGGCATCTGCGGCGGGATCGCAGCAATATCACGGCCATTTACGGCTGCTATGTGAACGACAATAAGGAGGTCATCTCCGAGTTCCGCCAGAGTACCGGCATCATGCCGGAGAATGAGTCCGACAAATATTTTGCCCTTCTGCGCCGCTCCCTTTCCGGTGCCATCGGCAAGAATCTCATTGACATCACCTTCAAGACTAGTCAGGTGGCAGGCTCTCCGGAGCATAAAATGCTCATGGATTTGCGGGAAACCAAGCTGGCGGACGACAATCTTCGCCGGGAATTTTGCCAGAAGATCATCGACACCGTTACCATCGAGGGCAATTACCTGATTCTGCTGTGCTGCGACAGCTACGACGTTCCCTTCAAGAGCAAGGACGGCGATTCTCAGGCGGACAATTCCGACGAGACCTACACCTTTATTCTCTGCGCCATCTGCCCCGTCAAGCAGACCAAGGCGAATCTTCACTACGTCCCGGAGGAAAAGCTGTTCCACGACGGCGCGATGAACCAGATGGTCTCCGCCCCTGCGCTGGGATTCCTGTTCCCGGCCTTTGACGACCGGGCGACCAACATCTATAACGCCCTGTACTACACCCACGACATCACGGCGTCTCAGGATGGGCTGATTGAGGCGGTGTTCAACACCCCGGTGCCTCAGCCCGCCGCCGAGCAGAAGAAGTCCTTCGAGGCGCTGCTCACCACGTCCCTGGGGGAGGATTGCAGTCTGGACGTGGTGCAGACGGTTCACGACCAGCTGTGCCAGCGCATCGAGCTGCACAAGGAAAGCAAGGTGCCGGAACCCCTGATGATCTCCAAGGAGGACGTGAAGGAGGTGCTGACCTCCTGCGGCGTTTCCCAGGAGCATCTGGCCAAATTCAGCGTGGACTACGATGAGACCTTCGGCTTCGAGGCCGACCTGCACCCCAAGAACATCATTGACAACAAGCATTTTGAGGTGAAGACCCCGGACGTGGTCATCAAGGTAGACCCCGCCAGAAGCGACCTGATCGAGACCCGCGTCATCGGCGGCGTGAAGTACATTCTGATCTCCGCCGACGAGAATGTGGAAGTCAACGGCGTCAATATCAACATTTCCGATTCCGAAAAGGAAACGGCCAACGTCTGATTCATAAAGAATGCCCTGCACCGGAAGGTGCAGGGCAAACTTATGTAATTTACTTTTTGGAATTTTCCACGGCGCCGACGATGATATCGACACACTGGTCAATGCCGAGAATGCCGGAATTCAGGCAGATGCCGTAATTCTGGGACTGACCCCAGGTGCGGCCGGTGTAGTGCTGGTAGTTCACGCGGCGGCGCTTATCCTTCTCGTTCAGACGCGCCTCCGGACTCTTGTCGGATTCACCGTACAGGCGGACGATGCGGTCGGCGCGGAAGGCCATATCCGCGAAAATGAAGGTATGCAGCGCGTCGGGACGATCTTTCAGAATGTAGTCCGCGTTCCGGCCGACGATGACGCAGGCACCCTTCTCCGCCAGCTGAAGAATCACGCTGCACTGGATATTCCACAGGAAATCGGCTGTGGACAGGCCGTTCATCACGCCGGGAACGCCCTGGGGGGCGAAAGCGTAGGAAAACAGACTGCTGCTGGGGGAATGCTCGCCGTGCTCTTCCACAAATTTGGGGGCGAAGCCGGATTCCAGGGCGACCTGATTGACCAGCTCCTTGTCATAGAAGGGAATGCCCAGCCGCTCGGCGACCTTGTGGCCGATGGTGCGTCCGCCGGAACCAAATTCACGACTGATGGTGATGATTTTCTTTTCCATAAAGAACCTCCTTCGGAGAATGCAGTGGCTTCTCCTACTACTATTATAGTAAAAATGCCGTCAAATGTCAAGAATTGGTTCGCTCGTTTGGGAAAATCGACGATGGCACTTTCTCAGAGCGGTTTCTTGCCGCCGTACACCCGGTCAATTTCTTTCAAAATATCCGTGTCGGCGGGACAGAAGGTGAAATTTTTCGTTTCGCTGGGGTGAATCCAGCGCAGGGCGTTGTGTTCCAGCGCCTGGGGGACGCCTTCGGAGATGACGCAGTGGAACAGCGTCAGGCGGATGAAAATGTCCGGGTATTTGTGTTCGACCTGCATGAAGCGGTCGCGGACGTCCAGCTTGACGGCCAGTTCCTCCATGCACTCCCGCCGCAAAGCCTGGGGCAGTGTTTCGCCCGCTTCCACCTTGCCGCCGGGAAATTCCCAGAGCAGCCCCCGTGCCTTGCTTTCCGGGCGCTGGCAGATCAGAAATTTGTCCTTGTCCCAGATCAGCCCCGCCACGACCTCGATGGCTTTTCTGCGGGTCAGAACCATGGCGGAAATGGGGGAGACAGAAACCGTTCCGGACACCGTTTCCATGGTTTCCGTTCCGGCGCGGCTGTCCCGGATGTTCACATTCCAATGTCCCTCCGGCAGGGCAATGGGGACGGGCTGGGCGTCGGCATTGAAGACGGCGAAGATTTCCCCCTCCGACTCGTCAATACGGAACGCCACGCAGTGCTCATTTTCGCAACACACCGGGTGGACATGGCGCTGAACATCCTCCCGGGTAGACAGACGAAGCGCCCCGTGGGCTTTCCGGAAGGCGATCAAACCCTTATAGTAGCTGAGAACGTCCTGATATTCCGGCTTGTCCAGAGTCGCCCATTTCAGAGAATTGACGCTGTCCGGGGAGCGGTAGCTGTTGTCGTCAAAGCCGCGGTGCTTTCCGGGCTTGGTGCGGAGCATTTCCTCACCGGCTTGCAGGAAGGGGACGCCCTGGGACAGCATATAAAACGCGGCGGCGAGGTTGTTCATCCGAATCCGGGTTTCGACAGGCGCGTCCGGGGCGGTGAGGGCGATACGGTCAAAGAGGGTGGTATTGTCGTGGCAGGAGGCGTAATTCACGCACTGGTCTGGCTGAGCCGCCCAGGACGGCATCCCCATGAAGCAGGCTTCCAGCGCCTCTTTGGGTACGACTGCGCCGGCGACGAAGCCCGGCGCGGTGCTTTCAAAGGTAGTACCCCGCAGTAAATCCCGGATGGTGTCGCTGAAGAAGCCGAAGCCGGGAACCATCTCGGAATTGGTCTGCACCGCCAGCCGGACACCGGGTTTGGTCAGCTCGGTCTTCATGTCCCAGCCCTCGCCGTAGAAGATCACGTTGGGGTGCTTCCGGTGAACGGCGGACATGATCTCATTGATGGTCACGGTGTCGATCAGACTGGCAATATCGAAGCGGAAGCCGTCCATGTGGTACTCGTCCGCCCAGTAGCAAACGGAATCCACGATGTACTTGCGCACCATGCTCCGCTCGGAGGCAGTGTCGTTGCCGCAGAAGGAGCCGTTGGAGTATTTGCCGTCACTGCTGATACGGCTGAAATAGCCGGGGACGATCTGGTTGAAGCAGAATGCCCCGGCGTCGTATACGTGGTTGTACACCACGTCCATGACCACGCTCAGGCCGTTGTCGTGGAGCGCCTTGACCATCCGCTTCACTTCTGCTACCCGGACAGCGCCGTGAAACGGGTCGGTGGCGTAGGAGCCTTCGGGGACATTGTAATTCACCGGGTCGTAGCCCCAGTTGTACTGGGGATGAGGTTGGCTCTCGTCGGTGAAGCCGAAGTCATACATTGGCAGGAGGTGGACATGGGTGACGCCCAGCGCCTTGATGTGGTCAAGGCCGGTGGGATGGCCGCGCCGGGTCTTTGTGCCGGTTTCGGTCAGACCCAGAAACTTGCCCTTGTTCTCAATATGGGCGCTGGCGTCGGCGGACAGGTCACGGACGTGCAGCTCGTAGAGAACGGCGTCGGTGATAGACTTCCCGGCGTGGGGGTCTGCGTCGGTATCCCACTGCGGGGGATTGACGGACGCCATGTCCAGAATCATCCCTCGGCAGCCGTTGACACCGGCAGCCTTGGCGTAGGGGTCGCAGACCTCCCGGGTCTGACCGTCCACGGTGACGAGGTAGGTGTAGTAAATGCCGTTCAGATTTCCGAACCGTTCCGCCGTCCATGTGCCGCAGACGTCGGGCTGCATCCGAAGCTGGGCAAGAAGATCATCGGCACCCGGGTCGCCGCTGCGGTACAGGCGGATGGAAACCGCCTCAGCGGTGGGCGCCCACAGGCGAAAAGCGGTTCTTTCCGGCGTCCAGAACGTGCCTAAACTGCCGGAATAGGTGTATTTTTCTTCAAATTCCTGAGAAGAATATTGTTCATACATAGTGGCGGATGCTCCTTATTTTTACCGGAAAACCGGAAATCGTTCCTAAAGTATAGCACAGTCCGCGGGGGAAGTAAAGAAGAAGGCGTGATTGTAAAGAAGCTTTACAATTTCCCGGTAACAAATTTTACATAGATTGGATAAAGTGAAAAGGAAACAGAAATGATAAAGAAAGAAGGTATCCCGGCGGGATACCACAGGAGGAAAACAATGACTTACGAACAGGTGAAACAGGACGAAGCGGTCAGGGTGTACATCGACCAGGCGGACGCATCGCTGAAGGCTCTCGGATTTACGGAGCACAGCTTCCAGCATGTGACCCGGGTCGCCCAGACGGCGGGCTGGATTCTGGAAACGCTGGGCTACCCGGAGAGAACCGTGGAGCTGGTGAAAATCGCCGGATATCTCCATGACATCGGCAATGTGGTGAACCGGGTGGATCACAGCCAGAGCGGCGCGGTGATGGCGTTCCGGATTCTGGACAGAATGAACTTTCCGCCGGAGGAGATCGCCGCCATCGTCACGGCCATCGGCAACCACGATGAGGGCACCGGCCAGCCGGTGAGCGCCTTCGCGGCGGCGCTGATTCTGGCGGACAAATCCGACGTCCGCCGTTCTAGAGTGCGGGACAAGGCCACCGTTGCGCTGGACATCCACGACCGGGTGAACTACTCCGTAACGGACTGCCATCTGGAATTTGACGAGCAGCGCACCAGCATCCGTCTGATTCTGACGGTGGATACGGAGCTTGGTTCCGTGATGGAATATCTGGAAATATTCATGAAGCGGATGCTTCTGTGCCAGAAGGCGGCGCAGGCGCTGGGACTGACGTTCCATCTGGTGATCAACGGGCAGCTGTTGGTATAATATAATTGCCCGGCGTCAAATGGACGCCGGGCAATTTGCAATTACAGGTGGGAAATGCAATCCCGGATGCGTCCGACGGTGCGATCGCAGCCCAGAATCTGCATGATGGTGTACAGGTCGGGGCTGTCGGTCTTTCCGGTGACTGCCTGCCGCAGGAAGGTGGAAACATCGGCCACTGTGCCGGGGAAGGCGGCGGGGTTCGCCTTGTAGGCTTTCATATCCGTGGTGAAGCCGATGGCCTCGGTGATTTCCTTGACCTTGGCAAACCATGCGGCGGAATCGTCGACAAAGTCGTAGACGTTCAGGAAGCGCTCCAGTACGTCCCGGATGACGGTCTTGGAGAATGTTTCGTCCCAGACAGGCGCTTCCAGGTACTCGTCGTAGAAAAATCCCATGTAGGGCTTGGCGTCCTTCCAGACGGCCAGGTCTTTTCTCGGCTTCTTGCCGCCACGACCGATGGCGAGGATCCGCTTTGCGTAGTCCGGGCCTGCTTCCAGCTTCGCGGCAAAGTCGGTGTCGAACTCCTTCGCCCAATCCAGCAACTGGGCGTACACGTCCTCCGCGGTCATGCGGGAAATGACGTTTTTCGACACATCTACCAGCTTGGCGTAATCGAACAGGCTGCCGGCGGGGTTCAGCTTCTTGGGGCTGAACTTGAAGGATTCAATGTCCGCGTCGGGGTTCGCCCGCCGCCAGTCCTCAAAATTGGAGTTCAGCACGGTCATGATATATTCCCGCACGGAGGGGATAGGGAAGCCCTCGGCCTTGTAGTAGGTCAGCGCCAGCTCCGGGTCTTTACGCTTGGACAGCTTGCGCTTGGAGCTGCCGTCCATCTTCATCAAGGGTCCAATGTGGACGTACTTGGGCAGCTTGAAGCCCAGCGCCTGGAACAGCTGAATGTGGAAGGGCAGGCTGGGCAGCCACTCGTCGCCCCGGACGACATGGGTGGTGCGCATGAGGTGGTCATCCACGGCGTGGGCAAAGTGATAGGTGGGGATGCCGTCGGATTTGAGAAGCACGTGATCGACGTTGTTCTCCGTAATGGTCAGCTTGCCTTTTACCAGATCGTCGAATTTGAACTGACGGTCAATGCTGCCCTCGGAACGGAACCGGAGAACCCAGGGATTTCCGGCGGCCAACTGCGCCTGAATGTCCTCCATGGGACGGTCGCGCCAGACGGCGTATTTGCCGTAGTAGCCGGTGGTCTCCTTGTTCGCTTCCTGCTTTTCCCGAAGGACGGACAGCTCGTCCTCCGTGCAGAAGCAGGGGTAGGCCTTGCCCTCGGACACCAGCTTCTTGGCGTAAACATGGTAGATCGCGGCTCTCTGACGCTGACGGTAGGGGCCGTAAGCGCCGTCGTCGCCGTCCACGGTAGCGCCCTCGTCAAAGTTGATGTTGTAGAATTTCAGGGTGTTGATCAGCACCTCCACCGCGCCGGGAATCTCCCGCTTGGCGTCGGTATCCTCCACCCGGAGGTACAGCACGCCGCCGGACTGGTGGGTCATTCGTTCCGAAATCGTGCCCTGCACCAGATTGCCCAGGTGGACAAATCCGGTAGGGGAGGGAGCCATCCGGGAAACCACCGCGCCCTCGGGAAGATTGCGCTGGGGGAACCGGGCTTCCAGCTGTTCGGGGGTTTCGGTCACATCGGGAAAAAGCAATTCGGCAAGCGCCTGATAATCCATAATAAACTACCTCTTTTTCGTTTTCTTTGTCATAATACTATTTCTTAATAAAATGATTTCATCATTTTATTCTGCCGTTCCACGGCAGACCGCCTGGGCGGCGGTAAGAAATGTATTGACTTCGTTTTTAG
>URBH01000041.1 GCA_900546075.1 uncultured Eubacteriales bacterium | reverse complement strand
AAGGATTCGCAGGATAAAATGGTGTTAACCATTTTATCGAGAAATAGTATGAGAAGGGAGATATTATGGAAGAACGGACACTGCTCCGGTATCCTGCGGGAAAACGGGAGCTGATTTTTGGACTTTTGGTGCTGCTTTTCGGCACGTTTACGTGGAACAGCATTCTTTACGGCGGTTTTTGTCTGGGCTTTGCCCTGGGGGCGGTGGCTTTGACGGGGTGCAGCCTTTGGTATCTGCTGCGCTGCGGCTTCCGGCCGGGGAAATATGAGGCGGCGCTGCTGATTCTGGCGACGGTGATCTTCGCCGGGTTCGCCCGGTCGTCGGACAGCGGTATCAAAATGGAAATGCTCCTCATGGCGCTGTTTGCCGTGAACCTCGGCTTTTGCCGGATGGCGGGGCAGAGCCGCCGGGAACCCGGCGGCATCGCGTCGGCGCTGGACGCTCCCCGGGCGTTGTTCACGTTGGGCGTGGGCAGCATGAGCGCCGCCGCCCGGGGGCTGAACGACGCCCGGAAAAACGCCGGTACGGCGGGCAAACGGGGCGGCGCGGCGATTCTGGGCGTATTGATTGCCCTGCCGGTGGCGGCGGTGCTGATTTTCCTGCTGATGCGTGCCGACGCGGCGTTTGAGGGGCTGATGGATATGCTCCCCGACACCGACTGGTCGGAGCCGGTGATTTCCCTGCTTTTCGGCGTGTTCGCCGGATGGATTCTGTATTCCCGGGGCATGGGACTGAAATACGGGGAGAAAAACGGGAAGGAAGGGAAGCACTTCCAGGGGTTCAGCGCCATTACCGTGAACATATTGCTTGGGACGGTGTGCCTGATTTACGCCGTGTATCTGCTGAGCCAGCTGGCGTACCTGGGCGGCGGCTTCGCGGGCATCCTGCCCGATGGGTACACGCTGGCGGAGTATGCCCGCCGGGGATTTTTTGAGATGGCGTGGCTGAGTTTTATCAATCTGGGACTGATGTGCCTTGCCATGGCTCTGGTGGAAAAGAAGACCGGCGTCCCGGCGCTGACCAAAGGGCTGTGCCTGTTCCTGGGACTGGCGGCGCTGTTTCTCATCGCCGCGGCCAGCGCGAAAATGCTGCTCTACATCGGCGGCTACGGCCTGACGAGAAAGCGGGTACTGACGGAGGTTTTCATGCTCTGGCTGGGGGTCACGACAATTCTCGTGTCCGTGTGGCTGCTTAAGCCCCGGTTCCCCTACATGAAGGGCGCGGTGATCTGCGCGCTGATTCTGGGGTGCGTCACCTTCTGGGGGGACGTGGATACGTTTGTCGCCCGGTACAACGTCCGCGCCTACCAGTCGGGGCGGCTGGAGACCATCGACATGGGGCATATGAGCTGCCTGGGAGACGGTGCGCTGCCCTATATCAAAGAGCTGACCCGGGACGGTGACCCGGAAATTGCTTCCGCGGCGGAGGACATTCTGGAAAACAGCTATTGCAGCATTTCGGATTTCCGGAGCTGGACATACACCGAGTCCGCCGCCCGGAAGGCTGTGGATTGACAAAGAACGCCCCTTGCCTCTCTCCTTGGGAGAGGTGGCCGAGCAAAGCGAGGACGGAGAGGAGAAACCAGGGCGCGATGCCTCTCAGTCACCTGCGGTGACAGCTCTCCCGGAGGGAGAGCCAAGGGTGTTACCCTAAAATCAAATACGCAGGCAGGGACGGTTTTTCCGCCCCTGCTTTTTGCCGCTTACAGCCCGAAATCGACCAACTGTTGAAAAACGGTTGCGGAGGGGGGAAATTATTTCTATAATGCAGCCAGAGAAAGGAGTGAAAGACCATGCAGGTAGAAATCAGAATCGACGGCGCGTACCCGAAGCCAAAGGTCGTGATCCTGACCGCCGCCGTAACGGAGGAGGTCAGCCAGCTGGTGAAACAGCTGTCAGGCGATGCCCCCTGCATCCTTTCCGGCATGAAGGACGGGAAGATCGAGGTGCTGGAACCGGCGGAGCTGATTCGGGTCTACGCCGGCGCCGGGAAGGTTTACGCGGTCACGGAAAAGGGCGAATACGTTCTGCGCCTTCGGTTGTATGAGGTGGAGCAGCGGCTGAACCCCCATCAGTTCGTCCGCATTTCCAATTCGGAGATCATCAACCTGAAGAAGATCGACTATTTTGATTTGAGCTTCACCGGCACGATCTGCGTGAAGCTGCGGGGCGGGACGGTCACGTATATTTCCAGACGGTATGTGTCCAAGGTCAAGACAATTTTAGGAATATGAGGTGTAGCATATGAAGAAGAAACTGATTCTGCGGGGAGCGCTGGGCTTCCCCATCGGGATTGCCATCGGGTATGTCATTACAATCTGCATTTCGCTGATGTGGGCGGGCGGATATTACTCCCCCTGCGCGCCGGAGCTGGCGGAGGCACTGGGAAATGAAATCAGAGCCGTCATTCTGCAAGCCCTGCTCTGCGGATTGCTGGGCGCGGGCTTCGCGGCAAGTTCCGTGATCTGGGAGCTGGAAAGCTGGAGCCTTGTCCGGCAGACCGGCGTGTATTTCCTCATCATTTCCCTTATCATGCTGCCCATCGCCTATGCGGCGTATTGGATGGAGCACAGCGTGGCGGGGTTTCTGAGCTATTTCGGGGTGTTTGTCCTGATTTTCGCGGTGATCTGGGGCGTCCAGTTTGCCATCGGCAAGCGGAATGTTAAGAAAATGAACGAGAAAATTTCGGAGGAAAAGCAGGATTAAACCGGCACGCCCCCGGGAAACGGCGCGAACCGCTTCCCGGGGGCGATTTTCGCAATCATTCCGCGTCCTTTGTGACCACCATGTTCGGCCAGTGATGTTCCATCCAGTCGTCGTCATAGGTGTTGTCCAGAAACGCTTCGGCTACGTTTTTGGGTTCCGGGTTGTTCTGACGGTCGGTGTAGCGCAGCATGGCGGCGGCGGTGAGCAGACCGTCGCAGGCCAGGAAAAAGATGATGACCCAGGTGATCACCTTCCCCAGCAACGCCGGGATTTTCTCAATGCCCTTGCTCATGGGCGGATACAGCACCTTGATCCACGCCACGGCCAGCAGTCCCCAGAAGATGCAGTACAGCACATTGGTGCGGCCGCCGATGTTCAGGGGCATTTTGCTGTAGTCCCAGAACACCGTGCCGAACACCAGCTCGGTGAATACGCTGCAAAGGTACTCGTAAGCGCCGCCGATGACGAAGCCCGCCAGGAAAATCCGCCGGTCGGGCTTGTCGGCGATCCGTTGCAGGGTGATGGTCAGCACCACCGCGCCCAGCCCCCATACGAAGCTGAAGCTTCCGTACAGCACGCCGGAGCGGCTCATCCACTGCCCCGACGTGACCCGGCAGAAGACCATCTCGATCAGCGCGCCTAAGAACGAGGTCACGAGGAACACCCACACCAGCTTGTCAAAGCAGATGCCCCGGGCGAAAACATACCGCTCCGGTCCCGGTACATCCGCCGCGGTGAGACCGGGGTAGGCCTTTTGCAGACGCCGCCAGATGGCACTGCTGATCCGGTCGGCCATGCGCTGGGTGGTCTCCTGCCCGGCCTTGTTCAGCCGGGTGGCGCTGCTGGTGCGCAGGGTGCGCATCACGCCGACAAAGTCCGCCAGAATCAGGACGACCCCCGCGATGACCAGCGTCCGCTCCAGCCACTTGGGCATCAGATACAGTAGCCCCATCATGCCGGGATGCACCACCAGATACACCAGCAGCATGACGGCGGCCGCAATGGCCGCGTTGAGGAAAAAGGTCTTTCCCTTCGGCTCAGCGGCAAACCGCCTCCGGCTGACGCCCCGGACGAACTGGTCGGTCACGCACCGAACCAGAACATAGATCACCAGCGTCATACTATATTGCAGGACGGTCTTATGGTTCATGGTACCCAGCACCGGCAGCAGCAGCGCGGCGGCAATGCCGCAGGGCATGTTCAGAGGGAGGTTCAGAAAGCCACGGTTCACAAACCGCCCGTTTTTCACGGCGGCGCAGAAAACCTCGACGCACCAGCCGAGAAAGGCGTAGAGCAGCAGATAGAAAAGCAGATCGAAAATGGTGTAGGAAATCTCCATAGGGACACTCCTGTCTGTTTTTATTGGGGAGTTTTCGCCTACATTCTACCATGCAATCGGAATTTGTCAAAGAAAAAAACCTGGCAGGACGGACTTTTTTCCGCCTTGGTCATATTGCCGGTTTTCCTACCGGACAAGTAGGAAAATTTTGATAAAAAACCGATTGACTTGGTAGGAATTTCGTGGTATGATGCAATCACCTACCAGATAGGTGAGTTTTGAAGGGAGGCACTCCCCGTGAAAAATCATTTTGAGACCCTCGTAAGGGCGAATTTCCGCTTTGGCCGAATGTATCCCCGATGTTTGTAAGAAAAAGGATAACATTTGACTTTAGAAAGGAAATTACGATTATGTCTGACTATAAATTTGAAACCTTACAGCTCCACGTCGGCCAGGAGCAGGCCGATCCCGCTACCGATGCCCGCGCCGTTCCCATTTACGCCACCACCTCTTACGTGTTCCACGACTGCGCCCACGCCGCCGCCCGCTTCGGGCTGACGGACGCCGGCAATATTTACGGCCGTCTCACCAACTCCACCCAGGACGTTCTGGAAAAGCGGGTGGCCGCTCTGGAAGGCGGCGTGGCGGCATTGGCACTGGCCTCCGGCGCGGCGGCCATCACTTACGTGCTGGAAGCCCTGGGTCAGAACGGCGGCCACTTCGTCGCCCAGAAGACCATCTACGGCGGCAGCTACAACCTGCTCGCCCACACCCTGCCCGGCTTTGGCATCACCGCCGATTTCGTGAACATCCACGATCTTGCGGAAGTGGAGAGCGCCATCCGTCCCGAGACCCGCGCCATTTATATTGAGACCCTGGGCAATCCCAACAGTGACATCCCCGACATCGACGCCCTGGCCGAGCTGGCGCATAAGTACGGCATCCCCCTGGTGGTGGATAACACCTTCGGCACCCCCTACCTCATCCGCCCCATCGAGCACGGCGCGGACATCGTGGTTCACTCCGCGACCAAGTTCCTGGGCGGCCACGGAACCACCCTGGGCGGCATTATCGTGGACTCCGGCAAGTTTGACTGGGCGGCTTCCGGGAAGTACCCCGCCATCGCCGAGCCGAACCCCAGCTACCACGGCGTTTCCTTTGTCGCCGCCGCCGGCCCTGCCGCTTTCGTGACCTACATCCGCGCGGTGCTGCTGCGGGACACCGGCGCGACCATCTCTCCCTTCGCGGCCTTCCTGCTGCTCCAGGGCGTGGAAACCCTGTCTCTGCGCTTAGAGCGCCACGCCGAGAACACCAAGAAGGTGGTTGAATTCCTCGCGAACCATCCTCAGGTGGAGCATGTGAACCACCCCTCTCTGCCGAACCATCCGGATCACGCCCTGTATGAGAAGTATTTCCCCAACGGCGGCGCGTCCATCTTCACCTTCGAGATCAAGGGCGGCGTGAAGGAAGCTCACAAGTTCATTGACAATCTGAAAATTTTCTCCCTGCTTGCCAACGTGGCGGACGTCAAGAGCCTGGTCATTCACCCGGCCACCACGACCCACAGCCAGCTGACCGAGGCGGAGCTGCTGGATCAGGGCATCAAGCCCAACACCATCCGGCTGTCCATCGGCACGGAGCACATTGACGACATTCTCGCGGATTTGCAGCGCGGCTTTGACGCCGTGAGGGAGGGATAATCATGGCGAACATTTACACTTCTGCCGACCAGCTCATCGGCAAAACGCCCCTGCTGGAGCTGACCCACATTGAAAAGAAGCTTGGCCTGAAGGCGAAGATCCTGGCAAAGCTGGAGTACTTGAACCCCGCCGGTTCTGTAAAAGACCGGGTGGCCAAGGCCATGATCGACGATGCCGAGGAAAAGGGACTGCTGAAGCCCGGCTCCGTCATCATCGAGCCGACCTCCGGCAATACGGGCATCGGTCTTGCCGCCGTGGCGGCTGCCCGGGGCTACCGTATCATCATCGTCATGCCGGACACCATGAGCGTGGAGCGCCGCCAGCTGATGAAGGCCTACGGCGCGGAGCTGGTGCTGTCCGAGGGCGCCAAGGGCATGAAGGGCGCCATCGCCAAGGCCGACGAGCTGGCAGCGGAAATTCCGGACAGCTTCATCCCCGGCCAGTTTGTGAACCCGGCCAACCCAAAGGCGCATTTTGAGACCACCGGCCCCGAAATCTACGCCGACACCGACGGCAAGGTGGACATTTTCGTGGCGGGCGTGGGCACCGGCGGCACCATCACCGGCGTGGGCGAGTACCTCAAGTCCAAGAAGCCGGAAATCAAGGTAGTGGCCGTGGAGCCTGCGACTTCTCCCGTGCTGTCCAAGGGGACGGCGGGCGCCCATAAGATTCAGGGCATCGGCGCGGGCTTCGTCCCCAAGGTGCTGGACACCGGCGTTTACGACGAGATCATCCCCGTGGCCAACGAGGACGCCTTTGCGGTTGGCAAGCAGATCGGCAAGGCGGAGGGCGTGCTGGTGGGCATCTCCTCCGGTGCGGCGGCCTGGGCGGCCATCGAGCTGGCCAAGCGGCCGGAGAACGAGGGCAAGACCATCGTCGTCCTCCTGCCGGACACCGGCGACCGGTATCTGTCCACGCCGCTGTTCGCGGACTGACGCCATGATGATCTCGACCCGTGGCCGCTATGCCCTGCGGGTGCTGGCGGATCTGGCGGAGCATCGGTCGGAGGGCTTCATCCCCATGAAGGACGTGGCCGCCCGACAGGAAATCTCCCTGAAATACATGGAGAAAATCCTGCCCGTGCTGACAAAGAACCACATTGTGGACGGCATCCAGGGCAAGGGCGGCGGCTACCGCCTGAGCCGGGAGCCGGGAGAATACACGCTGGGTGAAATTCTGCGGCTGACGGAAGGATCCCTTGCGCCGGTAGCCTGCTTAGAATGCGGCGCGAAGACCTGCCCCCGGGCGGCGAGCTGTCCGACGCTGCCGGTCTGGAGCGAGCTGGACAAACGCATCAGCGGGTACTTAGACAGCGTGACGCTGGCCGATTTGGTTAAAAAGTAAAAGAGAGACCCCGGCGGCGCAGATACTGCGCCGCCGGGGCATTTTGCTGTGTGGGATACTTTCGCACAACTCTGACCGGAGTTTTCCTTGCAATCTGTCGAATCTTGTGATATGCTGTTCACGGTGCTGCCGGTAGTACCCCGGTAGGCGGTTCCCCTCGATTTTTTCGGGGGTGATTATACTTCTTTTTGCCCCCAATCGTAAGAGAGGGGCGGTGCGTCGCGCAGCGAATAAAAATAAAACGATTGCCGGTGGCAATCGCTCCTTAATTCATGGCAGCTATGGTTACATGGGAAGGGATTTTTCAATTCTGCATGCTCATTGCTGCTGTCATTGCCCTGGTTCTCCAGGCAAATAATAAAGAGAAGTAACCGCCAAGCCTCCAAGCGAGCAGTTACTTCTCTGTGAAGCATGGGGGAGCCGTCCTACTGGCAGCACCCCTGTATTCATACTATACCCCAAATTTGCATTTTTGTCAACAGCCCCGCCGGCCGGCGGGGCTGTTTTGCGCGAAAATCAGCTTGCCGCTTCCGCTTTCTGGGCTTCCAGAATTTCCGCGGCGTTCAGAGAACGGATGACGCTGTAGCTGTCAAACCGGGTGTCGTTGGTGGCGGCCATGAAGACCAGCTGCGCCTTAATGTCGGGAACCTTGACCAGTGCGGCCTTGGCTTCCACGTTGGCTGCGTCCACATCCTCCAGATACATCCGGCACCGCCCGTCGGGCAGGGGGAAGGTGGGATCGGACACGCCGAAGGACAGGGTGAAATCACTGCCGCCGCAGGTCCCCATCAGCTTGGAAGCCGCGTCCTGAAGCGCCGCGTCCTTGTCGCCGTTAAAAATGTACTGGTCGGAATTGGGGAAGCGGAAATCCGCCAGCATGACCTCGTTGAAGCCCATTTCCTTCAGCTCCAGAACCACGGAGGTGATCCAGCTGATGGTGGTGGCGTTGGTGGGGTCCAGCCAGAAATAGCCCTGATCCAACCACAGACCCGCCCGGGAAAGCATATACAGGCCGCAGGTGACGTGCTCGTTGCCGAAATTCCAGTCCCGCAGGGAGCAGACCCGGGCGATGGTGTAGAATTTCTTGTTCATCAGGGTGTCTACCAGCGCGGCCACGGCGTTCACGTCCGTGGAGGCGGAATGCACCGCGTTGTCTAAGTGGGAGGGATAGAAGAACGAGCCGTAAGGCCCCTTCATGTCGATCATCACGGGCGTACCCGCGGGAAGCCGTTCCAGCTTGCCCAGAACACCGTTGATGTCGTTTTGCAGCATGTTGCTGGAAATGTAGTAGCCGTTGATCTGGGTCAGCTCGTTGCCGGTGTCCAGGGCGTCGCTGCCTTCATTATAGTAAATGGAAATTTTCTGCTGCGCCACGGGGGGTGTGGCGACCTCGCCGATGATGTCCTGGGAGGAATGCTCAAAATCCAGGCTCGCGCCGTCGGCGGTGTACACAACATACCGCTCCAGCCAGACGACCCAGCACAGCCAGGCAATCACGCCCACCAGCAGAAAAATCATAAGCACAAGACCCAGGCGGTTCAGCACCCGCCGGGTACGATAGGGGATACTCATAATACGCTCCTTCGTTTACAGTATACGCTTCGCGGTGACGCAGCGCCAGTCGTCCTTCGCCTTTGTGGCGGTGACGGTCAGCCCGGCGGCGGTCAGGGCTTCCAGCACGTCGGAAAGCCGGGTGTCCAGGATGCCGGAGCAGATCAGGGTACTGCTTTCGTCTAAAAAATGGGGCAGCACCGGCGCAAGGCCGATAATCACGTCCGCCACGATATTCACCAGCACCAGATCGTACCGCCCTGCGGCTAACGTGTCCATCAGCGCGGTGTCCTCGGTCACGTTGCCGGTGAGGGCGGTGAAGGCCGGGGCGGTGAAGCCGTTGTAGGCGGCGTTCTCCCGGGCGATGTCCTCCGCCTTGGGGTCAATGTCGATGCCAATGGCGGATTCCGCCCCAAGACGCAGGGCGGCGATGGACAGTATTCCGCTGCCGCTGCCAAGATCGAGACAGTGAAAACCGGGCTTCACCACGGTCTCCATGACCTCCATCACCATCTGGGTGGAGGGGTGGGCGCCGGTGCCGAAGGTCAGGCCGGGGTCGAGAATGACCTTCAGCCGGTGGGTTGGCTCCTCCGCCAGCCAGTAGGGCAGCACCACGATGCGCTCGCCGATCTCCTGGGGCGGGTAATTGTCCTTCCAGCTTTCCTCCCAGTCGGTTTCGGGGAGGGGGGCGACGGTCATGGTCAGTCCCAGCTCCTTTACTGCCGCGTCCAGACGCTTCCGACCGTTATCGTCGGTGTCCTCCAGATACAGCTTGATCCGGGAAAGCCCCTGAAGCTTTTTTTGCAGCCCCTCGTCGATATAATCCCAATACGCCCGGTTTTCTTCCAGAAACGTCTCAAATTCCGACTGGTCTTCGATGACCAGATCGGAAAAGCCCCGGGCGCTGAGGGCGGTAACCACAGAGTCGATGCTCCGGGGCGTGGTTTCAACGGTAAATTCCAGCCATGCCATGGCGGTTCACTCCCAGTTTCTATAAGTCCAACCTACATTCTACCGCAAACAGAGGAAAATGACAACCAATATTCTCTGAATTTTTTGTGTATTGACTTCCTATTTTGGGAAAAGTGGTATATAATACTCTTTACATGACAACGCGGACAGGAAAGCGTGCAATTTTCCTGCCGCAACTTTCTTCCATCAGGAGTCTGACATGATCGAAACAAAAACACTGCTTCCCGGGGTGACCCTGCGTGCCTGCCGGGACGACCGGTTCAAGCAGGGGTGCCTGAGCTTCCAGCTGGTGCGCCCCATGGCGAAGGAGGAATCCGCCAAAAACGTGCTGATCCCCTCCGTACTGCTCCGGGGTACGAAACGCTGCCCCGACCTTCGCGCCATTACGGAAAATTTGGACGAGCTGTACGGCGCTTCCGTCAGTCCGCTGGTGCGCCGGGTGGGGGACTACCAGACCACCGGCCTTTACTGCGGCTTTATGGACGACCGGTTTGCCCTGCCCGGCGACCGGGTGCTTGCCCCTATGCTCCGCTTTCTGGAGGAAATCCTTCTGGACTTCCCCAGGGAGGGGGAGGGCTTTCTCCCCGCCTTTGTGGAGGGGGAAAAGAAAAACCTGATTTCCACCATTGAATCCGAGCGGAACGACAAGCGCACCTACGCCATGGGAAAGCTGCTGAAAACCATGTGCCGCGGCGACAGCTTCGGCCTGCCCCGGCTGGGCGAGCCGGAGGATGTGGCGGCCATCGACCCGGCGGGGCTGCTGACCCATTACCGGAAAATCCTCCGGGAAAGCAGAATCGAAATTTTCTACGTAGGCAGCACCCCGGCGGAGAAGGTCGCGGAATATCTTTCCCCGCTGGTATCCCGGCTGGGCGGCCGGGAAGGCCTGCTCCCGCCCCAGACGCCCTTCCATCCCTGCCCCGGGCAGGATGTGACGGAGACGATGGAGGTCTCCCAGGGGAAGCTCTGCATGGGCTTTGTCACGCCCATTGTCAACCGGGACGCAGAATTCCCCGCCATGCAGGTGTTCAACACCGTCTTCGGCGCGGGCATGACCTCCAAGCTGTTTCTCAACGTCCGGGAGGCGATGTCCCTGTGCTACAGCATCGGCTCGTCCTATTACGGCGCAAAGGGCATTCTCACCGTGTGGGCGGGCATCGACTTTGACAAAGAGCGGCTGACGAGGGACGAAGTCCTGCGCCAGCTGGATGCCTGCCGCCGTGGGGAGATCACCGGGGAGGAGCTGACCGCCGGAAAGGAAGCCCTGCTCAGTTCCCTTCGCGCCACCTCCGATTCCCCCGGCGCCATCGAGGGCTACTACGCCACCGCGTGCTTAAGCAGCCTGAACATGACCCCGGAGCGGTACATGGAAGCGGTGGAGAAGGTCAGCCTTGCCGATGTGGTGGCGGCGGCGCAGACCGTGACGCTCCACAGCACCTATTTCCTGAAAGGAGAGAGCCAATGACCAAGCAGCATTACCCCGAGCTGGACGAAACGCTGTACCGGGAAACCCTGGAAAACGGCCTGACGGTGCTGGTGGTACCCCGGAAGGGCTTTACGAAAAAGCTTGCCTATTTCGTCACGGACTTTGGCTCCATCCACACGGATTTTCTTCTGGACGGGAAGGAATACCACGCCCCCGCGGGTGTTGCCCACTATCTGGAACACAAGATGTTCGACCTGCCGGGAGACCGGGATGTGTCGGCGGAATTTGCCGCCCTGGGCGCATCCACCAACGCCTTTACCAGCTACGACATGACGGCCTATTATTTTTCCTGCACCAACCATTTTGACGAATGCCTGCGGCTGCTGCTGGAATTTGTGTCCACCCCCTACTTTACGGAGGAAAGCGTGGAAAAGGAGCGGGGCATCATCGACCAGGAGATCGGCATGAACGAGGACGCCCCGGACAGCGTGGTGTTCGATAACCTGATGGCGGCCATGTACGCCGTCCACCCCATCCGCCAGCCCATTCTCGGCACCGGCAGAACCATCCGGGAAATCACCCCGGAGGTGCTGTATACTTGCCACCGGGCGTTTTACGCCCCGGGAAACATGCTGCTATGCGTCGTGGGCGACGTGGACCCGGAGTCGGTGGCGGCTGCCGCCCGGGAGGTTCTGGGCAGCGAGAAAAAGGAGACGGGCGTCAAGCTGCGCGCCTGGCAGGAGGATATGACCTGCCCGACGCCGGAGACGAAATGCGCCATGGAGGTAGCCATGCCGACCTTCAACTTAGCGTTCAAGTGCGAACCCCTGACCCATGGCGACGCGGCCATCCGGGAGGAAATGGTGGCCGATCTGGCCGCCGAGGCGCTGTTCGGCGAATCCTCGGAGCTGTATCTGCGGCTCTATGAGGAAGGCGTCATCGATTCCTCCTTCGGCGGCGGCTTCGAGACCGTGGACGGCTGCGCCATGCTGCTCTGCTCCGGGGATTCCGACGACCCCCGCGCCGTCCGGGAAGCGATTCTGGAGCAGGCGGGAAAAATCGCGGCGGAGGGACTGCCGGAAAAGGCGTTCCTCAGGATGAAGCGCAGCGCCCTTGGCAGGCGTATCCGGGGGCTGGACAGCTTCGATTCCACCTGTTTCCGCCTGTGCGCGTATCATTTTTCGGACTTTGACTATTTCCGCTTCCCGGAAATCTACCGCAGCATCGGTGGGGAGGAAATCTGTGATTTTCTCCGGCGGGCGGTTCGTAAGGAGCGGTGTGGTCTGTCCGTAATCTATCCTGTCAACAAGGAGGCATTGTCATGATTCCTGCCAATTATTCAACCATTTCCTTCCCTTCCCTGGGCATTGAGGTGAACCCCGGACGCGCCCTGGCGCTGGGGTCGCTGACCATCCACTATTACGGCCTCATCATTGCCGTGGGTCTGATGCTGGCGGTGGTCTACGCCTGCCGCCGGAGCAGCCAGTTCGGCATGAAGCAGGATGATCTGCTGGACGGCGTGCTGTGGATCACCCCCTTTGCTATTCTTTGCGCCCGGGCGTATTACTGCATTTTCTCCTGGGCGGACTACGCCGAGAACCCCATTTCCGTGCTGTACATCTGGAACGGCGGCCTTGCCATTTACGGCGGCGTTCTGGGCGCGGCGGCGGGGGTGATTCTGTTCTGCCGCATCAAGAAGATCAGGATCGGCACCGTGCTGGATCTGGTATCGCTGGGCTTTCTCATCGGCCAGTCCATCGGCCGGTGGGGCAACTTCGTCAACCGGGAGGCCTTCGGCGCGGCGACGGACAGCTTCTTCCGCATGGGGCTGTACAATACCGTCACCGGCGCGTGGGAATACTACCACCCCACGTTCCTGTACGAGTCGGTGTGGAACGCCGTGGGCTTTGTGCTGCTGCACGTTTTGTCCAAGCATCGTAAGTATGACGGAGAAATCGCCCTGGGGTACGTGGCCTGGTACGGCCTTGGCCGCTGCCTGATCGAGGGGCTGCGGATGGACAGCCTGTATTGGGGCTCCGTCCGTGTCAGCCAGCTGCTGGCGGGGGTGAGCTGCGCGGCGGCGGTATGTATCCTGATCTGGCAGCGCTTCCGCCCCCACGACAAGGCGGAGCTGTTTGTGAACCAGGTCGCCGCCCGGGCGGCAGAGAACGCAGCCCAGACCCAGGAAAACGAAACAAAAGAATAATGTCGCAAGGCCGGTGCTCGCCGCACCGGCCTTGCTTTTTGCAACGAGAAAACGGGCAGTCCCAAAAAGCGGATTTGGTAAAAATCATGTTGAAATTCCTATAGCCGGGACGATATTTTATGCTATACTGATATACGGAAGCTAAGAAGCCTGAACAATAGGGAGGAATTTTCCATGCAGTATCTGGACATCGAATACAACATGAAGCATACGCCCAAGCTGGATCAGCAGTTTGTCCCCTTCGGCGTGTGGCGCGCCGCCTATCTGAAGGACGCAAAAAAGCCCATCGCCATCGCCGTTGAGCGGGACAAGGGGCGCGTTTCCGTCCACCACACCTGCATCCACGGCACGCCGGAAATGGCCGAGGCCGACTACCGCTACGTGGAGCGCTATGTCAAGTTCCTGCTGTGGTCCGTCGGCGGCTTCCGGGTGAGCGTCTGCGGCTGCAGCGCGCTTGCCCAGCGGCTGAAAAAGGCCTACGACCCCAAGGGGGAGCGTCACTTTGACTTCACCTTCTTCAACCAGCTCTACGAGCGCGATCTGGAGATCATTGACCTGCCCCTGGACGCCTGCCCTGCCGCCAATGAAGTGGCCGAGCCCATCGGCGGCAATCTGGACGGCTGCCGCATCGGCTTCGACGCCGGCGGTTCCGACCGGAAGGTCTCTGCCGTGATCGACGGCGAGTGCGTCTATTCCGAGGAGGTCGTATGGTTCCCCAAGCTCCAGGCGGATCCCCAGTACCATTATGACGGCATCGTGGCCGCGTTCAGGAGCGCCGCTTCCAGGATGCCCCGGGTGGACGCCATCGGCGTGTCCTCCGCAGGCACCTTCATCGGCAACGCGCCCATGGTCGCGTCCCTGTTCATCAAGGTTCCCCGCTCCCAGTGGGACAAGGTCAAGACCATTTACGACCGCGCCGCCAAGGAAATCGGCGACGTTCCCATCGTGGTGGCCAACGACGGCGACGTGTCCGCATTGGCCGGCGCCATGGGCTTAGGCGTGGGCAATATCATGGGCATCGCCATGGGTACCTCCGAGGCCGTGGGCTACGTGGACAAGGACAAGAACGTTCTCGGCTGGATCAACGAGCTGGCCTTCGCCCCCGTTGACCTGTGCGAGAACGCCATGCAGGACGAGTGGTCTACCGACATTGGCGTGGGCTGCAAGTATTTCTCTCAGGACGCGGTCATCAAGCTGGCGCCCGCCGCCGGCATTGCGCTGGACGAAAATCTGTCTCCCGCGGAGAAGCTGAAGGTCGTTCAGGCGCTGATGGAGAAGGACGACCCCGGCGCCCAGGCCATTTTCGAGACCATCGGCGCGTATCTGGCATACGCCGTGGTGCTGTACTCCCAGTTCTACGACATCGAGCATATGATGATGCTTGGCCGCGTCATGTCCGGCAAGGGCGGCGACACCATCCTGCGGGTGTGCAACGAAATTCTGGCCGACGAATACCCCGCGCTTGCGAAGAAGTGCGAGGTTTCCCTCCCCGACGAAAAGACCCGCCGTGTGGGTCAGTCCGTGGCAGCGGCCTCCCTGCCGAGGATCCGGTAAAATCCCCCTTGCCTCTCCCTTTTGGGAGAGGTGGACGAGCAAAGTAAACTGTACCCATAAAAATGGACAGAGAGGGTATACCAGGCTGCAATACCCTCTCAGTCACCTTCGGTGACAGCTCTCCCAAAGGGAGAGCCAAGGGGGGTACGCCGTTACATAGCATATTGGATCAATAAAAGTCCGGCGGTTCCATTCGGAACCGCCGGACTGGTTGATTTTACGGGAATTGCTTAGTACATTCCACCGGCCTGGCCTGCGGCAGCGGCTGCTGCGGCGTCGGCGGCGGGGTCGGGCTTGTCGACCACCAGAGACTCGGTGGTCAGCACGCAGCCCGCGATGGACGCGGCGTTCTCCAGAGAGGAACGGGTCACCTTGGTGGGATCGACGATGCCTGCGGGGATCATGTCCACATACTCCTCGGTGTAGGCGTTGTAGCCGTAGCCGACCTTGCCGGAGGTGCGGATCTTCTCGTAGACGACGCTGCCGTCCACACCGGCGTTCTCGGCGATCTGACGGATGGGCGCCTGGAGAGCGGCGGCAATGATCCGCGCGCCGGTCTTCTCGTCGCCGTGCAGGGTGGAAATCAGCTTCTCAACAGCGGGGATGGCGTTGACCTGAGCGGTACCGCCGCCGGCCACGATGCCCTCTTCCACAGCGGCGCGGGCAGCGTTCAGGGCGTCCTCGACCCGCAGCTTCCGCTCCTTCATGGCGACCTCGGTCTGGGCGCCGACTTTGATGACGGCCACGCCGCCGGACAGCTTCGCCAGACGCTCCTGGAGCTTCTCGCGGTCGTAGTCGGAGGTGGTGGTGGCAATGGCGGAGCGGATCATGTGGGCGCGATCCTGGATGGCCTCGGGCGCGCCGTCACCGTCGACGATGGTGGTGGTGTCCTTGGTGACCACGATCTGACGGCAGTGACCCAGATCCTCCATCTTGGCGTCAGGCAGCTCCATGTTCAGCTGACTGGAAATGACGGTGCCGCCGGTGAGCACGGCGATATCCTGGAGCATTTCCTTGCGGCGGTCGCCGAAGCCGGGGGCCTTCACGCAGACCACGTTGAAGCGGCCCTGCAGACGGTTCAGCAGCAGCGTTGCCAGAGCGTCGCCCTCCACGTCCTCGGCGATGATCATCAGCTTACGGCCGGACTTGACGATGGGCTCCAGAATGGGCAGGATCTCCTGGATGGAGGAAATCTTCTTATCGGTAATCAGGACGTAGGCGTCGTCCAGGACGGCCTCCATCTTGTCGGTGTCGGTAACCATGTAGGGGGAGATATAGCCCCGGTCGAACTGCATACCCTCGACCACGTCCAGACCGGTCTCGGCGGTCTTGCTCTCCTCGATGGTGATGACGCCTTCCTTGCCCACCTTCTCCATGGCCTCGGCGATCAGCTTGCCGATGGTCTCGTCGCCGGAGGACACGGTGCCCACACGGGCAATGGAGTCCGAGTCGGACACGGGAACGGAATTGGCCTTGATGGCCTCAACGGCAGCGGCAACGGCCTTGTCGATGCCCTTGCGCATGACCATGGGGTTGGCGCCGGCGGACAGGTTCTTGAGACCCTCCCGGGTAATAGCCTGGGCAAGCAATGTAGCGGTGGTGGTGCCGTCACCGGCGACGTCGTTGGTCTTGGTGGCGACTTCCCGGATGAGCTGTGCGCCCATGTTCTCGAAGGCGTCCTCCAGCTCCACTTCCTTGGCGATGGTCACGCCGTCGTTGGTGATGAGGGGCGCGCCGTACTTCTTGCCCAGAACCACGTTGCGGCCCTTGGGTCCCAGGGTAACCTTAACGGTATTGGCCAGCTGGTCAATGCCGGACTGCAGCTTCTTGCGGGCTTCTTCGCCGTAAACAATCATCTTGGACATGATATTTTTTCCTCCTTAGTCAGTGACGACAGCCAGAATGTCGTCCTGCTTGACAAACTTGTAATCTTCCTTGTCGATGGTCACATCGGTGCCGGTGAACTTGCCGACAACGACCTTCTCACCGGCCTTGACGGTCATGGTGACGTCCTTGGTACCGGGGCCGACGGAAACGACCTCGTAGATCATGGGCTTTTCCTTGTTGGTGGTAGCCAGAACAATGCCGGAGACGGTGGTCTCGGGCGCTTCGTGGGCTTTGAGCAGAACGTTATCTGCCATGGGCTTGAGTTTCATTTCGAATTCCTCCATACATATAAGCATTTAGACGACGGGTATCGGACAAGCCTTACCCGCCTGTATCTACACGGTTTAGCACTCACTCGTTCTGAGTGCTAATATAATAGCGCAGCTTGGCAAAAAAAGCAAGAGGGAAAATGCAATATTCCGTAAATATTTTATGAACTGGGAGAGAACGGTAAAAGAGAGAAGAAAATGTCGTGCGTTTCCTTTGAAAGCCGCGCCGTTTTCGCTGGTATTCCCGTTTTGACGCAACGTACAATGGTCTCACATCAACAAGGGAGGACGGGCAATGCAATGTCAGAAGCTGAAAACCTACATGGAGACCGGACGGGTGGTCTTTCTCCCGGCTCGTTCCATCCGCCCCAATCCGGCGCAGCCACGGAAAATTTTCCGCCCGGAGGCGCTGGACGAGCTGTCCGATTCCATCCGGCAGCACGGAATCCTGCAGCCGCTGTCCGTCCGCCGCAGCGGAAACGGCTATGAGCTGATCGCGGGGGAGCGCCGGCTCCGGGCGGCGGAGCTGGCGGGGATCACGGACATCCCCTGCATCATCATGAGCATGGACGACCGGGAATCCGGCATGGCGGCCATGGTGGAGAATTTGCAGCGGCAGGATCTGGACTTCATCGAGGAGGCCATGGGCATTTCCCGGCTGCTGAAGGACTGGGACATGAGTCAGGAGCAGGCGGCGCGGCTTCTGGGGAAAAGCCAGAGCGCGGTGGCCAACAAGCTGCGGCTTTTGAAGCACAGCGAGCCGGTGCTGCTTGCCCTGCGGGAGGCGGGGCTGACGGAGCGCCATGCCCGGGCGCTTCTGAAGCTGCCTACGGAGGAAAGCAAGCTCGCGGCGGTAAAGGAGATCGTAAGGCAGGGCATGAGCGTGGCGCGGACGGAAAAATATGTGGAGACCCTCCTTTCCGCCCGGTCGGACAGGTCGTCGAAAGCCAACGTCGGCGCGTTTCTCAACAACCTGACCCAGTCCCTGCAAAAAATCCAGCTGTCCGGCATTCCCGCCGTGTCGGAGCGCCGGGAGACGGACAGCCAGATCGTGCTGACCATTACAATTCCAAAATAAATACCGGGCGCACCGAAAGGTGCGCCCGGCGGGACACGTACTTACTTGCTTTCTTCGGTAGGATTCTGCTTGGCGGCCTTCTTTGCCGCCCTGCGGGTCTTGCGCTTCCTGATGAGAACCACCACGCCGGCGGTGACGCCGCCCAGAATGACGAGATAGGGGGACTTTGCCAGCACCCACACCAGCAGGTCAAGCAGCCCGTTGCCGACGCCCTTCACACTGCTGATGAAACCGCCGCTGATCCGCTCCCACACGGTGGGCTCCTCAACGGGGGTGTACTCCTGCACCTCGTCGATGGATAAGTAAATGGTGGCGTAATCCACCTGATTGTCGTACAGCCGCAGCTGGGAAGCACGATTTTCCAGCTCGTAGCGCACGTCCGTCAGGCGGCTCTCGATCTCCAGCAGGTCGGCCATGGTCTCGGCCTGCTCCATCAGCTCCAGAAGACGGGCTTCCTCGGTTTGCAGCGCCTTGACGCGGCTTTCGGTCGCGACGTAGCTCAGGGTGATGTCCTCCCGGCTCAGGTTGGTGGATACCACGTTGGCAATGCCGGACATTTCCTCGGTGAATTCGTCCACACGCTCCGCGGGGATACGGACGGTGAGACTGGCGCTGCGGTAGCGGCGGGAGGAATACATGCTGCCGTTATAGCTGTCCTGATCCTCCACGTAGCCGCCCAGACCGGAGATCTTTCCGTTCAGGGCTTCCATCAGAGCGTCCAGATCTTCGGTCTCGGCGGACATATTCACGGTGATGATCCATTTGCGGCCTTCCGGCAGCACGGTGGAATCGGTGTCGCCCGTCAGTCCGCCATCCTCCGATTTGGCGCTCTCCATATCATAGTAAGCGCCATTCGCCGCCTCGGCGGGGGCAGCTGCGGCGGGGGCGGCTGCGTCGAAGGCCTGGGTGGATTTGCTCGCGCCGCCGCATCCGGCCAGCAGAGCGGCAAGCATACACAGGGTTACGAGAAATGCGGTCATCTTTTTCATTTGAGTTACCTCCTTGTTATTATGTGCTTCTGCCCATATACTCGACAAACTGCGGCGAAGGTTTCAGAAAATGGAAAATTTGCCGAAAAATTTTTCTTCTTTTGTTCAGTATAGCATCCGGCAGGCGGGAATGCAAGCATATATTGTGTACTTCGCCCAGAAAAAGGGTTGCATATGGCCTTCTTTTTCGTTATAATAGGAGGACGAACGGAGGTAGACACAATGGCAAAGCTTTATTTCAAGTACGGCGCCATGGGTTCCAGCAAAACGGCTCAGGCGCTGATCACCAAATACAACTACGAGGAAAACGACTTGAACGTCTGGCTCATCAAGCCCGGCACCGACACCCGGGACGGCGCGAAGATTCTGCGCAGCCGCATCGGCCTGGAATCCCCGGCGGACGTCATCGCCCCCGGCACGGACATTTACCTGCTGTTTCAGGACACGCAGGAGGGCAAGTGCGACGTCATTATCGTGGATGAATGCCAGTTCCTGACGGAGAGCCAGATCGACCAGCTCCGCTCTCTGGTTAACGACTACAACATCCCGGTGATGTGCTTCGGTCTGCGCACGGACTTCCAGACCCGTCTGTTTCCCGGCAGCCGCCGCCTGATGGAGGTGGCGGACACCATTCAGGAAATCAAAACCATCTGCGACTGCGGCGCGAAGGCTACGGTGAACGCCCGGATCGACGGCGACGGCCACATCATCACCCAGGGCGCCCAGGTGGTTCTGGGGGGCAACGACAGCTATATTGCCATGTGTCACAAGTGCTACATCCGGGGCATCCGGGAGCATCGGGTCATCCGCCTCCACGGACACAATTGAGTTGTATATAGAAGGAGAATCATCATGGAACTGAAAGACATTCTTGCCAAATGCGACCACACCCTGCTGACCCAGACCGCCACCTGGGCGGAGATTAAAGGCGTCTGCGACGACGGCATGAAGTATCACACCGCCTCCGTCTGCATCCCCGCGTCCTATGTCAAACAGGCAAAGGAGTATGTAGGGGACAAACTGCCCATCTGCACCGTCATCGGCTTCCCCAACGGCTATGACACCACCGCCGCCAAGTGCTTCATGGCCTCCGACGCCGTGGCGAACGGCGCGGACGAGGTGGACATGGTCATCAACATCGGCTGGGCGAAGGACGGCCTGTGGGAGAAGATCACGGAGGAAATCGCCGCCGTGAAGGCCGCCTGCAACGGAAAGCTCTTGAAAGTCATCATCGAAACCTGCCTGCTCACCGACGAGGAAAAGATCGCCCTGTGCAGGTGCGTTTCCGACTCCGGCGCGGACTACATCAAGACCTCCACGGGCTTTTCCAAGGCCGGCGCGACCTTCCACGATGTGGAGCTGTTCGCCGCTCATGTCGCGCCCCATGTGAAGATCAAGGCCGCCGGCGGCATTTCCAGCCTTGCCGACGCGGAGAAGTTCATCACCCTGGGCGCGTCCCGCCTGGGCACCTCCCGCATTGTCAAGATCGCGAAGGGATTG
Organism: uncultured Eubacteriales bacterium; assembly: GCA_900546075.1. Lineage (GTDB taxonomy): Bacteria > Bacillota > Clostridia > Oscillospirales > Oscillospiraceae > Faecousia. The sequence goes on along the minus strand of URBH01000041.1, from coordinate 70 downwards.
GAGGGCAGCGGCTACTAAGGCAACACCGCACAATTGCGTCTGCGAGTCTCAGCCGTCTTTTTGCCCCACT
>URBH01000040.1 GCA_900546075.1 uncultured Eubacteriales bacterium | reverse complement strand
GCCTTCGGTATGAAAAATGGGAAATACATACAGTATTCCCGCATTTTCCATACCTTGCCTGGAGACAAAATCTCTCGCTGCCAGCTCTCGTCGATTTAATCAGAGTTTCCCTAATTTCACTTCCGGCCGGCGAAAAAGGCCTTGATTTCTTCCTTCGCCGCCTGCACCCGTCCCTGCTGGCAGAGGGGTTTTCCGCCGCCCCGGCCATGGAGCGCGGCGGTCATGTCCCGACCCAGATGCCGCAGGTCGCCCTGGCGGGCAATCAGGCAGTAGGCATAGCCGCCCTCGCCGCCGCTGAATACCGCCGCCGTGCCGCCGCACTTGTCCGCGATGGCGTCCGCCAGCTCCCGGACGCCCTCGGCGCTTAAGTCTTCCTCAAAGTGCAGGACGTTTCCTTGGTTAACATAACTTTCCGCAATCCCCGCAAAAACCCGCTTTTCCAGCCCCGCCATGCGGTACTTCTGCGCCGAAAGCAGCTCATTCATCCGCCGGGCGGCTTCACCGGTCTCCGTGATTTTCGCGGAAAACGCCTGGGAAACCTGTCGGTTCTGGTCATACGCCGCGTTTAATAGCGCCAGCGCCTGGGCGCCGCAGGCCATTTCAATCCGGGTGCCGCCCCGGAAGCTCACCGCGCTTAAGAGCTTGATGAGCCCGATCTCCCCCGTGGCCGCCACGTGGGTGCCGCAGCAGGCGCAGCAATCGTATCCGGGAATTTCCACGATCCGCACCGGCCAGGCAAGGGCTTTTTTCGAGCGGTAGGGGATGGCGGGCAGCTCTTCGGGGCTGGGATACCGGCACCCCACGGGCAGATTCTGCCACACCGCCCCGTTGGCCTCCTCTTCGATTTCCGGCAGCACCCGGGGCGGAATCACCCCGTCAAAGTCGATGGTGATGACGTCCGCGCCCATGTGAAAGCCGGTATTGTGGCAGCCGTAGCGGCGGTTCAGGATACCGGAGACGATATGCTCCCCGGAATGCTGCTGCATCCGCGCAAAGCGCAGGTCGTAGTCGATCACCCCCGTGACCGTCGCGCCCACTTCCAGGGGCGCTTCGCACAGGTGAACCACCGCCCCCTCCCGCTCCCGGGTACTGCGCACCCGGACGCCGTTCAGGGTCCCGGAATCTCCCGCCTGCCCGCCGCCCTCGGGATAAAAGGCGGTAGCGGCCAGCGTGACCTCCCATCCGTCCGCAGCCTTCGTGCAGGAAAGCACCTCCGCTGTAAAGCGGGAAAGGTGAGAATCTTCATAATAAAGCTTGCGTGTTTCCATATCGGCACCTCGAAAAATGGCAATTTTGCTCATTATACCACGGTGCCGCTGACATTGCAACGATTCCGCTTTACAGAAATTTGAAGTGCATTTTTGAAAAAAGTGCTTCTCTTTTGCCGAATTATCATGTAGAATGAGAAAATGTGAGAAAAAATGCTATGAGGTGACGTTTCATGCCAGCAAATTACGCCCATTACCGCTTCGGAAAGCAGCTGCTCTCCGGGATGTGTCCCAACGACCGCCGAAGTATCCAGCGGTTCCGGCGGCTTTACGATATGGGTCTGCACGGGCCGGATATTTTCTTTTACTATAACCCCCTGATCAAAACCGCCACGGGACAGCTGGGCGGCGTCTTCCACGCCCAGTCCGGGCAGGAATTTTTCGCCCGGGTCTGCGCCCAGGCGGGCAGCGAGGCCGGGCGGGTCTATCTTCTGGGGCTTCTGGGGCATTACTGCCTGGACTCCCTGTGCCACCCTTACGTGGAGAAAAAGGAAGCCGACGGCAGCGCCCGCCATGTGGAGCTGGAATCGGAATTTGACCGGTATCTGCTGGAAGCCGACGGCGTCGTTCTGCCCCACACCTACGACGGCAGCGCCCACATGCGCCTGACCCGGGGGGAGTGCGTCACGGTTGCCCTCTTTTATCCCCCCGCCACCCCGGCGAACGTCAACACCTGCGTCCGCAACATGGCCCGCGCCACCCGGTTTCTGGTGGGCAAGAACCGCAAGCATGTCCGGCGTCTGCTGCGCCTGACCCGCAGCCCGGCCATTGAGGATCAGCTCATGCCGGAGCAGGGGAGCGACCGCTGGCTGTGGATGGACAGCGAAATGCTGGTGCTGTACAACCGCGCCCTCAAGCGCTACCCCGTTTTGCTTAGCCAGCTGGACGAATACATGCGCACCGGCGAACCCCTGGGCGAGGATTTCGCCCCGGCCTTCGGTTAAAATTTAAGGAGTGGTAGAAGTGAAAAAAATCAAACTCACCGCATTGGAGCGGAGCTGGATTCTCTATGACATCGGCAATTCCGCGTTCATTCTGCTGGTTTCGACTCTGATTCCCATTTATTTCAACGCTCTGGCGACTACCGGCGGGCTGAACGAGTCATTGTATTTGTCCTATTGGGGCTACGCCGGTTCCGTCTCCACGCTGCTGGTGGCCGTCATCGGTCCCATCTGCGGCACGCTGGCCGACCATCGGGGGTTCAAAAAGCCCATTTTCATGGCCTGTATGCTTTTGGGCGTTCTCGGCTGCGCCGCCATGGGCGGCGTGGGCGGATGGCTGGCGTTTCTGATCGTGTTCGTTCTGGCCAAGGTGGGATATTCCTCCAGCCTGGTGTTCTACGACGCCATGCTCCCGGAGGTCACCACCGACGAGCGGATGGACACGGTATCCTCCATGGGCTACGCCTACGGCTACATCGGCTCCGTGATTCCCTTCATTCTTTGCCTGCTTCTGGTGCTGTTCGGCGGCAAAATCGGCATTGGCACGGGAACGGCCATGGTCGTGTCCTTCCTCATTACCGCCGGGTGGTGGTTCGTATGCACCCAGCCGCTGCTGAAGCGTTACCGTCAGACCGCCTTCGTGGAGCATACCGGCAGCCCCGTTTTCTCCACCTTCCGACAGCTGGGACGCACCTTCCGGGAGGTTCGGCAGCAGAAGCATATTTTTCTGTATTTGCTGGCCTTTTTCTTCTTCATCGACGGCGTTTACACCATCATCGACATGGCCACGGCCTACGGCACCGCCCTGGGGCTGGACACCACCGGGCTGCTGCTGGCACTGCTGCTGACCCAGTTTGTGGCCTTTCCCTGCTCCATCGCCTTTGGCCGGTTCTCCGCCAGGTACGACACGGGGCTGCTCATTAAGATCTGCATTCTCTGCTACACCGGCATTACCCTGTTCGCCGTGTTCCTGGTGTCCCAGTGGCAGTTCTGGGTGCTGGCGGTTCTGGTGGGCATGTTCCAGGGCGGCATTCAGGCGCTGAGCCGCAGCTATCTGGGGAAGATCATCCCGGCGGAGCGCAGCGGCGAATACTTTGGTCTCATGGACATCTGCGGCAAGGGTGCGTCCTTCCTGGGTACGACCCTGATCGCCGTGGTCAGCCAGCTCACCGACGGGCGGTCGTTCCACGTATTTGGGCTGGTGCTGCAAAACGAAAACGTGGCCGTGGGCACGCTGGTCGTTATCTTTGCCATCGGCTTCGTGCTGTTCTGCAAGGCGGACAGGCTGAACAAGCAGTACATACACATTTAAATTAAGAATGCCGGGGGCTGACCGCCCCCGGCACTATTTTTACCGTTTCTTCTTATTCAACAGCACTGCAAGCCCGATTCCGGACAGAACCATCACCCCCACGGCAATCCAGATCAGGTCGCCGGTACGGGGATTTCTGCGGGAACCCAGGGAAACCGGGACGGGCGGCACGTAGACCACCTCGTCGCAGTTGCGCACCCGGAGAACCGGCGTGCCGTCGCCGTCCAGATGGAGAATGCCGATTGCCCGCACGGTGCGGCCCCTTTTCACCTGAGACGCAAGGTTGTTTTTCCCGTCTGCGCCGGATACGATGCCGTCCTCAATCAGAATTTCCGCAAAATCGCCGTTTCCGTCCTTCAGGGTGATGCGGGCAACGCCCTTGCCCCGGTTGGTGGGGGTCACGTCCGTCACCTTTCCCTCCACCTGCATCAGGCGGCCGCCGTTTGCTTCGTAGTCCATGGCGGTCTTGTTCGGGGTGGTTTCCGGCGTGTAGTTGTAAAGCGGCTCGTCCAGCTTCTTATCGTAGTCGATAATCTTCAGCACCACGTTGCCGCTGCTGATTTCCTTCCGCCCGACTGCCTCTATAGGTGTGCCGACCTGGATTTTGTCCTTCGTAAACGGCTCCAGCGCCACGCCGCCGGTATCGTCCTGCAAATAAATGGTATCGGAGAAACTGTTTCCCGGCCGGGAAGTCCCGGAGGTCGCCCAGCCACGAATATGGTACACCTCTCCGTCCTTGCCGGAGCGCATTTCGCCGATGGTGACCAGCTCCGGACACGCCGCCCGCTCGATTTTCAGCAACGCTTCCCAAATGGCCAGATTTCCGCTGACGCTCTTCCAGACGTTGTCCGGTTCTTTCATGGCGCTGTCTTCCAGGAACAGTCCGCCGCTGACGTACACCTTGCCGCCGCCCGGCAGTTCCTCAGCGGCAAGCAGCACCGCGTCCTTACCGGTGTCCTGTCCGTCGCCGTCCGCGTCCACGCCGTGGGTGGTGCTGCGCCCTTTCACCAGCCAAGTCCCGCTTCCCGGATTTACGGTACAGCCGGCGCGCTGGGTGTAGGTCTGCTTGGGTTTCAGGGCTTTTGTCAAACCGCCGTCAGGGTTGAACACATTGGCGGATACCGCGTCGGGCGTACCGCTATTGTTTTCCTCGTCCCACGCGGTGTCGTCGTTCAGGCGCACCGTCGCGCCCATGGCTTCCAGCAGCCTGTTCAGCTCGCCGGAGGTGTGCAGGCCGCTCAGGTCGCCTATATCCGCCTGACCGCAGAGAATGACCGTGCCGCCGCTTTCGGCAAACGTCCTGACTTTCTCCACAAATGCCTCGTCGAACGCCTCCGACGGAGCGGTTATCAGCAGAAGGTCGCTGTTTTCCGGCAGTTCCGTCTCAAAATTCTTCACCGAAATGCTGTTCCGGGCGGCAATTTCCGCCAGCCGTTTCAGCTTGTCGGTGCCGGAATTGTCGTGGGAAGCGTCCACGGCGATGTACTTCACCTGCTCTGGGACGCGGAAGCTCAGGCTCAGCGTGTCCTCGTAGGTGCGCAGATCCTCGTTCACGCTGCCGGTCGCCACGACCCGGAACTTCGTCATACCCGGTTCCGGATGGGCGTAGCAGAAGGTATAGTCCAGCGTATCCATTCCCGCCACCGTCCCCGGTTTGGAGACAGTCCTTACCAGTTCGCCGTCAGCATAAAGCTTCAGAGATTCCACGATAAAATCCACCGGCTCGTCATTGTACAACTCCACCGTCAGCCCGATCTCCTCGTCCCGGGCAGGGGCGTCCGTGTCCGACGTAAAGCTCCCGATGCCGATATCGTCATACCCGTCCATCCACACGGGCGCGGTTACAGCCACGTCCCCGTCCGGCTGGGTGATACGGAGATAATAATAGCTGTGTCCACCGGATACGGACAACTCCAGCACCTGCGCAGGCGTTCCGACGTCTGCACTGTCAAGCACTACCCCGCCGTCCGCGATCACCTCCACCTTGCCGATGGCCGCGTCCGTGGGGTCACTCAGGAAAACGGTGATTTCCGCTTCCTCCGATTTGGGAATCATGCTGCCCATGACCGCGCCGTTCAGCGTATAATAAACGGTGAGATCGCTGTCCTGGGTGGCGTAGACCCGGCGGTTCTTCATGGCGGCGTACAGCGCTTCCTCCGTCAGCGTCTCTGCCAGAATCACGGTGCGCGCACTGCTCGCGTCGCCCCACTGTCCATTGTGGTTATTCTGGTTGTTGGTGGGCGCCACGTGCCAGCCCTTGTCCAGCGCCAGATGATAATATTCGCAGTCCACCGTGCCGTCCTCCCCGGCGATTTCCAGCAGGGAGATTGCCTCGTCATACTCGGGGCTGTAGTGGTCGAACCGCTCGAAATCCCCGTGGATGATGTCCGGATGGTTGAACTGGCTGACGGAGCCGGGGACGGTGGTCAGCGCCTTATAGTAATTTTCCAGCGCCGTTGGCACGTTTTCAAAATCTTCCTGATCCCGGGTCTGCCAGCCGGGGGTATTGAAGGTGGAGATATGCCCCAGCTGCTTGTCCTCCGGCCAGGTCATCTCAAAGCCGAACAGCCCCACAAAGTCCTCGTTCGTCACGGATGCCGCCGCCTGTTTTCCCGCCGCCCATCCGGTGCTGATGCTTCTGCAGTCCGCGCCGATCGCGCCTGCGTCGGCGTTGTCAAAGGAATCGCTGTGGTCGGTGACGGCGAAAAAGTCCAGGTTTTCCACCTTTGACGCATAGTCAAAGGCTTCCTCCACGCTTCCGGTGCCGTCGGAAAGGTTGGTGTGGGCGTGGAGCTGACCAAAGTATACGTTCCAATTCGGGGTGAATTTCTCCGTGAAAACGGCTTGGGTCACCTCGCCGGGTTCGCAGCCCTCCGCCTTGGAATAGGCCTTGAGGTACGCCGCGGCGAAGTCCTTCTCAAAGCAGATCGGGTCGGTATACAACCTGTCAGGCTGATAATTCACCCCGTCGGCGGAGACCGCGAAATAAATCTCGGCGCTTTCGTCCTCGCAGGTCAGGGTGATCTCCTCCCCGGCGCCGATCTCGCCGCCCTCCGGCGAAACCATCACCTTGGGTGACGTTTTCACAGCTTCTCCCGGTTTCGGTTCCTCCGGCTTCGGGTCGTCCTGTCCGGGTTTGTCTTGACCCGGATTGCCCTGCCCGGGGTTGTCTTGACCCGGGGCGTCCTGTCCGGGGTCATCTTGCCCCGGATTGCCCTGCCCTTGTTCGTCTTGCCCCGGGTTGTCCTGTCCGGGTTCGTCGTCCTGCACCTCCGTGCAGCGATACAGCGTAAAGCCGCCGAAGTAGAAATCCGCGGCATCCGCAATATCCACATCCATACAGGCGCGGAAGGCATAATCAGAAAGCAGATCGGAAACCAGCGTCACCGGCTCCTCTCCGCTGAAGCCGTGAAAGGAAAAGCATCCGTCCTCCCAGAAAACCTGCCATTCATATGTCCCGGCGGTGATGCCGCTTGCGCCGTCCTCCATGGGTGCGACGGACACGCCGTGCGCGTCCGTCAGAATGACCCCGTTTTCCGTGACGGTCAGGTCCCATTCCCCGCCGGCGGTATCCGTGACCGTGTCGCCGACGGCGGTGAGTGCCACCGCTGAAATCACGCCCTCCTCTTCCGCCAGCGTTCCCGGCGCGATGTCCTGGGGCGTTATCAGCACATACCGTCCGTCGGTGAGCTCCTCCGTACCGGTGATCTCCCGGTACACCGTTTCCGCTTCGACGGGCAGCCGGAACAATGAGAAGAGAGCTGCCGCCAACATAACTGACAGCAGCCCTTTGGCTACCAATTTCCTTAGCATACCAAACCCTCCCGATTTTTTCAGAGTTTCCTCCCGGAACCCCCGAAAAATCATCGCCGGATTGGCTGCGGATAGTGTTCAACCAGCTGTCAACGATCTGCCGTTTGTATCAGAGGTTCCTTTATCCATTCGGGAATATAGCACAGCCATTTTTCGACATTTTACCGCTTTTGAGCTAATACACTACATATTGCGGTATAATACAAACCTTATCCACAATATGTGGTAAAGATTCAGTTAAGAACCTTCTTCACCAGCGAGTGGCTGACCATCAGAAGGCACGCCCAGAGAAACAGGCTCAGCGCCCAGTAGCCGCTGCAAACCATGGGGCTGGACACCACGATCAGCACGCCGAACAGTGCGTTTCCCATGGTCACCGTCCCCATGGCGGACAGCACGTTCAGCACCAACGCCAGCAGGGTCAGTCCCAGGGACAGCAGCGAAATGCCGCGCACCAGCTTCAGCGTATGCGCGTCCTTCTCCTTCTTCGCGGCATAAATCAGATATGCGGGCGGCGCGAAAAACGCCACGGACAGCACCGTCAGCACGGCCTGCGCCCCGGCGCTGACATTCCGGGAAAAGCCGGGGATAAATCCCAGCCCCGCGCACAAAATAAACAAACCGCCCCACAGGGCAAGCAGCGTTTTCTTAGACATTTCGTTCTCCTTTGCAGATAGCTTCATGACCTTATTTTATCCGAAAGCGCCGCAAAAGGCAATAGGTTTTCCCTGTCGGATTCCGCCGGTGAAAAAAAACTGGACAGTTCTGCTAATATCTGTTATAATGTTAGGAATAAGATTCGTAAAGGGAGTGTTTTTCCCATGAAATGTCCGTTTTGCGGCGACCAGGAAAGCAAGGTCGTGGATTCCCGCCACTCGGAGGACGGTCTGAGCATCCGCCGCCGCCGGGAGTGTATGGGCTGCCAGCGCCGGTTCACCACCTATGAGATCGTGGAGAGCCTGCCCATCATCGTTGTGAAGCGGGACGGCTCCCGTCAGAGCTTCGACCGCAACAAGATTCTCAATTCCATGATCCGCGCCTTCGACAAGCGGAAAGTGGACGTCACGGACCTCGACCGCATCACCACCGAGATCGAGCAGACCATCCAGAACACCCTGGAGCGGGAGATCAGCACCGACAAGATCGGCGAGATGGTCATGGAGCGCCTGAAGCCCCTGGACGAGGTGGCCTACATCCGCTTTGCCTCCATCTACCACCGGTTCCAGGATGCGGGCAGCTTTATGCGGGAGATCAGCAAATTCCTGGAGGAAAAATAATGAGCACGATCCCAACTGAAATCACCGCCGCCACGGAAAGCACCCTGGACATTGCCTCCATCAAAAGCGTGATGGACGGCTTTGACCCCGCCTCGCTGCTGCCCGACCTGAGCAAGGTTTTCGGGAGCCTGGTGGGCGTGTGCCGGGTCGCCGTGATGATTGGCCCGATTATTACGCTGATTCTGGGGCTGGCGTACCTGTTTCTTGCGCCGAAGGAGGCCAACTACTACTTCGGCTACCGCTGTTATTTCGGCATGGGCAGCGTCCGCGCCTGGCGGTTCACCCAGCGGCTTGCGGGGGTATGCCTCGGCGGGCTGGGTCTGATTCTCACCGTAATCATGGCCATCATCACCGGCGGCTACGGCCGCATGGACACCATGGACATGGTGTGGAACGCGGTAAACTGCCTTATATGGGAAGCGGTTCTTCTTCTGATCGCCACCCTTGCCATCAACCTCACCGCCATGGCAAACTTCGACGCCAAGGGCGAGTACCGCCGCAAGCCGGGAAAGCCGGGGAAGCCAAAGACTCCCCCGCGGGATGCAAAATAAGCAAACGTCTCCGGCTGCCATATGGCAGCCGGAGGTCTTGTTTCTTATACGAGTTTTTAATAAAACGCTTAAAAGCGTTTTATTAGGCCGCAGGATTGCGGCCAGCGGCCACTGCCGCTAAAAAACGAAGTCAATACATTTCTTACCGCCGCCCAGGCGGTCTGCCGTGTAACGGCAGAATAAAATGATGAAATCATTTTATTAAGAAATAGTATTATCAGTCCTGCCGCTCTTCCTCCGGAGTAAAATCCAGCGTAATGGACTTGATCCCGGTGCGCATTTGGATATACCGGACGCCGGCGGAATCCATCATCCGCTTGGACGCCATGGTCGCTAAGCTGTCCGCGTATTTGTCCGAGAGGTAGTAGACCTCCTTCACGCCGCTCTGGATGATGGCCTTGGCGCACTCGTTGCAGGGAAACAGCGCCACGTACAGCTTGCTGCCCCGCAAATCCCGGCCGTTGGCGTTGAGCACGGCGTTCAGCTCCGCGTGGACGACGTAGGGGTACTTGGTCTGCTCGCCGTCCCGCTCCCAGGGGTACTCGTCGTCGGAACAGCCCTTGGGCATCCCGTTGTAGCCGGTGGAGATGATGATGTTGTCCTGGGAGACGATGCAGGCGCCGACCTGGGTGTTGGGATCCTTGCTGCGCTTGGCCGCAAGCATGGCGATGCCCATAAAATATTCGTCCCAGCTGATGTAGTCCTCGCGTTTCATGGCGGAAGCCTCCTTTTTGGAAAATCTTTCTCCCATTATACACAAAAGGCAGGACAGCCGCAAGTGGCTGCCCTGCCTTTTTTTGTTATCCAAAGAAGTCTTTCAGATTGTTGAGAAATTTCTTCCTTTTGGGGGACTGATCCACGCTGCCGTCCAGCTGGCGCAGAAGGTCCTTCTGCTCCTTCGTCAGTCTGGTGGGAGTCTCTACCACCACCGTGAAGCGCTCGTTGCCCCGACGGCGGGTGTTGCCTACCTCGGGAATGCCCTTCTCCCGCAGAATGAACTCCCGTCCGGTCTGGGTGCCTTCGGGAATTTCATAGTCCACCTTGCCGTCCAGGGTCGGCACCTGAATGGTCGCGCCCAAAGCCGCCTGGGTGAAGGTGATGGGAACTTCGCACAGCACGTCCGTCCCGTTCCGGGTAAAGATCGGGTGCCGCCGGATGGAAATTTCCACCAGCAGGTCGCCGTTCGGGCCGCCGCCCACGCCCACGCAGCCCTCGCCCCGGACACGGACGCTCTGCCCGGCATCCACGCCTGCAGGGATCTTCACCTTGACCCGGTTGGTCTTGCGCACCTTGCCCTTGCCCCGGCAGGTGGTGCAGGGGTTCTTGATGACCTTGCCCCGGCCGCCGCAGGTGGGACAGGTGGTGGTGGACTGCATCTGCATCCCCATAAAATTCTGCACGGAACGCACCTGGCCGGTGCCGTGGCACTGGCTGCACGTTTCGATCACGCCGTCGGCGCTGCCCGTACCCTTACAGTTGGGGCAGTTCTCAATCCGCTGGGCAGCAACCTCTTTTTCGCAGCCGAAGGCCGCTTCCTCGAAGGTCAGCTCCAGCCGCGCCATGACGTTTTCGCCCCGGCGGGACGCGTTCTGCTGGGAGCCACGGCTGCGGCCGCCGCCGAAGAACTCGCCGAAAATGTCTCCCAGATCGCCGAAGCCGTCAAATCCGCCGAATCCGGAGCCGCCAAAGCCGGCACCGCCGTAGCCCGCGCCGCCTGCGCCAAAGTTGGGGTCAACCCCGGCAAAGCCGTACTGGTCATACCGGGCGCGCTTGTCAGCGTCGGACAGCACCTCGTAGGCTTCTCCGGCCTCCTTGAACTTCTCCTCGGCGGTCTTGTCGCCGGGGTTGCGGTCGGGGTGGTACTTCATGGCGGCCTTGCGGTAGGCCTTTTTTATGTCGTCGGCGCTGGCGTCCTTGCTGACGCCCAGCACCTCATAGTAATCTCTTTTTGCATCTGCCATACTCAATTCACCTCATCACAGTTGACAGTGGACAGCTGACAGCGATGGATAAAAAACACAGCAACCTTTGCTGCTGTCAACTTTCAACTGCCAACTCAGGAAAATACGCCGATAAGGGGCGGCGTTTGCCGCCCCTTAGGCATTCGGATTTAGTCAACACTCTCGTAGTCAGCGTCAACGACACCGTCGTCGCCGGGCTTCTGGGTGCTGCCGCCGGGCTGCGTGCCGCCCTGGGGGTTCGCCTGCTGGTACAGCTTCTCGGAAACCTTGTAGAACGCCTGCTGGACTTCCTCGGTGGCCTTCTTGATGGCCTCGATGTCGGTGCCCTTGTTGACTTCCTTCAGATGGTCAATGGCGGACTGGATGGAGGCCTTCTCGGAAGCGTCGATCTTGTCGCCCAGCTCGTTCAGGGTCTTCTCGGTCTGATAGACGGTCTGGTCGGCGGCGTTGTGGGTATCCACTTCGTCCTTGCGGGCCTTATCCTCGGCGGCGTACTGCTCGGCCTCGTGAACGGCCTTGTCGATGTCTTCCTTGCTCAGGTTTGTGGAAGCGGTGATGGAGATGTTCTGCTCCTTGCCGGTACCCAGATCCTTGGCGGAGACCTTCACGATGCCGTTGGCGTCGATGTCGAAGGAAACCTCGATCTGAGGCACGCCACGGGGTGCGGGAGCAATGCCGGTAAGCTGGAAGCGACCCAGGGTCTTATTGTAGGCAGCCATTTCCCGCTCGCCCTGGAGGACGTGAACCTCAACGGAGGTCTGGCCGTCCGCGGCGGTGGAGAAGATCTGGCTCTTGTGGGTGGGGATGGTGGTGTTCCGGTCGATCAGACGGGTGAACACGCCGCCCATGGTCTCAATGCCCAGAGACAGGGGGGTGACATCCAGCAGCAGGATATCCTGCACGTCGCCGGTGAGCACGCCGCCCTGAATGGCAGCGCCAACGGCCACGCACTCGTCGGGGTTGATGCCCTTGAAGCCTTCCTTGCCGGTGATGGTCTTAACGGCATCCTGCACGGCGGGGATACGGGTGGAGCCGCCAACCAGCAGCACCTTGTGAATGTCGGAAGCGCTGAGGCCTGCGTCGGACATGGCCTGACGGACGGGCTTCATGGTGCGCTCCACCAGATCGGCGGTCAGCTCGTTGAACTTTGCCCGGGTCAGGGTCACGTCCAGGTGCTTGGGGCCGGTGGCGTCGGCGGTGATATAGGGCAGGTTAATATTGGTGGAAGTCACGCCGGACAGCTCGATCTTGGCCTTCTCGGCAGCTTCCTTCAGACGCTGCATGGCAACCTTATCCTTGGATAGATCGATGCCCTCGGCCTTCTTGAACTCGCCAACCAGGTAATCCATGATTCTCTGGTCGAAGTCGTCGCCGCCCAGATGGGTGTCGCCGGCAGTGGCCAGAACCTCGATGACGCCGTCGCCGATGTCCAGGATGGACACATCAAAGGTGCCGCCGCCAAGGTCATAAACCATGATCTTCTGCTCGGATTCCTTGTCGAGGCCGTAAGCCAGAGCGGCTGCGGTAGGCTCGTTGATGATACGCTTCACGTCCAGACCCGCGATCTTACCGGCGTCCTTCGTCGCCTGACGCTGGGCGTCGGAGAAGTAAGCGGGGACGGTGATGACGGCTTCGGTGACGCTCTGACCCAGATAGGCTTCGGCGTCCGCCTTCAGCTTCTGCAAAATCATGGCGCTGATCTCCTGGGGGGTGTAGCCCTTGCCGTCGATGGTGACGTGATAATTTTCACCCATGTGACGCTTGATGGAAGAGACGGTGCGGTCAGCGTTGGTCACGGCCTGACGCTTTGCCACCTGACCGACCATACGCTCGCCGGTCTTGGAAAATGCCACAACAGAGGGGGTAGTACGGTTGCCTTCGGCGTTGGCGATGACAACAGGCTCGCCGCCTTCCAGAACGGCAACACAGGAATTGGTAGTACCAAGGTCGATACCGATAATCTTAGACATAATGTTTTCCTCCTAATATAGATAAAGCTAAATTGTTTACTGGTTTAGTTTGCCACCTGCACCATGGCGAACCGGACGATTTTGTCGCCCATTTTGAAGCCCTTCTGGAACACCTGGGTGATGACGTTTTCGTCATGCTCCTCGCTGTCCAGATGCATCACGGCGTTGTGCAGATTCGGGTCGAAGGTGTCGCCCACCTCGCCGAAAACCTCCACGCCGAGACCATTCAGGATCTTCAGCAGCTCCGTCATGGTCAGCTCCACTCCCTTTTTGTAGGCGGCGTCCTCCGTGGGCTGGTTCAGCGCGCGCTCCAGATTGTCGTAGATGGGAAGCATCTTCGTTACGGCGTCGGCCTTGCCGTTGCCGTAGGACTGCTCCTTTTCCTTCGTGGTGCGCTTGCGGAAATTGTCATATTCCGCTGCCAGACGCAGCCGGGCGTCGTGCTCGGAATTGTATTTTTCCTCCCAGGGATCCGCCTGCGGCAGCTCCGGTTCCTCGGGCGCCTGCTCCTTCGGGGTCTCCTCCACAGCTTCCTGTGGGGTTTCCTCCGGGGCTTTCTTCTTTACTTCTTCTGTTTCCTTTTTTGCCACGTCTGTGACCTCCTGTCCATTTGCAGGGTGGGGGAAAATCTCCGCTTTTGCGGTTCGGGGATTTTCCCCAGCCCTGCCTGATTTACTCTATTCTTTCGGCGGCTCCGGCAGCTTTGGCTGCTGGGGCTGCTCGGGCTTGCCGAACATCTTACTCAGGCTCTCGGCGAAGTAGCTCAGGCGCGCCGTCACCTTGGCGTAATCCATTCGGGTGGGGCCGACCACGCCGATCATGCCCTGCATTCCGTCGCCGATGTCAAACTTGGTCATCACAACGGAGGTGTCCTTCAGCTCATCCGCCACGTTTTCGGGGCCTACCAGCACCTTGGTGCCGCTCGCGCCCTCCATGACGGCGGGAAGGTTTGCCAGCGTCTCTTCGTCGATGGAATCCATCACCCGCTGGGCTTTGTCCACGTCCCGGTATTCCGGCAAGCTCAGCAGCCTTGCCTGACCGGTGACGGCCACTCTGGTGGAATCGCTGTTTTTCAGCGTCTCCTGGGTGAAATCCAGGATCACCGGCACCAGACTTGCCGCGGCGCCCGCCGAACGCATGACCTTTTCCATCAGCTCGGCGGTGAAACCATCAAGGGGAATGTCCGTCATGCTGGCGTTCAGCACCGCGCTGAGGAGCTTCAGATCCGTTTCGCCCACATTCAGGGGCAGCTTGATGAGCTTGTTCACCACCTGCTCGCCGCCCAGCATCAGCACCAGAATGAAGCTTCCCTGTCCGGCCAGGATCAGGTCGAACCGCTTGACGCAGGCGCTGCCCTGTCGGGACGCGGCGGAGATGGCGGGAAGGTCGGTGGCTTGGGATACCAGCTTTGCCACCTTTTCCACCATTTTATCCACCCGCTGCATCTTTTCCTCAATGGCGCTGCTGATGGACTTGGTTTCGTCGATGGACAGGCGGTAATCCATCATCAGCTCGTCAACGTACAGCCGGTAACCGGCGGCGGAGGGGATGCGCCCCGCGCTGGTGTGGGGCTGCTCCAGATAACCCATGGTGGTCAGCTCCGCCATTTCGTTGCGGATGGTCGCGGAGGAATACTTCATGTCCGGCAGCTCGGTAATGGCCTTGGAGCCCACCGGCTCCGCCGTGCGGATATACAAATCCACCACCGACCGCAGAACCTTCTTTTTCCGCTCTGTCAGTTCCATCGTATTCCTCCTTTTCCTTTTGTCTTTAGCACTCCATCTCTCTGAGTGCTAAGCACACTATACCGCAGAGTGCCAAAAAAGTCAATAGGTCGTTTTTGAATTATTCTTGAACATTTCGGGAAATTGGGGCGATTTTGGAAATCTCTCCCCGGGTTTGCCCCGGGAAAAGCGCTTGGAATGTGAAATACCCTTGAATTTTTCTTGAATTCTCCCTCCGGGGGTGGAAGTTTTCGTTTCTTTGTGCTATACTGTACGATACAGTATTGTGCGGGGGTCTGCCCCGAAACCGATTTTTGGAGAGAGAGCTTATGCTGGAATTATTGGCGCCCGCCGGGTCAATGGAGGCTCTGCGCGCGGCCGTTCAGAACGGCGCTTCCGCCGTCTACCTCGGCTGCGGCGCATTCAACGCGCGGCAAAGCGCAAAAAACTTTACTCCCCAGACGCTGGTGGAGGCCATTAAATACTGCCATGTCCGGGGCGTGCAGGTTCACCTGACCCTCAATACCCTCGTCTCCGACCGGGAGATGACCGAGGCGGGGGAGCTGATCCGCCACGCGGCACAAAATAATATCGACGCCTTTATCGTTCAGGACCTGGGCGTGGTGCAGCTGTGCCGTCAGATCGCCCCCGGCGTTCCCATCCACGGAAGCACCCAGATGACCATCCATTCTCTGCCCGGCGTGCTGCTGTGCGCCGCCATGGGCATGAAGCGGGTCGTGCTCAGCCGGGAGCTGAGCCGGGAGGAAATCCGCTACATCTGCGCCAATTCTCCCATTGAGATTGAAGTTTTCGTCCATGGCGCGCTGTGCATGTGCTATTCCGGCCAGTGCTATATGTCCGCCATGATCGGCGGCCGCTCCGGCAACCGGGGACGCTGCGCCCAGCCCTGCCGCCAGAGCTACGGCTACACCCACTGGCAGGAAAAATACCCCCTGAGCCTGAAGGACAACTGCCTGATTCCCTATCTGCGGGAATTGCAGGAAATGGGCGTGGTCTCTTTGAAGCTGGAAGGCCGGATGAAGCGGGCGGAGTACGTGGCCACCGTCACCGCCGTCTACCGCAAGGCGCTGGACGAGATGACCGTCACCAAGCCCATGATGGACGCCCTGTATACCGCCTTCAACCGTCAGGGCTTCACCGACGGCTACTATACCGGCCGTATTGATACCAAAATGTTCGGCGTCCGCCAGGAGACCGCCGACGATCCCCAGTGGCTCCAGGCCGCACGGCAATCCTACGAAGCAGGGGAGACCCCCCTTGTGGACGTCCGCTTCCAGGCCATGGTCACTGTGGACGGCAGCTGCGTCATCGCCACCGACCCGGAGGGGCGGACATGCCGCTCCGACGGCCCCGTGCCGGAACGAGCCCAGAACATCTCCATCACCGGGGCGATGCTCGCCCAGCGGGTCTCCAAAACCGGCGGCACGCCCTACCGGTGCGTGGAGGTGCGCACCCGGGTGGATCCCGGCCTCATCATCTCCGCCTCCGCCATCAACGCCATGCGCCGGGACGTGCTGAATCAGCTCACCGCCATCCGCGCCCGGCGGGAGGAGCAGGTGCTGCGCAAGCCCAAGCCCGTGCCGCAATTCAAGGGCGAAATGGGTCTGCCCGGCCTGACCGTTCAGGTAACGTCACGGGAGCAGCTGACCCCCATGCTTCTGGATCTGGAAACCACCATGCTGTACGTTCCTATCCACATATTACTTGCCGACGGGGAGCTTTGCGCCCGGCTGGTGCAGCGGGGACGGCTGGCGGCGGTGCTGCCCAGAATCGTCCACGACGGAGAGCTGCCCCGGATCAAAAAGGGGCTGGACGTCCTCCGCGCCGCCGGCGTCCGGGACGCGCTGGTGGGCAATCTCGGCCTGATTGCCCCCGTGCGGGAGGCGGGAATGCGGGTTCACGGAGATTTCGGCCTGAATATCTTCAACTCCGCCTCCATGAACGTCATGCGTTCCCTGGAAATGGCCTCCGCCACGGTGAGCTTTGAAATGACCCTCCCCCAGATACGGGACATGAGCAAGGCGGTAAACGCCGAGCTGATCGCCTACGGGCGGCTGCCCCTGATGGTGACGGAGCATTGTCTCATTCACAACAAGGCCAACGAATGCACCTGCCATCTGAAAGCCACCCGCCTGATCGACAAGACCGGCGCGGAGTTCCCGGTCATCCGGGACGGCGACAGCTGCCGCAGCGTGCTGCTCAACGGCAAGAAGCTGAGCTGGCTCGACCGTCAGGACGATCTTGCGAAGCTGGGCTTATGGGCGACGCGGCTGTACTTCACCACGGAAAATTCCAAGGAGGTTGACCGTGTGCTGAACGATTACATGAACCCCGAGCCCCTCGACCCCGGCGCGTGCACCCGGGGACTGTACTTACGGGGTGTGGAATAAAATCCCTCCGCATCGAAAGGAGAACCTTATGCAGCTCATTCTCGCGTCCGCCTCGCCCCGGCGAAAGGCGCTACTGTCCCTCTTCCATCTACCCTTCACCGTCCGGGCGGCGGACATTGACGAAACCATGGACCCCGAAAAGCCGCCCTTTGACGAGGTCGCCCGGGTCAGCCGGTCAAAGGCGCTGGCCGTCCGCCGGGAAGAAGGCGACATCGTCATCGCCGCGGACACCATCGTGGTCTGTCAGGGAAAGGTGCTGGGCAAGCCCCACAGTGAGGCGGAAGCGGCATCTATGCTCCGGCTTCTCTCCGGGCGGGATCATCAGGTGATGACCGGCTGCACCGTTCTGTGCGGGGACAGGGTCGAGACCTTCACCGAGGTGACGAGCCTGCATTTCCGCCCCCTCAGCGACAAGGAGATTCTGAAATACGTCCAAAGCGGCGAGCCAATGGACAAGGCCGGCTCTTACGGCATTCAGGGCGGGGCGGCGCTGTTCTGCGAAAAGCTGGAGGGCGACTATTATAATGTAATGGGACTTCCCGTGTGCCGGCTGTATGAGACCCTTTGCCGCACAGCGCCGGAAGTGATGGAGGATACCTTATGAGAAATCTATTCAGTACCAAGGTGAAGATCATTCTGGTGATCGCCGCGCTGCTGACGGCGGCGCTGGCCATCTACAGCGGCATTTCCAACCAGAGTCTTCCCAGCGTGATCGTGCAGGGCGTTCTTGCCCCCTTCCGCACCGCAGGCACCACTCTGACCAACACGGCGGAAAAATACTACAGCTATATGTTCCGCTACGAGGCTCTGGACGCGGAAAACAAGGTGCTGGAGGAACGCATCGCCCAGATGGAGGACGTCGCCCGTCAGGCCGACTCCGTTTCCCGTGAAAACGAGCGTCTGCGCAGGCTCCTGGAGCTGAAGGCCACCAACGAGGACTACAAGCTGGTGGACGCCTATATCATCGGCTGGAGCTCTTCCGATTGGGAAAGCACCTTCACCATCAACCGCGGCACCAATGCGGGCATCCGGGAGAACCTGTGTGCCATCACCGCCAACGGCGAAGTGGTGGGTCTGGTGACGGAGGTGGGCGTGAACTACGCCGTCGTCAAGACCGTTCTGGACTCCACCCTGGAAATTTCCGGCACCATTTCCACCTCCGGCTATAACGGCATGGTCAAGGGCGGCTATGTCAGCGGCAACGATACCCTGCTTCAGATGAACTACCTGCCCTCCGAATCCATCATCCGCAACAAAGACCAGGTGGTGACCTCCGGTTCCACGGTGTACCCCCGGGGTCTGATCATCGGCTCCGTGGTGGACGCAGGCTATGAGGAAACGGGCGTTGCCAAGTTCGCCCTTCTCGACCCCGCCGCGGACATTAACTCTTTGGAGCAGGTCTTCATCATCACCCAGTACACCACCGAGGTCATGGTCACCCCCGGCACCGCCCCGGACTCCGAAACCGCCACCGCCCCTTCCGAAACCGCCCCTTCCGAAACCGCCGCCACCCAGGCGACCACCCCCGTGGGCTGAGGACACGCCATGGCAAGAAAAAAGCTGTCAAAGCAGTCGGAATTCAAGCCCGACCCCCGGCAATGGAGCCTCTCCCAGCTGTTCCATCTGACCCAGCTGCAAAAGCAGCGGATCCTGAAATGGACGCTGTACGTGCTCACGGGGATCCTGCTTCTGACCATTCAGGACGTCATCATGGGCCGGGTCAGCATTTTCGGCGCAACCGCCGATTTACCGGCGGTGTACATTCTGCTGATCACGGTCATTGAGGGCGTGGATGTGGGGAGCCTGTTTGTCCTGTTTGCGTCCACCATTTACTATTTTTCCGGCTCCGCGCCGGGGCCTTACTGCGTTGGGCTTCTGTGCGCCGTCGGCATTGTCGCCACGCTGCTGCGGCAGGCCTATCTCAGGCGCACCAAAGCGTCCATTGTCATCTGCGCCGGCATTGCGCTGACGATTTATGAGATGGGCTTGTTCATCGTGGGCATCGGTCTGGGGCTGACACGGTGGGATCGGGTCTTTTCCTTCCTGATCACCGCCGCCTACAGCTTCGGCATTCTGATTCTGCTGTACGCACCCATCAATAAAATTGGTCTTATTGGAGGAACCACATGGAAAGAATAAGCCGATTTCGCGCTATCCTGCTTCTGATTCTGTTTATTACGATTCTGGCGCTGTTCGCCGTGAAGCTTTTCGATCTTCAGATCATCGAGACAAACGGCAACACCGACAACATCGCAAAATACACCACCGTTACCACCGTCCGTGCCGCCCGGGGTGATATCCTTGACCGCAACGGCAACGTCCTGGTGGGCAACCGGGCCAGCTATAATCTGGTGTTCAACCACTACGTTATCGAGTCCTACGGCCAGACCAACGAGGCGCTGTACTCCCTTGTGCAGAAATGCCGGGAGCTGAATCTCAGCTATAACGACCATTTCCCCGTGAGCAAGACCCGCCCCTTTGAGTATACTCTGAACGATTTTGCCACCTCCTGGCAGAACCACTTCCAGAGCTTCATGGTTGACCGGTCGCTGGACTCGGACATCACCGCGCCGCTGCTCGTTGAAAAGCTGCGGGAACGCTACAAAATCCCCGAGGGCTGGTCGGACGAGGACGCCCGCGCCGTCATCGGTATGCGCTACGAATTTGATCTTCGGGGTATTTCCAAGCTGCCTACCTACACCTTTATTCAGGACATCTCCGACGAGAATCTGTCCGCCATTCTGGAGCTGAACATCCCCGGTCTGATGGTGGAATCCTCCACCGTCCGGGAATATCATACCAAATACGGCGCCCACATCTTAGGCTACATGGGCGGCATGGACGCCGCCGACTGGGAAAAATACGAGAAGGAAGGCTACTCCATGGACGCCTACATCGGCCAGTCCGGCTTTGAGGAAGCCTTCGAGGAATACCTCCACGGCATCGACGGTCAGCGCGTGGACGTGGTTTCCAAGGACGGTACCATCGTCGAGCAGTTCTGGCGCGTCAACCAGAAGACCGGCGAGGTTTACACCCCCATCGCCGGAAACAACGTGGAGACCACCATTGATTTGGAGCTGCAAGGCATTGCCGAGGACTCTCTTGCCAACATCATGAAGGAGCTGACCGACCCGGAGAAGAACACCTCCAAGGATGAGAGTAACGGCCTGGACGCGGAGGGCGCGGCGGTCATCGTCATGAAGGTCAAGACCGGCGAGATTCTGGCCTGCGCCAGCTATCCCACCTACAACCTCGCCACCATGAACCAGGACTGGGACGAGATCGAAGCCGACCCCTTGAAGCCTTTCTTCAACCGCGCCTTCGGCGCCAACTACGCCCCCGGCTCCACCTTCAAGATGTGTACCCTGATCGCCGCCATGGAAAACCGCAGTAAAAACCCGGACAGTCCCTATTTTGGCAGATTCCTGTACCTCCCCGGCGAGATCATTCAGGATAAGGGTGTTTTCACCAAGTACGCGGGCTTCTCTCCCATGTGCCTGATCTATAAGTCCAACCCCGGCGTGACCCACGGCGAGCTGACCGCCCAGCGGGCGCTGGAGGTGTCCTGCAACTACTTCTTCTACGAGCTGGGCGACCGTCTGTCCATCGACTATCTGAACACGACCGCCAACGCCCTGGGTCTGGGCGTTCCCACCGGCATCGAGCTAACGGAAAAGGTCGGCTGGGTCACGGATGAGGCCAGTAAGAAGGCCGCCTACGGCGAGACCGGCGTTGACTCTCAGGTCACCACCGGCGACCGTATTCTGGCCGCCATCGGACAGGCCGAGAACCGTTTCAGCCCCCTGCAGCTGTGCGTCTACGCCTCCACGCTGGCCAACAAAGGTACCCGGATGAAGGCCACCTTCCTAAGCCGGGTGGTCGCCTCCGACTACAGCAGCCTCATCAAGGAAAATTCTCCCGAGATCATGAGCCAGATGGAAATTGCTTCCACCACCTACAATACCTACATTGAAGGTATGCGCAAGGTTATCGAAGGAGGCGAAGGCACCGCCCGTTCCCACTTCGGCGGCCCCAAGGACCTGGACACCTTCCCCGTCAAGGTATGCGGCAAGACCGGTACTGCTCAGCACTCCTCCGGCGGCTCTGACCATGGCGCGTTCATCTGCTTCGCCCCCATGGAAGACCCGGAGGTCGCCGTAGCCGTCTACGGCGAAAAGGCCGCCCACGGCGCGACCCTCGCCGCCGTGGCTGAGGATGTTCTGCGCGCCTACTTCGCCATGGAAGCCGCCAGCGAGGTCAACGCCTTTGAAAATCAGGCGTCGTAAGCGCCTTCGTAAAACAGTCAACAGACACAGTAGGAAAACCTGCTGTGTCTGTTTTTTTAAGCACCCCTTGCCTCTCCCTTTGGGAGAGGTGGACGAGCGCAGCGAGGACGGAG
>URBH01000039.1 GCA_900546075.1 uncultured Eubacteriales bacterium | reverse complement strand
AGTGGGGCAAAAAGACGGCTGAGGCTCGCAGGCACAATTGTGCGGTGTTGCCCTAGGGTTGACGGAAGTCTGCGGAACCGGCGGCTGCCGGTTCCGCAGGCCTATCTCAGATTCGTTCTTCCAGCCAGCGGCGCATGTCCTCCCGGCCTTCCTCGCTCATGGGGAAGGTGGACTCCCCCTCCATGGTGCTTTTTTCGTAGCAGTAAAGGCCGTGCCAGTATTCCACATGGATGGCGCTCTGGGCAAAGTCCACCTCTTTCGGGTTCGCCATGACCACCTTCGGCTCCGCCCGGAAGCGAAACAGCCCCTTGGAGCCGGTGAAGATGTTGTTCATGGCGAAGGTGTGCAGGGTGGGCAAAAACAGCTCTGCCATATATTTACTCCCGGGTCAGCGCTTCCATCTCATCCAGCAGCTCGCCGAACAGCGCCAGCGCCTGGTTTACAGGCTCCGGGCTGGTCATGTCCACCCCCGCGCCCTTCAGCAGGTCGATGGGAGACTTGGAGCAGCCGCCGGAGAGGAAGCCCAGGTAATCCTTCACGGCCGGTGCGCCCTCCCGCAGAATCCGGCGGGACAGGGCAATGGCAGCGGAATAGCCGGTGGCGTACTGGAAGACGTAGTAGTTGTAATAGAAGTGGGGAATCCGCGCCCACTCCATGGCGATGAAGTCGTCCACCACCATGTCCGGGCCGTAGTACAGCTCGTTCAGGCGCTTGTACTCGGCGCTCAGCACGTCCGCGGTCAGGGTCTGCCCCTGGGCTGCCATCTGTCCGATGTTCAGCTCGAACTCGGCGAACATGGTCTGCCGGTACAGCGTTCCCTTGAACTGGTCGAGGAAGTGGTTGATGAGGTACGCCCGCTCTTTTCTGTCCGTGGTTTTGCTCAGAAGATACTCCATCAGCAGCGCCTCGTTGCAGGTGGAGGCCACCTCCGCCACGAAGATCACGTAGTCCGCGTCAATGGGGTTCTGATGTTTGTTGGACAGGTAGGAATGGAGGGCATGACCCATTTCATGCGCCAGGGTGAACTGGCTGTCCAGTGTGCCGGTATAGTTCAGCAGGACGTAGGGATGCACCACCGTGCCGGCGGAGTAGGCGCCGCTGCGCTTGCCCTCATTCTGGTACACATCAATCCAGCGATGATCGAAGCCGTCCTTCAGGATGGCGCGGTAATCGTCGCCCAGGGGTGCCAGCGCATCATAGACGGTCTGCTTTGCCTGCTCATAGGGGATGCGCTTGTCCACGTCCTTGAGCAGGGGGGTGTACACGTCATAGAAATGCAGCTCCTCCACGCCCAGCAGCTTCTTGCGCAGACGGACATAGCGGTGCATTTTGTCCATGTTCTTGTGAACCGTCTCAATGAGGTTCTTGTAGACGGAGGTGGGAACGTTGGTGGCGTCCAGAGACGCTTCAAAGGCCGTGTCGTATTTCCGCGCCTCGGCGAAGAATTTCAGCTGCTTGTTCTGGGCGTTGAGAATGGCAGCAGCGGTGGTCTTGAAGTCGCCAAAAACGCCGTAGAGATTCTCGTAGGCGCTCCGGCGCAGTACCCGGTCGCCGCTTTCCTCCAAGCTGACGAAGGTTCCCTGGGTCAGAGGATGCTTGTTCCCGTCGGCGTCCACGGCGTCGGGGAACTTCATGTCCGCGTCGGTGAGGGAGCCGTAAATGGTGTCGGGCGCCTGGGACATTTCTCCCGCCGCCGCCAGCAGCTTTTCCTCCGCGGCGGAGAGGGTATGCGCCTTGCGGCGGCGCAGGTCTGTCAGGAAGCGGCGGTAGCGCTCCAATTCGGGGCAGTCCGCGTAAAACTGCGCCAGCTTTTCGTCGGAAATTGCCATGATCTCCGGAGTATCAAAGCTGCACGCCGCCCCCAGCGCCACCACGGTGCTCATAAATTTACCGGTCATCCCCTGGTAGGCGGCGTTCCGGGTGTCCTCATCCGCCCGGCGCATACAGTAATTGCCCAGCAGCTCCGCCTTGGCGTTGACCCGCTCCATGTTTTCCAGATAGGCATACAGCGTTTCGCCGCTCTCCCCCAGGCGTCCGGCAAAGGATGCCAGGGTCTTCCGGCTTTCCTCCAGGGTTGCCCGATCCGCTTCCCAGGCATCGTCGGTGGAGTACAGGTCTTCGATCGCCCATTTGTCCTCCGCCGGAATCTGGTCGCGGCTTGGGATTTTTTTGATTTCTTCCATAATTTATCCTCCTGATTTTTTCTACTATTATACCACACTATCCAAAAAAAGCAACGCCGCTTGCAATGATCGGCGAATTATGCTAAAGTAGCCTGCGGTGATGAAAATGAGGAGAGAACGCATTCGAGGCAGTCTGTGTTTGCTGCTGGGTACAACCATTTGGGGCTTTAGCTTTATCGCCCAGAGCGTGGGCATGGATCATATTGGCCCCTTTACCTTTCAGGCCGCGCGGTGCCTGCTTGCCGTGCTGTTTCTGATTCCCTGCGGGTTTTTGCTGGATGCCGGCAAGTGCAGCTTCCGGGAATCCGCAGCAAAATGGAAAGACCCGACGCTGTGGCGGGTGGGGCTGATCTGTGGGTGCGCCCTGTTCGTCGCATCCAGCTTGCAGCAGATCGGCATCGTCTACACCGACGCGGGAAAGGCGGGGTTCATCACCGCCATGTACATCGTGCTGGTGCCGGTGCTGGGGCTGTTTCTCGGGAAAAAGCCGCCCAAAACCACCTTTTTCAGCGTGGCGCTGGCGGTCGCCGGGCTGTATCTGCTCAGCTGCATGGGCGTTTCTCAGATCAACAAGGGCGACCTGTATCTGATGGGCTGTGCTCTGGCCTTTTCCGTGCAGATCACCTGCATTGACCGGCTGGCGGGAAATTTGGACGGTCTGCGCATGAACTGCATTCAGGCGCTGGTGGTTACGGTGCTTTCCCTGCCCTTTATTCTGCTGACGAAGGAATCCGTCAGTTTCTCCGCCATCGCCGCCTGCTGGTTTCCCCTGGTCTTTTCCGGTGTTCTGTCCATGGGCGTCGCCTACACGCTGCAAATCGTCGGTCAGAAGGATCTGGAGCCGACCACGGCGTCGCTGATCATGAGCTTGGAATCCGCTTTTTCCGCTCTGGGCGGCTGGCTGATCCTCCATCAAACCATGACAGCCTGGGAGCTGCTGGGCTGCGGCCTGATGTTTGCCGGTGTGGTTCTTTCCCAGCTTCCTGTGGGAATTTTCACAAAGAAAGCTTGACATAGCACAAAAATTGGGGCTGCCAATGGCAGCCCCAATTTTTCTGTTTACATTTCCTGCCGCCCTTCCAAGGCTCTGGAAAGCGTCACCTCGTCGGCGTATTCCAGCTGGCTGCCCACCGGCACGCCATAGGCAAGCCGGGTCACCCTGACCTCCATGGGTCGCAGCAGACGGGATATGTACATGGCCGTGGCCTCTCCCTCGGTGTCCGGGTTCGTCGCCATGATGACCTCTCTGACCTCTCCCCCGGCTACCCGGCGGAGAAGCTCCTTGATCCTGATGTCGTCCTGGGTCACATGGTTCAGGGGAGAAATAACGCCGTGAAGCACATGGTAAACGCCCCGGAATTCCCGGCTGCGCTCCATGGCGATGACATCCTTCGGCTCGGCCACAACGCAGATGACGCCCTTATCCCGGGTATCGTCGTCGCAGATGGGACATACCTCCCGATCGGTCAGATTCTGGCAGACGGGGCAGGTATGCACCTGTTTTTTTGCCTCCAGAATGGCGTTGGAAAATTCCTCCGCGTCCTCCATGGGCAGGCTCAGCACATGGAAGGCAAGTCTTTGCGCCGTTTTGCCGCCGATGCCCGGAAGCTTCGCAAACTGGTCGGCAAGATTTTGCAGCGCAGCGGGAAAAAACTGCATACTGACTCCTTAGAACAGGCCACCCAGATTCAGGCCGCCGGTGAGGCGGGACATGTTGTTCGCCGCCTCGGCATCCGCTGCCCGCATGGCCTCGTTGACTGCGGCAATGACCATGTCCTGGAGCATCTCCACATCGTCGGGGTCTACCGCTTCCGGCTTGATTTCGATGCCGACAACCTCATGCTTGCCGTTGACGGTGGCCGTGACCATGCCGCCGCCGGATGCCGCCGTGAAGGTCTTGGCCTCCTGCTCCGCCTGCATCCTGAGCATTTCCTGCTGCATCTTCTGCGCCTGCTTCATCATAGCCGCCTGATTCATTCCGCCGGGCATACCCCGGAATCCGCCTTTTGCCATATCATAATTCTCCTATCTTGAAAATTCACACGAAACCTATCGTTTAATCGTTACAATGTCGCTGTGCGCCCTGCCGAAATTCATCAGCTGCTCCATTCTGGGGTTCGCGGCGGGCTTCTCCGACATGTCCACCGTCACCGCCTTCAACGGGCGGGACAGCATGGCCGCCGCCTTCCGGGAGACGACCTCCAGAATTTCCGGCCTATCCAGCATCTGCGCCGTAAAACCGTTGCTGCACCGAAGCTCCAGCCTGTCCCCCACCAGCGCGCCCTGAACCGGCGCATTGGGGGTCACCACAAAAAATCCGGAAATGGGGGGCTTCAATTCCTTGCGAACCGCCGCCACCAAGTCCGACCAGAAGCCGACCGGGGCTTCGCTTTCCATCACCGGCGGCGTATCCTGCGCCGGGGGCGCGTCGGCATCGTCCGGCATGGGCGGGCGATCGTCGTCACAGGGTTCCTTCTCCGGCGCGGCCTTCTCCGTCTTCACGGGAGCCGCCGGGACGAACGCGCCGCTTTTCACCTGCTCTTCCAGCCGGGTGAGACGGGCGTTCAGGGCTTTGGTATCCAGGCTCAGCTCCGGCTGGCACAGCTCCACGATGCACAGCTCCGCATCCATGCGGCGGCTGGCGCTTCGGGTAAAGCCGGCCATCGTCTCCTGAAGCCGCTCCATCATGCGCACCAGCTCGGCACTGGTCAGCGCCTTCGTCAATTCCAGCGCTTCTCTGTCCGACGCCACGCCGGAAAGCATGGTAATTCCGGCGTTTCCGGCGGTTTTCAGCACCAGAAGATCCCGGGTCAGGCAGGCCATCTCATCCAGCATGGCGCCCAAATCCTTGCCCTCGGTATAGAGACGGTTGAACAGCTCCAAGGCGTTTTTCGTATCGTGGGCGGCAATATAGCCCATCATTTCCCCGCATTTCCGCTCCCCGGCAATGCCCAGGCAGGCGTATACCCGCTCCGCCGTCAGCTCTCCCGTGGTCGCGGAGGCGCACTGGTCGAGCAGACTCAGGCCGTCCCGCATTCCGCCGTCCGCCAGCCGGGCAATCACCCGCGCCGCGCCGTCGTCCAGGTCGATATTCTCCTGATAGGCAACGTATTGCAGCCGCGCCGCAATGTCCTCCTGGCTGATGCGCCGGAAGGAAAAGCGCTGGCACCGGGACAAAATCGTGGCCGGAACCTTATGAAGCTCCGTGGTTGCGAGAATGAACAGCAGATGCTCCGGCGGCTCCTCGATAATCTTCAGCAGCGCGTTAAAGGCCGAAATGGAGAGCATATGCACCTCGTCGATGATATACACCCGCATTTTCACCTGAGAAGGCGTATAAATGGCGTCGTCCCGCAGGTCGCGGACGTTGTCCACGCCGTTGTTGGAGGCGGCGTCGATCTCCAGCACGTCCATGCAGGAGCCGGAATCAATGGCCTTGCAGGCTTCGCAGACGTTGCATGGGTTGCCTCGGTCGGGATTCAGGCAGTTGACTGCCTTCGCCAGAATTTTGGCGCAGCTGGTCTTACCCGTGCCCCGGGAGCCGGTGAACAGGTACGCATGGCTCATTTTCCCGGTCATGATCTGGGTTTTCAGGGTCTGCGTCACCGCCATCTGTCCGGAAACGTCGTCAAAGGTCTGGGGGC
This sequence comes from uncultured Eubacteriales bacterium, assembly GCA_900546075.1. Classification (GTDB taxonomy): domain Bacteria; phylum Bacillota; class Clostridia; order Oscillospirales; family Oscillospiraceae; genus Faecousia. Next base: position 16,244 of record URBH01000039.1, on the reverse strand, counting down.
GGTATTTGCGGTATAACGCCTGATAAGCCGACATTGTGCTTCTCCTCTCTGCAAGTCTAAGGCAGCACCGCACAATTGTGCCTGCGAGTCTCAGCCGTCTTTTTGCCCCACTTCTTCAGTTTGAAAAACGAGAAATACATACAGTATTCCTTCGTTTTCCAAACTTTGAATTGGGACAAAAATCCTGGCTGAGCCTCCTTGTCAAATTATGCGGTGTTGCCCTAAATCCGGGTATTTCCGATACGTCCTCCAGAATCTCCTGCGCAGAAGCGCATGGATGGCAGGAATGCTTCGTCTTATTTCCGGAGGTGGGAAATAATGAACAAAAATAAAGCTGAAAATTCGTTAATTCTGACACACAATATTCGACGATCAATGGTTGAATTTACGTGTTAAACGTGATATCTTCTTGTATTAAGAGGTTGGAAACGATTCCAATTCCCGCATTTCACCGGGAATCAGGTCTTTTAGCTACATTGTGGGGATGACGGGCAGGAAAATGACCGCTGCTTTTTTCTGCTTTCAGCCGTAAGCGCGGATTGGGAGGAAAGTCGGATGACGGATAAGGAACTGAGACGGTTAAGCCGGAGCGAGCTGCTGGAAATGCTGATTGCGCAGACGGAAGAAAGCCGTCAATTGAAAATCAGGCTGGAGCGTGCGGAGGCGCAGCTCCGGGATCGCAGAATTGCGGTTGAAAAAGCCGGTTCCCTTGCGGAGGCGGCGCTGCAGCTGAACCGTGTGTTTGAGGCCGCGGACAAAGCCGCGCAGCAATATCTGGAAAACGTGCGTCTTATGTCGGAAAAGGGAAGCGGAGAGTTATGAAGTCGAAATCGTGGAAATCTCCCGAGCCCCCGACTCTGGAACAGCTGGAGGCGGAGCTTGGCAGAGAAAAATACAAACGGCGGTATAAACGCGTTCTTCGCAGCACCGTCTATACGCTTGTGGTTGTTGCGGCTGTAGCCGTGCTGGTGGCTACCATCTGGATGCCCGTGCTGCAGATCTACGGGTCTTCCATGACGCCCACGCTGAATGAGGGGGACATTGTCCTCTCCGTCAAGGGCTCGGGCTTTGAACCCGGCGACCTGGTGGCGTTCTACCTGGGAAACAAGATTCTGGTGAAGCGCTGTATTGCCGGCCCCGGCCAATGGGTGGATATAGACGAAAACGGAAATGTATCCGTGGACGGAAGGCTGCTGGAGGAACCGTACCTGACGGAAAAGGCCCTTGGAGAATGTGACATTGCGCTGCCTTATCAGGTACCGGATAACCGTTACTTCTGTGTGGGCGATCACCGTTCCACCTCGGTGGATTCCCGCAGTACCGCGGTCGGCTGCATTTCCGATGAGCAAATCGTCGGAAGGATCGTATTCCGGGTCTGGCCTCTGCCGGACTTCGGCGCGTTGAAATAGGAAGGATGGTGAAGGGATATATGAAGTATGATGTTCTGCGGGATGCGGAAAAATACACGAAGGTGCATAAAAGGAAGCGCCTCCGGCATCGGGTAGTGACCGTGCTTGCCGGTGTGGTGGTATTCTGTACCACCTATGCGCTGATTCTGCCGGCGATCACACTGGAAAAGCAATGTGACATCCCGGAGCACACCCACACGGACGCCTGCTATGCGCAGGTGACGTCGGTTGAGAAAAGGGTTCCCGTGTGCAGCGCGAAGACGCTGGAAATTCATCGGCACACGGCGGACTGCTATGATGCCGACGGAAATCCAAGGTGCGGGTATGCCGATTTTGTGGTTCACAGCCATGATTCCCGCTGCTACGACGAAAAGGGAAGCCTCTGGTGTCCGCTTCCCGAGATTGAGGCACACCGGCACACGGAGGGCTGCTATGCCCTGCCGGAAGAACATACCCACGCGGGGGGCTGCTATACGTCGGTGCGGGGCGATCTGGTCTGTGGGGAGCATGTCCATACGGATGCCTGCTACACCGAGACCCCCGAGCTTGCCTGCGGCCTGGAAGAATCCGAGGAACACCGGCATGACGAGAACTGCTATAAGACGTCCTGGAAACTGACCTGCGACATCGACAGCGACCATAGTCATACCGATGCCTGCTATGAATGGGAGCAGGTTCTGAACTGCGACCTGCCCACGGATTCGGCGGAAGATGCTCAGCCGGTGCTGGTCTGCACGAAACCGGAGATCGTCCTCCACCGTCACACGTCCGACTGCTTTGACGCTGACGGCAATCTGATATGCGGACAGACCCAGATTCTGGAGCACCAGCACTCCGACGCCTGCTTTGAGACGGTGGCGGAGTCGGTGGACACCGGGACGCTGACCTGCACCGATACGGCGCACGTGCATACCGCCCGGTGCTACGGCACCTGGAAGCTGGTCTGCGGACAGGAAGAACACACCCACAGCGAAGCTTGCAAGCCGGAAGAAACAGTATTCTGCGGCAAGGACGCCCATACCCATGGGGAAGCCTGTCGGAATGAAAACGGGGAGCTGGTCTGCGGACAGGAAGAACACACCCACAGCGAGGCTTGCAAGCAGGAAGAAACGGTATTCTGCGGTAAGGACGCCCATACCCACGGGGAAGCCTGTCGGGATGAAAACGGGGAGCTGGTCTGCGGGACGGAGGAGCACACCCACAGTCTTGCCTGCCACGCGGACCCCGGCGCGGACGTGGAGACGGCGGAAACCTGGGAGCAGACCTTCGCGGGGGTGACGCTGACCGGGAATTGGCGGCAGGATACCCTTGCCATCGCCGAAACCCAGCTGGGCTATACCGAGAGTACGAAAAACTACGTTGTCGCGGAGGACGGCGAAACGGTTAAGGGCTACACCCGCTATGGCGCGTGGTGCGGGGAGCCTTACGGCGACTGGAACGTCATGTTCCTGACCTTCTGCCTGCATTACGCCGGGGGGGAGGGCGTCGACAGAGACTGCGGCGGCTGGGTCACGTCCTGGGCGGACGCCTTTGAACCGGCACAGTCCCACACCCCGGCGGCTGGAGATCTGGTGCTCTTTGACCGGGACGGGGACGGCACGGCCGACCGGGCGGGTCTGGTGGCGCAGATCACGGATTCCGGCTTCGCCGCCATGGAAGGCGACGCGGAGGACGCGGTGCGTCTGCTGACCTATGGGGCGGACGACCCCGGGATTCTGGGCTATATCAACCTGCCGGAGGGAGCGAAGGAATTCACCCTGACGGCGCAGACCGAAAACGGCATCACCGTGACCATCACCGGCGAGAGTGCCTCCCTGCCCTATCCGGCAAGGGAAATCACGGTAACGGTGACCGAGGTGACGGACGGGGAGCATCGGGCGATTCGCGATCAGATTTTGGGCGAAGAACAGGCCGAACCGGAGCGGAGCTACCTGCTGGACATCACCCTGTGGCACGGAGAGGAAGAGATCGAGCCAACCGGCTCCGTGACCGTGACCTTCAGCGGCATTGACACGGAGGGGCTTTACCCCAAGGTCTACCACATTGATACGAATGCCCAGACCGCCACGGACATGGAAGCGAAAACCGGAGAGAACGGCGACGTGACGATAGACACGGATCACTTCTCTTTGTATGAAGTACAGGCTCGATCCTTCCAAGATCTGTCCGGCTATATCGGGGACGCATTCATCAACGGCGGCAACTTTAAGCTGACCGACGATGCCTGGACGGCGGATGGGGATAATCGCGCGAATTTGAGCATTTCGAAGGACACTACCATCGATTTGAACGGGCATACCCTGACGATCAGCAAGGCCAGTCAGTGCTTTGATGTGCACAACGGTGCGAAGCTTACCATTATGGACTCGTCCGACAGGATTCAGGATACCGAATCTACGGTCACTGGAAACGTGTACGGCAATAAGGCGATACTGGAAAATGATACCCTGACGTATTACATCACAGAATCCACACCCAATGCCACCGGCACCACGGAAACACTGAAAAAGCATGAAGTCCCCCTCGCCAACGCAGGAAAGATTCTGTGTGGGGAGGCTTCTGAACAGGTGATTCTGGTCAAGGGTACACTGGAACTACAGAGCGGTGTCCTCCAGAACACCGGCGGCAAACATATTGTCTACATGGAGGGCGGAACGCTGGACGTAAATGGCGGCTATATTGTGGGCGGCGGCAGTGACAACACGCCCGGCGGCGGTATTTACATCAACAGCGGAAAGGTGAATATCCAGGGCGGTGTTGTTGCGGCCAACCGCGGCCGTTCCGGCGGCGGTATCTACGTCAACAGCGGAGAGTTGAACATCTCCGACGGTGCGGTGACGGGCAATGAGGTCATCAAGGGACACGAAGACAACGGCGGCGGTATCTATGTCAACAGCGGTACGCTGACTCTGTCCGGCGGTTATGTGACCAACAACTATAAGGCATGCGACTGCAACGACTGCCAGAACGATGTGAACAACAAGCACGGCGGCGGCGGCATCGCTCTGGCGAACAGTTCCGTTATGAATATGACCGGCGGCTATGTCACCGGCAACTATTCCGGTCTGGCAGGGGGCGGCATTTACGCGGGCTTCTGGGATTGTAGAGTCACATTTACCATGAGCGGCGGAACCATTGCCGGCAACTGCGCCGAACTGGGCGAGGGCGGCGGTCTTCGTATCGCCGGCGGCACCAACGGCGTGATTCAGGCAACGAACAAGGTATACATTACCAATAACATAACGAATTCCAACAATGACTGGGGCGGCGGCGGTATCTTTGTTCAGGCGGAAGGCAACCTGAACATTACCAATGCTCTGATCACGGCCAACACTGCGGGCGGTTATGGAGGCGGCGTGGCGGCCTGCCCCACCGGCGAGACGTTGATCACGCATACCGAAGGCGCGGCGATTTACGAAAATTCCGATAGTGGGGTGAATATGTCCGACGGAGGAAACGGCAAGAATGATGATTCAACGGTCGCCAAAGTCAACGACACCTTTCGCCTCAACGGACACCAGGACTATTTCTGCGTGCGCAAAGGTGGCAACGCCCCGATTTCTCTGGTTACTGGTCAGATGCTAGGCGGCGGCGCGGCGAACTGGACTGGTTCCAGTGACGGAACATACATCACAATCAGCAAAACCGGCTATGCCACAGCCAATTACCTCTTTGGCCTTGCCGCAGACCCTGATTCGGAGGCCGTTGCCGCGGCGAAGGGTGCTGCCAGAGTGATTATCACCGGCAACCATTCCAACATCCATGGCGGCGGCATCATGACCAACGGAGGTCTGATTCTTGGCAGGAAAGAGGAAATTGTGACGGCCACCCCTGCGCTGGACATTATCGGCACCAAGGCACTGACCAAGGACGGCGTAGAGCAGCACGAGGGACTGAACTTCCAGTTTAAGTTAACAGACAGTGAGGGGCAGGAAGTCGGAACGGCAACATCCGATGCTGCTACCGGACAATTTACGATTTCGCCCAACGTGCAGTATACCAAGGCCGGAACCTATACCTATAAGCTCAGCGAGGTCAAGGGCGATCGAGCCGGTATCACCTACGATAAGAACGTACATACAATCCAGGTGACAATTGAGGAAAAAACCGTTTCCCTTTTGGGCGTGACGTTCAAAAGCTACAATGTGTCCTCCGTCAAGCTTAACGGCAGCGAAAGCGGCGGTTCCTCCGGCTCCGGGGGAGATTCCCAGACGACGGGTATCTTCAAGGTTCGCTTTCAGAACACGAATAACTGGGAGAAAGTGTACATGCACGTATGGGGCGATTCGAATAATCAGATTACAGCAACAACATGGCCGGGAATAGAGATGACAAAGGAGTCGGATGACTATTACTATCACGACTTTGAAGTTACCGGAACGGGTACATACAGCTGCATCATCCACAATAATTGTTCGGATGGTTCGGATAAGCGAACAGGGAATATTGAAAATATCCCTTACGAACCGGGAGGAGTAGCTGTGTTCAACGCGAATGGAATCGTGTCGAACACCGCTGCCGGCGGCTCTTCGGGGTCGGGCGATGCGGTTGGGCAGGGGAGCAATTCGGACGGGTCTTACACCCTGACCATCCCGGGAGACGCCTTTACCAACACCATGACGACCCAGCTGAATCTGCAAATCGTGAAGACGGACAGCGTGGACGCCGAGAAAAAGCTGGAAGGCGCAAAGTTCACCCTGAAAGAACAGGGGAAAGATACCTCCGTGGAGGCCACCACCAAAGAGGACGGCATCGCGCTCTTTTCCGGCATCCGGCGCAATACCACCTACTATCTGTATGAGACGCAGGCGCCGTCAAATTACATGACGGCAGGGCCCTGGATTCTGGAGGTCGGGGACGAGGACGCGACGCTTTACCCGGCCACGGAGAACCCGGACGGAACGCTGACACAAACCGGGGAAACCGGAACAACCCTGACCGTCAGCGGCACCGACCCGAAGGTGCTTTCGGTCACCATCCGCGACATTTCCTGGGGCTATAAGCTTCCCGACACCGGCGGAGCCGGGACAACCTCTTATACCGCAGGCGGCCTGACGCTGATCCTCGGCGCGGCGACCCTGTTGTATATCCATTGCAAGCGTCGAAAGGAGGATGAGGCATCTTCCTGATACGCGGAAAGCCACCATTCAAATTCAAAATGATGATGAAAGAAGGAGCACAAAAAATGAAACACGCAAGAAAACTCGCCAGTCTCCTGCTGGCACTGGTCATGGTCTTCGCCCTGGCCACCACAGCCTTTGCCCAAGATGTAACGCTTACGAATGGCGAAGGCTCCATTACCATTTCCAACGCCGCAAAGGGCGAAACCTACACCATCTACAAGCTGTTTGACGCGACCGTGAGCGCGGACCACACCAGTATCGCTTACACCGGCACTGTTCCCGCAGACCTGGCTGATTATTTCACTGCGGATGGTAATGGCTATATCAGCGCCACTGAAGCGGCCAAAGATGGGGAGAATATGAGTGAGGGGCTGAAAACTGCCCTGACGGCTTGGACGGCAAAGGCAACATCCACTGCAACGGCCAAAAGTGACGGCACAGCCCTGACCTTTAAAGGACTAGCTTATGGCTATTATGTTGTGACTACTACTCAGGGTAAACAGGTTATCAGCGTCGATTCAACAATGCCAAATGCTAAGATTGTTGACAAGAATAGTTCTACACCTAGTGACTTGAAAAAAACGGCCACTGGTACTGCCGCTGATAAAAGTGTCTCCATTGGCGACACGGTCACTTATACCGTTAGTTTCAAGACCTCCAATTATGATGGCGCTGGTAAGGATGCAAAGGAAATCGTTTCCTATACCATCGAGGATACCCTGCCCGATTTCCTGTCCAATGTGACTGTCACCAGGATCATTGTAGACAATGATGGCAACGACACGACCACCGATGACCAGGATGATGTCACTGCCCCGTTTACTAATAAGAAGATCGTCATTGACTGGTATGACGAGGGGAAGAGCCAGTTCAAGTATAACAATGGTGCTACCGTCACCATCACCTACACCGCTAAAGTAACTGACAAGGCCGTCATTGATGGCAATGGCAACACCAACAAGGTCACTGTAACGTGGACTACTAAGGGCAGTGATCAGCCTGATCCCAACAAGAAGATAGATACTGAAGAAACCATCTTCACCTATGCCATTGCGTTGAAGAAGGTCAACAATGAGGGCAAAGCTCTGTCCGGCGCTATCTTCGAGTTCCCGTTCTATGTGAAGTCTACTCCTGACGCCAACGGCGCTTACATCTATGCCGGTATCGACTCTGCCGAAGGTCTTACGAAGCAGATCACCACACCTCCCGACGGCGTGATCGTTGTGAAGGGTGTTAAAACCGGTAGCTATGATATTAAGGAGATCAAAGCTCCTGACGGCTATAACCGGCTGACTACCTCTGTCATTGTCAATGCTACCAAGACCAGTGAAACCACCACGAGTAAGACCGTGTATCTGGACGAAAACGGCGATCCCACTGATGAGATTACTGAAACTGTGGTTAAGGTCGAACTTGCGAACATCGCCGCAACCGCCGTTGTTGTTGTCAACAAGGCCGGTACCGAGCTGCCCTCCACCGGCGGCATGGGCACCACCGTCTTCTATGTACTGGGCGCTGTCCTGGTGCTGGGCGCGGTCGTCCTGCTGGTCACCAAGAAGCGCATGAGCGATGCCAATCGTTAATTCCTGAGAGTACACACCCCTTAATTCCGCTTTCTTAACCATAAGTTCTGTGCCGGGGAGCGCCCCTCCCCGGCACACAGCCACAAGGAGAACCCTGTATGCGAAAACATCTGTCAACCATTGTGTTACTTTTCATATTGCTTATAGGGCTGTCCCTGCTGCTGTACCCCACCGTCAGTGACTACTGGAACTCCTTCCACCAGACCAAGGCCATTACCACCTACGCCGAAAACGTGGCCGCTCTCGACAACGCCAGCTATGACGCCATCTGGGACGCCGCCCGGCAGTATAACCGGAACCTGTGTAGTCGCAGCAACAGCTTCCTCCTCTCCCAGGAGCAGAAGGCCGAATACGAAAGCCTGCTGGACATATCCGGTCAGGGGGTCATGGGCTATATCGAAATTCCCGAAATTGACGTGAGCCTGCCCATCTACCACGGCACGGAGGATCCCGTCCTGCAAGTAGCCGTCGGCCATCTGGAATGGTCCAGCCTGCCGGTAGGCGGGGAGAGCACCCACTGCGTCCTCTCCGGTCACCGGGGTCTGCCCAGCGCCAAGCTGTTCACCAACCTGGACAAGCTCCGGGAGGGGGATACCTTCCTCCTGCGGGTGCTGGATGAGATCCTGACCTATGAGGTGGATCAAATCCTCATTGTGGAGCCTCAGGATACCGCCGCGCTGGAAATCACGGAGGGGGAGGACTACTGCACCCTGGTGACCTGCACCCCCTACGGCATCAATACCCACCGGCTGCTGGTTCGCGGACACCGCATCGACAATATCGAGGAAGTCAAAACCGTGCGGGTCACCGCCGACGCCGTCCAGATCGAGCCAATGCTGGTGGCGCCCGTCGTGGCGGTCCCCATGCTGCTGATTCTGCTGATCCTTCTGCTGCTGCCCAGGCGCAGAAAGAAATAGGAGGTTTTTTCATGAGAAAGCATGTTATTTCCGGCCTGCTGGCGCTGCTTTTCCTGCTTGCTCTGCCCCTGTCCGCCGCCGCCCACGCGGTTCCGGACGAGAGCCGGAACGGCCATTGCAGCATCACCGTCTCCATGACCTACAAGGGAAAAGCCGTCCGCGGCGGCACGCTTGCCCTGTACAGGGTGGGCGACGTGGCGGAGGACGACGGCAACTACAGCTTCGTCCCCGTGGAAGAAATTCAGGCAGACATTCCCGAATTCGGCGACATCGAGTCCCCGGATCTGGCGGGGCGGCTGGCGGCGCTGGAAGGGAAGCTGACTCCCGTCACCTCCAATCCCGTGACCGTCGATAAGGACGGCAGCGCAGCCTTTTCCGACCTGACCTTCGGCCTGTATCTGGTGGTGCAGAAAACCGCCGCCTCCGGCTACGGGAAAACCGCTCCCTTCCTGGTGAGCGTGCCTTACCTCTACCGGGACGAATATCAATACGACGTGACCAGCCAGCCCAAGACCGATCTGGAACGGGAGGTCAAGCCCACTGCGCCTCCCTCTTCCGGCGGCGGCGGGAAAAAGCTTCCCCAGACCGGGCAGCTGTGGTGGCCGGTGCCGGTGCTGGCCTGTGCGGGGCTTGGCTGCATCGCCGTGGGTCTGTTCCGCCGCCGGGAGGCCAAGGATGAAGGCTAACCGGGGAACCGTCTGGATCAATGCGGGGCTGCTGCTGATTGCGGCGGCCCTGTTCCTTTCGGCTTACAATGAACGGGAGTCCCACGAAGCCCGGGACTCCGCCCGGCAGGTCATTGCTCAGCTGTGCGATGCGCTCCCCACGGAAGCAGACGAGGCCGAACCCACGACCGTTCCGGAATCCCAGCCGGATGTCCGGCGGGAGATGCCGGTGAAGACCATCAACGGCCGGGACTACATCGGCGTGCTGAGCATTCCGTCGCTGGAGCTGGAGCTGCCGGTGATCAGCCAGTGGGACTATCCCGCATTGAAGGTTGCCCCCTGCCGGTATTCAGGCTCCTTGTATCAGGACAACCTGATCATCTGCGCCCACAACTATGCGTCCCATTTCGGAAAGCTGAAGGAGCTCCAACCCGGGGACATCGTCCTGTTTACGGATATGGATGAGCATGTGGTGACCTTCCGGATGGTGGAACGGGAGACGCTGAACCCCATGGACGCGGAGGGAATGGAAGCAGGGGACTGGGATCTGACGCTGTTTACCTGCACCATCGGCGGACAGACCCGTGTGACGATCCGGCTGGAACGGGTGGAGGTATTCCGGAACCCCGAAACGGAGGAACCCGGCAAATAAACGCACAATCCGGAAAAGGCCTTCGGCGAGAAACTTAAGGGAGGTAGCAACCGTGAAAAGGGCGTTTTCCGCATGGCTGACCGTCTGCCTGCTGGCCGGGTGCCTGGCCGGGTGCGGCGGGAAGAAGCGGGTCGTCACCTCGGACACGCTGTATGTTCCGAGGATTGAGGGCATGACCGAAGCTTTTATTCTGGGCATGGACGCCTCCATCGTGCCGTCGCTGGAGGCGGGCGGCGTCCGGTACTATGACTTTGACGGTAAGGAGAAGGACGTTTTTGAGATCCTTTCCGAAAACGGGATCAACTACATCCGGGTTCGGGTGTGGGTGGATCCCTACGACGGCTCCGGCCGGGGCTACGGCGGCGGAAACTGCGACATCGGCACCGCCCTTGCCATCGGCAAGCGAGCCACCCGGTACGGCATGAAGCTTCTGGTCGATTTTCACTATTCCGATTTCTGGGCCGATCCCGGTAAGCAGATGGTTCCCAAAGCGTGGGTCGGTATGGAAATCGACGAAAAGGCCGATGCCCTGAACCGCTACACCACGGACTGCCTTCGGCAGCTGAAGGACGCCAGGGTGGACGTAGGCATGGTGCAGCTGGGCAATGAGACCAACGGCAGTCTCTGCGGGGAAACCGCCTGGGGGAACATCTGCCAGCTGATGGAGGCCGGCTCCCGAGCCGTCCGGGCAATTTTCCCGGAGGCGCTGGTGGCCGTTCACTTCACGAATCCGGAGAACGCCGACGCCATGCGCTTCTACGGGAAAACGCTGGACGATTTCCGACTGGACTACGATGTATTCGCCACCTCCTACTACCCTTACTGGCATGGGACGCCGGAGAATCTCGCCGCCGTGCTCTCTCAGGTTGCCGAAGCTTACGGCAAGCAGGTCATGGTAGCGGAAACCTCCTACGCCTACACCCCGGAGGATGCGGATTTCTTCGGCAATACCATCGGCGAGGGCGGCAGCTATGCCAAACCCTATCCCCTTACCGTACAGGGACAGGCCGATGCCGTGGCGGACGTTGTCCGTACAATGGCAGAGGACACGACAAACGGCATCGGTGTCTTCTACTGGGAGGGCGCATGGATCAGCGCCGGAGGCGGCAGCCGGGCGGAAAACAGCCGGAAATGGGAGCAGTACGGCTCCGGCTGGGCCAGCTCCTACGCCGCCTCCTACGACCCGGAGGACGCGGGCAAATACTACGGCGGCAGCGCCGTGGACAATCAGGCGTTTTTTGACAGCACGGGGCGCGCGCTGGAATCCCTGAAGGTATTCTCCCTCCTCCGGACGGGAACCCACTGATACTAGTTTTCAATAAAACGGTTAAAAACCGTTTTATTCGGCTGCTGTTTCAGCAGCCAGCGGCGTAGCCGCAAAAAACGTAAGTCCATACATTTCTCGCCGCTACCGGCGGCCTGCGAAGGATTCGCAGGATGAAATGGTGTTAACCATTTTATCGAGAAATAGGATAACAAAGGCGGAAGGTGGGAAAATCATGACGTTTTACGAAAAAATGCGGCTTGTCTGCCTGTGTATCCCCCGTGGGAAGGTCGCGACCTACGGGCAGATCGCCATGCTCTGCGGCAAGCCCGGAAATTCCAGACAGGTGGGCTACGGACTGCGGGAAAATCTGGCCGGGGCGGATATCCCCGCCTTTCGCGTGGTCAACGGCAAGGGCGAGCTGAGCGGGGCGCAGCATTTTCTCGTTTCCGATTTGCAGCGCACGCTTCTGGCGGAGGACGGCGTTCCCACGTACTGGAATGGCCGCTGCTGGCAGGTGGATCTGAAAAAATACGGCTGGGAAACGTCCCGGGCCGACGCGGCGGCCTTTGAAAGAGCCTTCTCGACCCCGGAAGATCACTTGGACTTGTAGTCCTTCATTTCCGGAATCGCCCCGCCGGACACCGCCCAGAGATACAGGCTGGCTACGCTGCAATAGGGGCTGAACCGGCGGCGGTATTTTTCGAACAGCGCCCGGTCAATTTCCCGATGGTGATAGACCATCCGCAATCCCCGCTGAATAGCAAGGTCGTCATAGCTGAAAATATCGGGGCGCTGCAAACAAAACAGCAGAATCATCTCCGCCGTCCACACGCCGATTCCCTTCAGCGCCCGCAGAGCCTCGATAGCGTCTTTGTCGGACATCCGCTCCACGGCGTCCAGATCGAAAGCGCCGGTGTGGACTTTTTCGGCAAAATCCGTGATATACTCCGCCTTGCGGAAGGTCATGCCCAGGGCTTGCAGCCTGGGAACGCCCGCCGAAAGAATGGTCTCGGCGTTCACGTCTCCCAGGGCGTCCTGCATCCGCTGCCAGATGGTCGCCTGGGCTTTCGTGGAGATCTGCTGGCCGATGATGTGGTGGATGACGGAAGAAAAAAGGTCGGTGTCTACAGCGCGGTCGATGTGGCCGATTTGGTCAATAACCGCGCAGAGCCGCTTGTCTTTCCGGCGCAGATAGTTAACCTCTGTTTCTCCATATGAAAAATACATGTCCCTCACCTTCTTCATATCATGATACCGCAAACTGCGAGAGAATGCCACAAAAAATTTTGGGGAAGCTGCAACATTTCCCCTTGCCCGGCTGTATACAGGATAGAACGGCGGAAATGCCGGGAAAAAGAAAGGAATGTTCTGATTATGGAAAAGTTTATTGCTGTTATTTTGAGCTTTGTAATGGCGCTGGCCATCGTGGGATGCAGCGGAAAAGCCGACGCTCCCGCGCCCACTACCCACAAGGGTGATACCTCCTACACTGCGGACGGCACCGTCATTCCCGGAAGCGACCCCAAGACCTGGGGGCCAGCGGAAGACGGCGAAAACATCCAAATTCCCAACCCCTGGCAGGAATGCACCAGCCTGGAAGAGGCGGGCAAGCTCGCCGGCTTCTCCTTCACCGCACCCCAGACCGTGGACGGCTACACGGAGTGTTACATTGCGGCCATCGAAAACGAAATTGCCCAGGTGATTTTCAGCAACGGCAACGATTCCGAACTGTATTTCCGCAAGGGAGCAGGCGGCGACGACATCAGCGGCGACTGCAACACCTATACTACCATCGAAGAGCAGACCGTCGACGGCCACACCGTCCTTTGCAAAGGAAACGATGGCCTGATCTACACCGCAACATGGACGGACGGCGAGTATTCCTACGCGGTAATGTGCGATGCCGGTATGAGCGTCGGGCAGCTGACCGCCTGGGTGGAGACGCTGGCCTGAAACCCAGCCTGAATTTTGGAAGAAAGGAACCTTTGGAATGGAAGCAATTGCAATTCCCATGCCCCTGTGGTGGCGGCTTTTGGGGCGGCTGTATGCCTTTGCGGTGCGGCTGATTCCCCGGGAAAAGCAGCAGACCCGGGCAAGCGACCGCGCCGACCAGATGGCGGCGGATGCGCTGGACACCTACGGAAACGCGATTCTGCGCTGTGCCTACAGTTATCTGCACAACATGGCGGACGCGGAGGAAGTCTTGCAGGACACGCTTCTGAAGCTTCTGACCGCCGCCCCCACCTTTGAAAGCGAGGAGCATAAAAAGGCATGGCTCCTGCGCGTGGCAGCGAACCTGAGCAAGAACCGCATTGAGTACAACGCTCTCCGGGACTCAGACGAGCTGAGCGAGAGAATAGCGGAAGAAGGGCGGGAAGACCTGTCCTTCGTCTGGGACGCGGTGAAGGAGCTGCCGGTACAGTTCCGGGAGGTGATCCACCTGCACTATTACGAGGGCTATTCCACGGAGGAGATCGCAAAGATTCTGGGGCGGAATCCCTCCACCGTCCGTTCCGACCTTCGCCGGGGCAGGGAAAAGCTGAAAACCATTCTGAAGGAGGCCTACGACTTTGAAGTATGAGGAAATCATGGACAAAATCCAGCTGACGCCGGAAATGCGGCGGCGAGTCCTGCGCAATGTGGAAGTAAAACAGGCGAAGCAGAAGAAACGCCAATTGACCCAGCGGCTGTTTACCCTGGCGGCCTGCCTTGCCATCGTGGTAGGCTGCTGGTATGTCTGGAAGCCGAAGCAGTTAGACCCCCTGGAGCAAGGAATGATGGCGGTTGCCCAGATTGACACCGTGGACAGCCTGGAAGCGCTGACCGAGAAAACGGGGATTCCTCTGAACGAACTGACGGGCGTTCCCTTTACGGTGGAGCGCACGGAATACGTGTCTTATTGGGGCAACCTGGCGAAAATCCAATATTTCGGCGATACCGACAGCCTGTGCTACCGCAAATCCCCCGGAACGGAGGATAATTCCGGTGATTATACTGTATACGCCCAGGAGGAAACGCTGGAAATCTCCGGCAACGCCGTGACCCTCAAGGGCAACGACGGCGCATACAGTCTGGCCATCTGGACGGACGGAAGCTACGCCTACTCCATTTCCGTGACGAACCCGCTTTCCGAGGATGCGTTCCGGACGCTGATCGAGGAAAACGTTTGATACTAAACGGTTAAAAACCGTTTTATTCGGCTGCTGTTTCAGCAGCTGGCGGCCTGCGAAGGATTCGCAGGAAAAAATGGTTAACACCATTTTATCGAGAAATAGTATGAGGGCGGGGAAATCCCCGCCCTCTGTCTGTAAACGGCCAGTCCCCAGACTGACCCCAACGTATTTATGCTATCACAAGCGAGCTGAGATGTCAACATTTTACTGGTCAAAATGCCGCAATTCTATGTTATGCAGTAAATAAAGCAGTATATTTTATGCAAAATTCCGGGTTGCATTCTGGGAGAATTCATGTTACTTTATAGACACAAAGAGGTGATACCAATGTACAGGTAAATCTTCTTAGAGGCGTCGGCTTCCCGAGGTAAAGCTCCCGATTACATAGGATCTTCGAGGAAAAAAGAAAGGAATTTGAACGGGAGGAATTCCAAATCTATATGGCGGAACGTCGGCGTCTACTCCGCAGAAAGAGAGGTTAACCAACAGATGTTAGATAATAAGAGTGAACAGAAATGACCCTTGGCTGCAAAAAAACGTGCTGATCACAAGGCATGGCAGTCAAGGGTCATTTCACTTTTCCCGCGCCCGGTGGGGGCGCTTTTTTGCTGCTCCGGATTGACAATTTTGACGAAAACGTGGTATCATAGCCTTGTCCGAAACGCCATTTACAGGAGTGCCTATGCAGATACAAACGAAGAAATTGGCCGGGCTGACCGGGAATCAGCTCAAGCTTCTGGCCCTGATCGCCATGACCTGCGACCATGTGGGATTGCAGCTGCTGCCCCAATTTATCATTCTGCGGATCATCGGACGGCTGGCCGCGCCGCTTTTTGCTTACATGATCGCCGAGGGCTGCCGCTATACCCATAACCGGGGACGGTATCTGGGGAGACTTCTGGGCATGACCGCGCTGTGCCAGATCGCCTATTTTGCCGCCATGCGCTCGCTCTACCAGTGCATTTTCGTGACCTTTTCCCTGTCCGTCTGCCTGATTTACGCGCTGGACAGCGCCCTTCGCCGCCGAACGCCCGCGTCGGTACTGATCGCTGCCGCCGCCCTTGCCGCCGCAGTTTTTATCACCGTGGGACTGCCCCGGATTTTGATTCACACGGACTTCGACGTGGATTACGGTCTTTGGGGCGTGATGCTGCCGGTGCTGGTGTATTTTGGCAGGGGAAAATGGGAGAAACTGGCGCTGTTTGCCGTCGGCGTCAGCCTGTTGGGGCTGCATTACGGTGGAATCCAGTGGTGGGGACTTCTGAGCGTTCCCCTTCTGGCGCTGTACAACGGTCAAAAAGGCAGGCGGAACATTGGCCCGCTGTTCTACTGGTACTACCCTGCCCATCTGGTCGTAATTTACGGCCTGAGTCTGTTGCTGGCACAGGCCGGATAATACGATTTCTTCATAAAATGATTTCATCATTTTATTTAAGCCGTTACACGGCAGACCGC